>NZ_CP056199.1:611089-916634 GCF_013782625.1 Enterobacter sp. RHBSTW-00994 | reverse complement strand
GCGCAGGCCGACTCGACCAGTGAGCTATTACGCTTTCTTTAAATGATGGCTGCTTCTAAGCCAACATCCTGGCTGTCTGTGCCTTCCCACATCGTTTCCCACTTAACCATGACTTTGGGACCTTAGCTGGCGGTCTGGGTTGTTTCCCTCTTCACGACGGACGTTAGCACCCGCCGTGTGTCTCCCGTGATAACATTCTTCGGTATTCGTAGTTTGCATCGGGTTGGTAAGCCGGGATGGCCCCCTAGCCGAAACAGTGCTCTACCCCCGAAGATGAGTTCACGAGGCGCTACCTAAATAGCTTTCGGGGAGAACCAGCTATCTCCCGGTTTGATTGGCCTTTCACCCCCAGCCACAAGTCATCCGCTAATTTTTCAACATTAGTCGGTTCGGTCCTCCAGTTAGTGTTACCCAACCTTCAACCTGCCCATGGCTAGATCACCGGGTTTCGGGTCTATACCCTGCAACTTAACGCCCAGTTAAGACTCGGTTTCCCTTCGGCTCCCCTATTCGGTTAACCTTGCTACAGAATATAAGTCGCTGACCCATTATACAAAAGGTACGCAGTCACCCCATAAAGAGGCTCCCACTGCTTGTACGTACACGGTTTCAGGTTCTTTTTCACTCCCCTCGCCGGGGTTCTTTTCGCCTTTCCCTCACGGTACTGGTTCACTATCGGTCAGTCAGGAGTATTTAGCCTTGGAGGATGGTCCCCCCATATTCAGACAGGATACCACGTGTCCCGCCCTACTCTTCGAGTTCACACCAGATGCGTTTTTGTGTACGGGACTATCACCCTGTACCGCCGGACTTTCCAGACCGTTCCACTAACACACCTGCTGATTCAGACTCTGGGCTGCTCCCCGTTCGCTCGCCGCTACTGGGGGAATCTCGGTTGATTTCTTTTCCTCGGGGTACTTAGATGTTTCAGTTCCCCCGGTTCGCCTCGTTAACCTATGTATTCAGTTAACGATAGTGCAACGAATTGCACTGGGTTTCCCCATTCGGACATCGCCGGGTCAAAGGTTCATATCACCTCGCCGACGCTTTTCGCAGATTAGCACGTCCTTCATCGCCTCTGACTGCCAGGGCATCCACCGTGTACGCTTAGTCGCTTAACCTCACAACCCGAAGATGTTTCTTTCGATTCATCATCAAATTGCGAAAATTTGAGAGACTCGAACACACCTTCATCTGTTCTTATTACGGAGAACAGACACAGTGTGTCGTTTCAATTTTCAGCTTGATCCAGATTTTTAAAGAGCAAAACTTCGCAGTGAACCTTTTCAGGTACACTCTGAAGTTTTCTTGTTTTCAACAGTAAAGGATGGTGGAGCTATGCGGGATCGAACCGCAGACCTCCTGCGTGCAAGGCAGGCGCTCTCCCAGCTGAGCTATAACCCCATCGAAAGACTAATCTCTGTACCGCTCATCCTTGTTCATAAGGATTTTGGTAGGCCTGAGTGGACTTGAACCACCGACCTCACCCTTATCAGGGGTGCGCTCTAACCACCTGAGCTACAAGCCTGCAGAGATTCTTTACTGCTTATTTTTCATCAGACAATCTGTGTGGACACTACAAAGGCAGGTTCTTTAAGGTAAGGAGGTGATCCAACCGCAGGTTCCCCTACGGTTACCTTGTTACGACTTCACCCCAGTCATGAATCACAAAGTGGTAAGCGCCCTCCCGAAGGTTAAGCTACCTACTTCTTTTGCAACCCACTCCCATGGTGTGACGGGCGGTGTGTACAAGGCCCGGGAACGTATTCACCGTAGCATTCTGATCTACGATTACTAGCGATTCCGACTTCATGGAGTCGAGTTGCAGACTCCAATCCGGACTACGACATACTTTATGAGGTCCGCTTGCTCTCGCGAGGTCGCTTCTCTTTGTATATGCCATTGTAGCACGTGTGTAGCCCTACTCGTAAGGGCCATGATGACTTGACGTCATCCCCACCTTCCTCCAGTTTATCACTGGCAGTCTCCTTTGAGTTCCCGGCCTAGCCGCTGGCAACAAAGGATAAGGGTTGCGCTCGTTGCGGGACTTAACCCAACATTTCACAACACGAGCTGACGACAGCCATGCAGCACCTGTCTCACGGTTCCCGAAGGCACTAAAGCATCTCTGCTAAATTCCGTGGATGTCAAGAGTAGGTAAGGTTCTTCGCGTTGCATCGAATTAAACCACATGCTCCACCGCTTGTGCGGGCCCCCGTCAATTCATTTGAGTTTTAACCTTGCGGCCGTACTCCCCAGGCGGTCGACTTAACGCGTTAGCTCCGGAAGCCACTCCTCAAGGGAACAACCTCCAAGTCGACATCGTTTACGGCGTGGACTACCAGGGTATCTAATCCTGTTTGCTCCCCACGCTTTCGCACCTGAGCGTCAGTCTTTGTCCAGGGGGCCGCCTTCGCCACCGGTATTCCTCCAGATCTCTACGCATTTCACCGCTACACCTGGAATTCTACCCCCCTCTACAAGACTCTAGCCTGCCAGTTTCGAATGCAGTTCCCAGGTTGAGCCCGGGGATTTCACATCCGACTTGACAGACCGCCTGCGTGCGCTTTACGCCCAGTAATTCCGATTAACGCTTGCACCCTCCGTATTACCGCGGCTGCTGGCACGGAGTTAGCCGGTGCTTCTTCTGCGGGTAACGTCAATCGCTGTGGTTATTAACCACAACGCCTTCCTCCCCGCTGAAAGTACTTTACAACCCGAAGGCCTTCTTCATACACGCGGCATGGCTGCATCAGGCTTGCGCCCATTGTGCAATATTCCCCACTGCTGCCTCCCGTAGGAGTCTGGACCGTGTCTCAGTTCCAGTGTGGCTGGTCATCCTCTCAGACCAGCTAGGGATCGTCGCCTAGGTGAGCCATTACCCCACCTACTAGCTAATCCCATCTGGGCACATCTGATGGCAAGAGGCCCGAAGGTCCCCCTCTTTGGTCTTGCGACATTATGCGGTATTAGCTACCGTTTCCAGTAGTTATCCCCCTCCATCAGGCAGTTTCCCAGACATTACTCACCCGTCCGCCGCTCGTCACCCGGGAGCAAGCTCCCTGTGTTACCGCCCGACTTGCATGTGTTAGGCCTGCCGCCAGCGTTCAATCTGAGCCATGATCAAACTCTTCAATTTAAGTTTGATGCTCGTGAATTAAACTTCGTAATGAATTACGTATGTTCACTCAGAGACTTGGTATTCATTTTTCGTCTTGCGACGTCAAGAATCCATGTCACTTTGAGTGCCCACACAGATTGTCTGATAAATTGTTAAAGAGCAGTTGCGACGCGCTTTAGCGCTCTGTCGCGAGGTGGCGTATATTACGCCTTCCTCTTTCAGAGTCAACCCGTTATTTCAGGATTTTTCTCTTCATCCGACCGGGTTGTTTGTGAAGTGATTCACATCCGCCGTGTCGATGGAGGCGCATTATAGGGAGCTTCCAAGGAATGACAAGCGGAAAAATGCAATTTTATTTCAACCGCTCACATTTCCACCAAAACGTTTACTTTTGATGCTTTTTAATCTCTTTTGGCAGCTCTGCCAGACTACTTATCACCCAATCCGCCACATTCTCTGCCTCTGGGGTCACAGGTTTACCCGTACGCACTAATACCTTCGTACCAACACCAGCTGCGGTTGCAGCCTGCATATCTTCCAGTTTGTCACCCACCATATAAGAAGCAGCCATATCGATATGCAGAAATTCCTGTGCTGAGACAAACATCCCTGGATGTGGCTTACGGCAATCACAAGTTTGGCGATACTCCTCTACTGTTCCTTGAGGATGGTGTGGGCAGTAATAGATGCCATCCAAATCTACCCCTCGATCTGCTAACGACCAATCCATCCATTCCGTCAGCGTTTCGAATTGTGCTTCGGTAAACTTGCCACGCGCAATACCGGACTGGTTGGTGACCACCACGAGCACATAACCCATCTCTTTCAACTGACGCATTGCATCTATTACGCCATCGATAAACTCGAACTCATCAATCTCGTGGACATAACCGTGATCCACATTGATAGTGCCATCACGATCGAGAAAAATTGCGGGTACTGATTTTGCCACCGGTTTGCTCCTGAAAAAGGCATGTCTGGTTAGTATCTCATGAATCGCAGCGCAATAAAGTGCTCATCGCACAGAGTTGGATTGATTTAGCCGTCTGGATGCCTTAACATCCATTTTGTTTACGGGCATCCCCCGTATCTGGCAGAACAAAATGCCACGGCTAACTTACATACGATAAAAATAATCTAATGATTAAACTTTCCAATATCACCAAAGTGTTCCAGCAGGGGAACCGAACCATTCAGGCGCTGAACAACGTCAGCCTGCATGTTCCTGCTGGTCAAATTTATGGCGTCATTGGCGCATCGGGTGCAGGTAAAAGTACGCTGATCCGTTGTGTTAACTTACTTGAGCGCCCTACTCAGGGAAATGTAGAGGTCGGTGGGCAAGAACTCACGGCGCTCTCTGAAAAAGAATTAACGAAAGCGCGCCGCCAGATTGGCATGATCTTCCAGCACTTTAACCTGCTGGCATCCCGCACTGTTTTCGGCAACGTGGCATTGCCACTGGAACTGGATAATACCCCTAAAGACGAAATTAAGCGTCGCGTTACGGAATTACTGGATCTGGTCGGCCTTGCTGATAAGCACGATAGCTACCCGGCAAATTTGTCCGGCGGTCAAAAACAGCGCGTCGCAATTGCCCGCGCGCTGGCAAGCAATCCGAAAGTCCTGCTGTGCGATGAAGCCACCAGCGCATTAGATCCAGCAACCACACGTTCTATTCTGGAACTGCTGAAAGACATTAACCGGCGTCTGGGTTTGACCATCCTTCTGATTACACATGAGATGGATGTGGTTAAACGTATTTGTGACTGCGTCGCAGTCATCAGCAACGGTGAATTGATCGAACAGGATACGGTCAGCGAAGTGTTCTCACATCCGAAGACACCACTGGCTCAACAGTTTATTCAATCCACACTGCATCTGGATATCCCGGAAGATTATCTGGCCCGTCTGAAAGCAGAACCGACGCCAGACAGCGTGCCCATGTTACGTATGGAGTTCACCGGTCAGTCCGTTGATGCTCCGTTGCTGTCCGAAACTGCACGTCGCTTTAATGTGAACAACAACATTATTAGCGCGCAGATGGATTATGCCGGTGGCGTTAAGTTCGGCATCATGCTGACAGAAATGCACGGCACGCAAGAAGAGACGCAAGGCGCAATCGCGTGGCTGCAAGAACACCATGTAAAAGTAGAGGTACTGGGTTATGTCTGAACCGATGATGTGGCTGCTGGTTCGCGGCGTATGGGAAACGCTGGCAATGACCTTCGTATCGGGCTTTTTTGGTTTTGTGATTGGTTTGCCAGTCGGCGTGCTGCTGTATGTCACGCGCCCTGGCCAGATCATTGAGAACGCAAAACTGTATCGTACGCTCTCCGCACTGGTGAATATATTCCGTTCCATCCCGTTCATTATTCTTCTGGTCTGGATGATTCCTTTTACCCGCGTGATTGTCGGTACATCTATCGGGCTGCAGGCCGCGATTGTGCCACTGACCGTCGGTGCTGCACCCTTTATTGCCCGTATGGTAGAAAATGCGCTACTGGAAATCCCGACCGGTTTGATTGAAGCCTCACGCGCGATGGGCGCAACGCCTATTCAGATCGTTCGTAAAGTCTTACTGCCTGAAGCACTGCCGGGTCTGGTAAATGCGGCAACCATTACACTCATTACTCTGGTGGGCTATTCCGCAATGGGCGGCGCTGTGGGGGCTGGCGGTTTAGGCCAGATTGGTTATCAGTACGGGTATATTGGCTATAACGCTACCGTGATGAACACCGTTCTGGTATTGCTGGTTGTTCTGGTTTACTTAATCCAATTCTCTGGCGATCGCATCGTCCGGGCTGTTACTCACAAATAACGTTACACACAACACAAACTCGACGAGTTAAGGATAAAACATGGCGTTTAAATTAAAGACCTTTGCAGCGGTAGGCGCGCTGATCGGCTCTCTGGCACTGGTGGGTTGCGGTCAGGACGAGAAAGATCCAAACCACATCAAAGTGGGCGTTATCGTGGGTGCAGAACAGCAGGTTGCAGAAGTTGCTCAGAAAGTGGCAAAAGAGAAATATGGCCTGGATGTTGAGCTGGTGACCTTTAACGATTATGTGCTGCCGAACGAAGCACTCAGCAAAGGCGATATCGATGCAAACGCCTTCCAGCATAAACCGTATCTGGATCAGCAGATCAAAGATCGCGGTTACAAACTGGTTGCCGTCGGTAATACCTTCGTTTACCCAATTGCTGGTTACTCCAAGAAAATTAAATCTCTGGATGAACTGCAGCCTGGCTCCCAGGTCGCTATCCCTAACGATCCAACTAACCTTGGCCGTTCACTGCTGCTCCTGCAGAAAGTGGGCCTGATCAAACTGAAAGAAGGCGTAGGCCTGCTGCCAACCGCTCTTGATGTTGTCGAGAATCCTAAAAATCTGAAGCTGGTTGAGCTGGAAGCCCCACAACTGCCACGCTCTCTGGACGATGCACAAATTGCGCTGGCGGTTATCAATACCACCTACGCTAGCCAGATTGGTCTGACACCGGCTAAAGACGGTATCTTCGTTGAAGACAAAGACTCCCCGTACGTCAACCTGATCGTGACTCGCGAAGACAACAAAGATGCTGAAAACGTGAAGAAATTCGTTCAGGCGTATCAGTCAGATGAAGTGTATCAGGAAGCAAACAAAGTCTTTAACGGCGGTGCGGTTAAAGGCTGGTAATCTGACCTTAGTGTAAAATCATCAGGACGGGCGTATGCCCGTCTTGTCATTTGTGCAGGCAACTGATTCAATATCTGACGATTTGATTATCCATTGAGGAAATATTATGCGTGCTTTACCGATCTGTCTTTTAGCACTCATGCTGAGCGGCTGTTCTATGCTAAGCAGATCTCCTGTTGAACCTGTTCAAAGCACTGCAACACCGCCAAAAGCGGAGCCAGTAAAACCGAAAGCACCACGTCCTGCACCGGTAAGAATTATTACCAAAGCTGACGATCTGGTGGGTAAACCTTTCCGTGAACTGGGTGAAGTGAGCGGCGAATCCTGTCAGGCAACTAATCAGGACTCCCCACCCAACATCCCTACGGCACGTAAGCGCATGCAGATCAACGCGGCAAAAATGAAAGCTAACGCGGTTCTGCTGCACAGTTGCGAAGTGACCAGTGGAACACCTGGCTGCTACCGTCAGGCCGTTTGCATCGGTTCTGCACTGAACATTTCGGCGAAATGAGTTCATTTCAGTTTGAGCAGATAGGCGTTATCCGCTCACCTTATAAAGAGAAGTTCGCCGTGCCACGCCAGCCTGGTTTGGTAAAAAGCAATGGTGAGCTTCACTTGCTTGCACCTTACAACCAGGCCGACGCCGTTCGTGGGCTCGATGCATTTAGTCATTTGTGGGTCATTTTTGTCTTCCATCAAACAATGGAAGGTGGATGGCGTCCAACTGTTCGTCCTCCTCGCCTGGGTGGAAACGCCAGAATGGGCGTCTTTGCGACCCGCTCGACATTTCGCCCAAACCCGATCGGTATGTCTCTGGTTGAGTTAAAAGGCATCCGGTGTCAGAAAGATCAGGTCATACTGGATTTAGGCAGCCTCGATCTCGTTGATGGCACACCCGTCATCGACATCAAGCCTTATTTGCCCTTTGCCGAAGCCTTGCCGGATGCACGCGCAAGCTATGCCCAACAAGCGCCACAGGCAGATATGCCAGTCGGGTTCTCAGTTGAAGTTATTCAACAGTTAAACCTGCTGGAAAAACGCTATCCCCACCTGCGGGAATTTATCGTTGAGGTACTGGCTCAGGATCCCCGTCCAGCCTACCGTAAGGAAGAAGAAGCAGGGAAAACGTATGCTGTCTGGCTGCTTGATTTTAATGTTCGCTGGCGCGTTACTGAGGATGGTTTTGAAGTCTTTGCCCTTGAGCCAAAGTAATTTTATTTTCCTCTCTTTTGGCATCTTTGCCACACTGGTAAACTAAACCACTTTTTTTGTGTCAGGCTGGTGTTTCAGCCTGTTCCAATCGTAGAAATGGAACCGTAACAACATGCGTACTAGCCAATATCTGCTCTCCACTCTGAAGGAGACACCTGCCGACGCCGAAGTGATCAGCCACCAGTTGATGCTGCGCGCCGGGATGATCCGCAAGCTGGCCTCCGGGTTATATACCTGGCTGCCGACTGGCCTGCGCGTCCTGAAAAAAGTCGAAAACATCGTGCGTGAAGAGATGAACAACGCCGGTGCAATCGAGGTGTCCATGCCTGTGGTTCAGCCCGCAGACCTGTGGATGGAAAGCGGTCGTTGGGAGCAGTACGGCCCGGAACTGCTGCGTTTTGTTGACCGTGGCGAGCGTCCGTTTGTCCTGGGTCCTACACATGAAGAAGTGATCACTGACCTGATTCGTAACGAGCTGAGCTCTTACAAACAGCTGCCGCTGAATTTCTTCCAGGTCCAGACTAAATTCCGTGACGAGGTCCGCCCGCGTTTTGGCGTGATGCGTTCTCGCGAATTCCTGATGAAAGATGCGTACTCTTTCCATACATCGCAGGAATCTCTGCAAGAGACTTACGACAAGATGTACGAAGCCTACAGCAAAATCTTCTCCCGCATGGGTCTGGATTTCCGTGCCGTACAGGCTGACACCGGCTCCATTGGCGGTAGCGCATCTCACGAATTCCAGGTGCTGGCGCAAAGCGGTGAAGACGATGTGATCTTCTCTGATACCTCTGATTACGCAGCCAATATCGAATTTGCGGAAGCTCTGGCGCCTACAACACCGCGCGCAGCCGCAACCGAAGAGATGAAACTGGTTGATACGCCAAATGCGAAAACCATCGCCGAGCTGGTTGAACAGTTCAATCTGCCAATTGAGAAAACGGTGAAAACGCTGCTGGTAAAATCAGCGGAAGGCAGCGCATATCCGCTGGTTGCATTGCTGGTCCGTGGCGATCACGAACTGAACGAAGTAAAAGCGGAAAAACTGCCACAGGTTGCAAGCCCACTGACTTTCGCTACCGAAGCCGAGATCCGTGCTGTGGTCAACGCAGGTCCGGGTTCTCTTGGTCCGGTTAATCTGCCAATTCCGGTGATCATTGACCGTACCGTTGCCGCAATGAGTGATTTCTCCGCGGGTGCAAACATCGACGGTAAGCACTACTTCGGCATTAACTGGGAGCGCGATGTCGCGACACCAGAAGTGGCTGACATCCGTAACGTAGTTGCGGGCGACCCAAGCCCGGACGGCCAGGGTACTTTGATGATCAAACGCGGTATCGAAGTGGGTCACATCTTCCAGTTGGGTACGAAATACTCTCAGGCGCTGAATGCTTCAGTTCAGGGTGAAGACGGTCGTAACCAGATCCTGACTATGGGTTGCTATGGAATCGGGGTAACACGTGTGGTTGCCGCGGCGATTGAGCAGAACCATGACGAACGCGGGATTGTCTGGCCAGATAATATCGCTCCGTTCCAGGTCGCTATCCTGCCAATGAATATGCACAAATCTTATCGCGTGCAAGAACTGGCTGAGAAGCTCTACAGCGAATTGCGTGCTCAGGGTATCGAAGTGCTGATGGATGACCGTAAAGAGCGTCCAGGCGTGATGTTTGCTGATATGGAACTGATCGGTATTCCGCACACTGTCGTTATCGGCGACCGCAACCTCGACAGCGACGAGATTGAATACAAATACCGTCGTAGCGGCGAGAAACAGATGATCAAGACCGGCGACATCCTTGATTACCTGGTGAAAGCCATTAAAGGCTAAGAAACGAAAAACCCCGCAAATGCGGGGTTTTTTATGGCAAAACGCAGCTTAGCTTACTTACTCCCGCACTCTTTGCCCGCAACAAACTTCGCATCTTTATCCGCCACCAGCGTTTTCACCATCTCGCCGCTATCCGGATTGGCTTCCAGTGTAAAGTGACCCTCAACGGTCAGTAGCACTGGTTTACTGTCATTACCTCGCGCGACAGCATAATCACGCTCCAGTTGGGCGTTATTAGCCACACTCACTTTCTTACCTGTTGCACAGTCCGTAAAGATCGCGGCATCAGCCATGTAAAAATACATCCCTCGCATCGCCATTGGCGTTGACGGCAAAGCCGCTTTAACCGGCGCCAGAGTGTAATTAAACTGAGACTCGATTGGATTACCCTCACGATCGAGCATCTCCATCCCCTCGCCTTTGGCCCGGAAATAGGTTTTCTCTCCGGTGGTATCCGTAAGAATCAACTTCTCTGCGGTACGAGCCCAGGTTCCGTAGGTTGCAAACGACGAAGGTTCTTTTGCTCCCTGATAGCGCTGGTTCATCACCCAGCTACCATCTTTCTCCAGAAACAATGACGTTTCGATCCCTTCGCAATCAGCGCAAGGCAATACACCACGCCAGCTCTGCTGCATCGGTTTTAATTCTTCAGTTGGCGTCGGTTGCAACATCTGGGTTTCTGAACGGTTATTACACCCAAAAAGTGCAAAGAGCGTACTGACTGCCAGTACTGACAATACTGCTTTTTTCACAATGAATTCCTTATGAAAATTGTGTTCCTTTTCGTCACTCCATCGGGCGACGAACTTTACCGCGTAGTGCTTTCACTGTGGATTTCTGAGCTTTCGTCGATAACCTGCGCTCTTTCGATGCGCGTGTTGGTCTGGTTTCACGGCGACTTTTTTGCACTGCGGTTAATTCTTTTATCACCGCCACCAGCCTGGAAATGGCTGCTTCCCGGTTTAATTCCTGGCTACGATACTCCTGAGCCTTAATCACAATGATCCCTTCGCTGGTGATCAGATGATGGCTGGCAGCAAGAAGGCTTTCTTTGTAATACTCTGGCAGGCTGGATGCCCGGATGTCAAAGCGCAAATGAATGGCGGTTGAGGCCTTGTTAACATGCTGTCCGCCCGCACCCTGCGCACGGATCGCCGTGATCTCTAGCTCATTATCAGGGATGCTGACATTTCGGGACAAAACAATCATGAAGTGGGTTGCCACGCCGTAAACTGTATTTCCAGATTATTCTGAGAGTCGGAGAGCCAGATCGCGCCATCCTGAATGGTCGCCTGCAATACCATAGTACGGCTCGCGAACGCACTCACCTGCGCCAGTTGCTCATCGTCCAGATACCAGACTGAGAGATTGGCATACTGCGCACACTTATTCTTGTGCTGCTGCCACCATATTTCAGCGGCCCGTTGATTATAGGTAAACAGCGACACTTGCGCAGCCTGGGTGCATGCCTTCTTAATACGACGTTCATCCGGCAGACCGAGTTCTATCCACAAATCAATACCCAGATGGTCGTTACGCAACCAGGCTTCTGGTTCATCTTCCGCACTTAAACCACGAGTAAATTGCAGGCGTTCGTCGGCGTGTTTAATCCATGCCAGCAGGCGTAACATCATCCGCTCCTGGGTCTCAGAAGGGTGACGCGCCAGGGTTAATGACGCATCGAGAAACTGGTTGCGGTCAAGATCGGCCACATTGACCACCGCTTTATAAATTGTCGCTTTCAGCGCCATGAGAGAACTCCTTTCGATTCAGGCGTGCATTGTAGCGAAAATAGCGCAAAAAGGCTGTTACGAGGTGATGAATGGCAGACCATCAAGGCGCTGATATTGCTTGAATGAGTATGGTATAGTCACCTTGCTAAACCGAGTTTATCTTCGTAGGCTTAATGATATCTCACAGTAAAGTCAGTACGCTGGCAGGAGGGGATGTGAATAATTATTGTGAGTTAATTCGCAAACGGTATGCGGAAATCGCCAGCGGCGATCTGGGATACATCCCGGACGCGTTGGGCTGTGTATTGAAAGTGCTAAATGAAGTGGCCTCTGATGAGAGCCTTTCAGAATCGGTCAGGGAAAAAGCAGCGTATGCTGCTGCGAATTTACTGGTGAGCGATTATGTCGATGAATGATACCTATCAACCCATCAATTGTGATGACTATGACAACCTCGAACTCGCCTGCCAGCATCATTTGATGCTGACGCTGGAGTTAAAAGATGGCGAAGTGTTGAAGGCCAAAGCCAGCGACCTGGTTTCACGGAAAAATGTGGAATATCTGGTCGTGGAAGATGCTGGTGCAACACGTGAGCTCCGTCTCGATAAAATTGCCAGCTTCAGTCACCCAGAAATCGGAACCGTCGTGGTGAGCGAGTCCTGATTTTCACGAACGGGCAGCCTGCTGCCCGTATGCTCTCCATTCAAAACACACGCCCTGCTCCGCCCATCCTTCCTGAGTCACAAATACCCCAGCGGCGGCAATTAGCGTTTCGCCGTAAAATAGCAGCGGTGTGGTGTCACGTAACCAGGGTGGCACATTGCACTCCTGCCAGATTTTTTTCAGCTTACGTCCGCCGTTCCGTCCAACAATATGCAGCAAGCCGTGGGCTTTAAAGCGCACAGTGACAGTCTCATTCTCCGTCGGTAAACGGACATTCCCGGACGCCACAAGCGACACCGTCCCTGCTCCTGCAGGCAACACCAGTGCTTCGTCAGGACAATCCCAGTCGAGGATCATCTCCGCAAGTGAGGGCTGGCATTTGATCCACCAAAGCTGCTCTTTATAGCGTCTCACCTCAAAGCCGTTCAGATGCAAACAAGGCGTGGCATCTTGCCGTGCCTGAGCCACCTCATCCCAGATGCGGTTCAGCATCGCACGTGAAGGCATTACTGCCCCCTGTGTGCCAAGCCAGCGGCGTAACAGCGCAGAACGACGCACTACGCTCATCCCCTCAAGCGGGGGGATCGCCAGCGCACCCTCTGAAGAGGTTATGCCGATCAACTCTTCGCGCAGTAATTCGTCCAGCAAACTTTCCTGCTCTGCACAAAGCAGAGCACTTCTTGCCGTAGCATCAGCAAAATGTGGCCAGCGATGATTCAGGAGGGGTAAAACGCGTAAACGCAGAAAATTGCGGTCGTAGCTATCGTCCAGATTGCTCTCATCTTCAATCCAGCGCAGGTGATGCTCCTGCGCCCAGGCTTCAAGGGAAGCACGCGTTTCTCCCAATAACGGGCGAATCAGTTCAGTATCCGCAAAATCAGTCCGCGCCGGCATAGCGGAAAGCCCCGCAGGACCACTTCCCCGCTTAAGCGCCAGCAAAAAAGTTTCACATTGATCATCAAGATGCTGCGCTGTCACCAGAGCTTCACCAGCTTGCAGTGCGTTTGCAAACGCAGCGTAGCGGGCTTTCCGTGCTTGCGCTTCAATTCCCAGGCCTTCATCCCGGAGCGTGACACGCTCAACAACAAGTGGGATCGCCCACTTCGCGCATAATGCTTCACAGTGTGCTACCCAGGCGTCAGCATGCGTGCTCAAACCATGGTGAATGTGAATCGCCCGAAGCCGAACATCAGGTTCCAGATCACGCCAGAGTTTAAGCCGATGAAGCAAAACGGTGGAATCCAGTCCGCCGCTAAACCCCACCAGCAACTGGCGGTACGGCAAAACGACTTGAGCGATAGCAGAAGAAGTCATATGAAATTACACATAAAAAATGCCCGAACTGAGCGGGCATTATCACACATGATGGATATTACTGCTGGTAAAGCTCCAGCGGTAATCCGTCCGGATCGTTGAAAAAGGTAAAACGCTTATCGGTAAAGGGATCGACCCGAATCGCTTCGCATTTCACGCCATGACTCTCAAGATGTTTTATCGCACGCTCAACATCATCGACGCTAAACGCTAAATGACGCAGTCCACAGGCTTCAGGTCGTGACGGACGCGCTGGCGGAAAAGGAAAAGAAAACAGCTCAATGGCATATTGGCCGTTCAACGCAAGATCCCCTTTCCATGAATCACGTTCCTCACGGTAAAACTCGCTCAACAGCGTGAAACCCAAGATATCGCAATAGAATGCCTTACTTTTGGCGTAATCGGTCGCAATGATCGCAATGTGGTGAACCTGTTTTAAAACCAGCATAGCTTCTCCTTTTTATGATGCCTGAACGTTACAACCGAAAACCCGGGGCTTGCAAGCTGCCCTCCTTATTTTAGGACTCGGACCCAGTAACCGCCTTGCTCATCACGCTTCGCGCCATGGATATCGGTCTCAAAACCAGGATAGTGGCGTCCTACGGAACAAAGCATCAGCAGAAAATCGAGCACAGCCCGACTTTCTTCAGTGAGCATCTCTCCCGGCATCAGCAGCGGCACGCCTGGTGGATATGGCAGAATCATGTTCGCCGACACGCGTCCAACCAGATTTTCCAGTTCGATGGTTTCAACCTCACCTTTCACCTGCTGTTGCCAGGCTTTATACGGTGTTAACTTCATCTCTGGCAGCACGTCAAAAGCCTGCAACATCAGGCGTGGCAGATCGTGCTGACGGATCAGTTTGTGGATCCCCTGCGCCAGATCCTGAATGCGCATATTGCGGTAAAAATCAGGATCTTCGGCATAGAGATCGGGCAGCATATTCTTCACCCGCAAATTCAGATCGTAGGCACGTTTGAACTCCATCAGACCGCGCAACAGTCCCATCGCGCGGGTCTTATCAATGCCGATGCTGAACAGGAACAACAGATTATATGGTCCGGTCTTCTCCACCACGACACCACGCTCATCAAGGAATTTCGCTACCAGTGCGGCAGGGATCCCTTCATCACTCATCACGCCTTGTTCGTCCATGCCCGGCGTCAGAATCGTCACTTTCACGGGATCGAGGAACATATGATCGCCATCGGCATCACGGAAGCCATGCCAGTTTTCACCCGGTGCTACGGGCCAACATTCAGCTTCATCAATCTCTTCCGGTTGCCAGATGTCAAAGAACCATCCGTCAGCTTCCTCTTTTAGCCGCTGTACTTCTTTGCGGAAATGGAGCGCCCTTTCCACAGAACGGTTGATCAGTCGCTTGCCCGGATTTCCACGCAGCATTGCCGCTGCCGTTTCAATGGAGGCCACCAGCGGATAGCTCGGGGAAGTGGTGGTGTGCATCATAAAGGCTTCATTGAATGTCTCTTCGTCATATTCGCCCTTAATATGGATTAAGGAGGCCTGCGAAAAGGCAGCCAGCATTTTGTGAGTCGACTGCGTTTCGAAGAAGACTTTGCCCGGTACGCGTTCACCGCTCATCCCACTTTTACCAGCATAGATTGGATGGAAGTTGGTATAAGGAACCCAGGCCGAATCGAAATGAACAGAAGGCACGTCGAGTGTCTGCTTGATCCAGTTGGTGTTATACAGCAGACCATCGTACGTGGAGTTGGTGATCACCGCGTGAATCGGCCAGGTTGCACCGGGAATGGTTGCCACTTTTTGTTCAATGGCAGCGTGGGAAAATTCACGACGCGGAATTCCCCCCAGGATCCCCAGCGCATTACGCGTGGGTGATAACCACAGTGGGACAACATCACTCATCATCAGAAGATGTGCCAAAGATTTATGGCAATTACGGTCAATCAGTAGCGTGCTGCCAGCGGGCGCTGCATACATCCCAACAATTTTGTTCGACGTCGACGTTCCGTTAGTCACCATGTAACTCTGCTCCGCACCAAAAGTGCGGGCAATGTATTCTTCGGCATCCAGATGCGGGCCGGTATGGTCGAGCAAAGAACCCAGTTCCGTGACTGAAATCGATACATCAGCTTTAAGAGTGTTCCCGCCAAAAAAATCATAGAAAAGACAACCGACAGGGCTCTTCTGATACGCCGTGCCAGCCATATGTCCTGGCGTACAAAAGGTGTACTTCCCTTCCTTCACATAGGTGAAAAGCGCGCGGGTAAACGGTGGGGTAATATTGTCGAGATATTCACGCGTATACTGTTCAACGCGCGTCGCGATATCTTCCGCAGCACCCAGCGCATATTCGAAGAACCATAACGCCATGCGCATATCATGGGCGCTGACATCCATCGTTGAGTGGGTATTAATGAAAGCATAGAGCGGCAAGTATTCATTGAGCTGATTGATGTCACTACACAGCTCCAGATCATACTCATCCCAGTCAAAGATGACGCCGCAAATCCGGGGGTTATGCTCGATAAACTTTAGCAGATCGGCACTGTTGTGCGGCCAGATCAATTGAAACCCACGCGCAGCTAATGCCTGTTCCAGCTCCTTGATGGGTTCGTCTTTATAAAAGACGCCGTGCGGCCCCATAATCGCAATAATATTCACGGCTTACCTCCTTGAAAAACATTAGCTAAGCATAGCTGAGCTAAACAACAGGTATAAAAAAAGCCGCAACATTGTGCGGCTTTTCGGATAATTGTGACGCTTAGGCGTAACCGTAGTTCATCAGACGCTGATAACGGCGATTGCGCAGATCGTCTTTGCTTAACACATCGAGATCGGCGAGATCGGCCAGCAGCTGTGCTTTCAGCGATGCAGCCATCGCTTCCGGGTTGCGATGCGCACCACCCAACGGCTCCTGGATCACGGAGTCGATCAACTTCAGTTCTTTCAGGCGTGGCGCAATGATACCCATGGCTTCTGCAGCCAGCGGGGCTTTGTCCGCGCTTTTCCACAGAATGGATGCACAACCCTCTGGGGAAATAACGGAATAGGTGCTGTACTGCAGCATATTCACTTTATCGCCCACACCGATTGCCAGCGCCCCACCGGAGCCACCCTCACCAATAACGGTGCAGATAACCGGTACATTCAAGCGTGACATCTCACGCAGGTTACGGGCAATCGCTTCAGATTGACCACGTTCTTCAGCCCCCACACCAGGGTACGCACCTGGGGTGTCAATGAAGGTGATGATTGGCATATTGAAACGCTCAGCCATCTCCATCAAACGCAGTGCTTTACGATAGCCTTCTGGCGCTGGCATACCAAAGTTACGACGAATTTTCTCTTTGGTTTCACGCCCTTTCTGATGACCAATGATCATCACCGGACGCCCATCCAGACGAGCAATACCGCCCACGATGGCTTTGTCGTCAGCATAAGCGCGATCGCCAGCCAGTTCGTCAAATTCATCAAACGCCAGGCGGACATAATCCAGGGTGTACGGACGCTGAGGGTGACGTGCCAGTTGGGCTATCTGCCATGCGCCGAGATCGGCAAAGATTTTGCGCGTCAGTTCTACGCTTTTTTCACGCAGACGATGCACTTCTTCGTCGATGTTAATATCCAGTTTTTCATCCTGACGGCTTACCGCTGTCAGAGAATCGATTTTCGCTTCCAGCTCTGCAATCGGCTGTTCGAAATCAAGGAAATTCAGACTCATAGTATTCCTGTATTAGTCAAACTCCAGTTCCACCTGCTCCGAACCAATGAGGCCACGGAGATCGTTAAGTAAACGATCGCTCGGAGAGACACGCCACGTTGCACCAAAGCGCAAGCGCGCACGTGCATCCGCCCTCTGATAGTAGAGATGTACTGGAATGGTCCCCGAGCGGTGGGGTTCCAGAGACTGACGGAGTCGGTTTAAAAGCTGGTCATCAATTTGCCTGTCCGTCAGCGAGATAGCAAGCCCGCGAGCATATTTTTCCCGGGCTTCGTCAATGTCCATCACTTCACGGGCGGTCATTTTAAGCCCCCCGCTGAAGTCATCAAAGCTGACCTGTCCGCTGACGATAAGTATGCGGTCTTTTTCCAGCAATTGCTGGTATTTATCCAGCGCGTCGGTGAACAACATCACCTCCAGACGCCCGGAACGGTCATCCAGCGTACAGATGCCGATACGATTGCCGCGCTTGGTGACCATTACCCTTGCAGCAATCACGAGCCCCGCAGCTGTGGTAATTTTACCACGTTCTGTCGGATGCATGTCTTTCAGCCGATAGCCTCCGACATAGCGCTCAATTTCTTTTAGGTACTGGGTGATCGGGTGACCCGTCAGGTAAAGCCCTAACGTTTCACGCTCACCATCCAGTACAACCTGTTCTGGCCACGGCTGGCAGCTGGCATAAGACTGTTCAACTTGCTCAGGCTCTTCTGCCAGCACGCCAAACATATCGGCCTGCCCAATCGCTTCCGCTTTTGCATGCTGATCGGCTGCCTTCAGGGCATCCGCCAACGAGTTCATCAGCGCGGCACGATGTGGCCCCAGCCTGTCGAACGCGCCAGACATGATCAGCTTTTCCAGCACACGACGGTTCAATTTTTTAGTGTCGGTACGGGCACAGAGGTCGAACAGCTCGCGGAAATATCCGCCGTTGTTACGCGCCTCAAGAATCGCTTCGATCGGACCTTCACCTACCCCTTTGATCGCACCGATCCCATACACAATCTCGCCGTCATCATTGACGTGGAAATGGTAAAGACCGGAGTTAATGTCTGGCGGCAGGATTTTCAACCCCATGCGCCAGCACTCATCCACCAGGCCAACCACTTTCTCCGTGTTGTCCATATCTGCGGTCATTACCGCTGCCATAAACTCTGCGGGATAGTGCGCTTTCAGCCACAGCGTCTGGTATGACACCAAAGCATAGGCGGCGGAGTGTGATTTGTTAAATCCGTACCCAGCGAATTTCTCCACCAGGTCGAAAATCTTCATCGCCAGCTCGCCATCAACGCCGTTATTTTTTGCGCCTTCTTCGAACGTACCACGCTGTTTGGCCATCTCTTCAGGCTTTTTCTTACCCATCGCGCGGCGAAGCATATCTGCGCCGCCGAGCGTATAGCCAGAAAGCACCTGTGCAATCTGCATAACCTGTTCCTGGTACAAGATAATGCCGTAGGTCGGCTCCAGTACGGGTTTCAGGCTTTCGTGCTGCCACTGTACATCCGGGTAAGAAATCTCTTCGCGCCCGTGTTTACGGTCAATAAAGTTATCTACCATCCCTGACTGCAGTGGGCCCGGACGAAAAAGGGCGACCAGTGCGATCATATCTTCGAAGCAGTCAGGCTGCAGGCGCTTAATCAAATCTTTCATGCCACGGGATTCAAGCTGGAATACCGCTGTGGTTTCCGAGCGCTGCAGCATGTCGAAACTTTTCTTATCATCAAGAGGGATGGCTGCGATATCAATCGGTTCCAGGCCTTGTTTAGCCCGACGCGGATTGATCATCTTCAGTGCCCAGTCAATGATAGTGAGCGTACGCAAACCCAGGAAGTCAAATTTCACGAGCCCGGCGTATTCAACGTCATTCTTGTCAAACTGGGTTACTGGATGCTGCCCTGCCTCATCGCAGTATAGCGGAGCAAAGTCAGTAATTTTGGTTGGCGCAATAACCACGCCCCCCGCGTGCTTACCGGCATTTCGCGTGACACCTTCCAGCTTACGCGCCATATCAATCAGCGCTTTAACTTCTTCGTCCGCTTCGTAAATTTCCGGTAATTGCGGCTCTGCTTCGAACGCTTTCGCAAGCGTCATGCCAGGATCAGGCGGAACTAGCTTAGAAATTCGGTCAACAAATCCGTATGGATGTCCCAGCACGCGTCCTACGTCACGGATAACCGCTTTCGCGGCCATTGTACCGAAAGTGATAATCTGCGATACCGCATCACGACCGTACATTTCAGCCACGTGATCAATAACCTGGTCGCGCTTCTCCATACAGAAGTCAACGTCAAAGTCGGGCATGGAAACACGTTCCGGGTTAAGGAAACGTTCAAACAGCAGGTCAAACTCCAGCGGATCAAGATCGGTAATTTTAAGTGCATAGGCCACGAGCGACCCTGCACCAGAACCACGTCCTGGACCAACAGGTACGCCGTTATCCTTGGACCACTGGATAAACTCCATCACGATCAGGAAGTAGCCAGGGAATCCCATCTGGTTGATAACCTGGAGTTCAATATCCAGTCGCTCATCGTAAGGCGGTCGTTTCTCTTTCCGCACATTTTCATCAGGGAACAGAAATTCCAGACGATCTTCCAGGCCCTCTTTCGATTTGAGGACCAGAAAATCTTCCGTAGTCATCTCGCCGGTCGGGAATTGGGGCAAGAAGTATTCGCCTAAACGCACCGTCACATTACAGCGTTTAGCAATTTCAACTGAGTTTTCCAGCGCTTCCGGAAGATCGGCGAACAACTCGCACATCTCATCCTCACTGCGCATATACTGCTGCGGTGAGTAGTTACGTGGGCGTTTGGGATCGTCGAGCGTAAAACCATCATGGATCGCCACGCGAATCTCATGCGCGTCAAAATCCCCCGGTTCGAGGAAGCGCACATCGTTAGTGGCCACAACCGGCAACCCGCGCTCCTCCGCCAGAGCCACAGCGGCATGCAGATAATTTTCTTCTTCTGGCCGTCCGGTACGGATCAGTTCAAGATAGTAACGATCCGGGAAATGCTGTTCGTAAAATGAAACACACTGCTCAACCAGAGCCGGGTTTCCTCGCTGCAAGCTTTTACCGACATCGCCCATGCGACCGCCTGAAATCAGCAACAGCCCTTCACTCAACTCCGCCAGCCAGTCGCGATCAATCCAGGGACCCAATACGCCATAGCCACGCTGATACGCACGGGAGATCAACAACGTCAGGTTCTGATACCCTGTGTTGTTCATGGCAAGTACGGTGAGCTGCGTCATTTCATCGCCGAGTAACTCGCTCTGCACATGAAAATCTGCTCCAACGATAGGTTTCAGCCCTGCGCCATGCGCCGTCCCGTAGAACTTCACCAGACCGCAAAGGTTGAGGAAATCGGTGATCGCCAGCGCAGGCATGCCAAGAGCAGCCGCCTTTTTTACAAGCGGTCCGGTCTTCGCCAGCCCATCAATCATGGAGTAGTCGCTATGCACCCGCAGGTGTACGAAACGTGGTTCAGCCATCTTCAGATTCCGCGTTACTTATTTGCTTGCGTATTGATTCAGGACACCAGTCCCAGCGCGCGTTTCACCGGACCAAAGCTGCGCCGATGATGTTCAGTTGCGCCATATTCAGCCAGCCTTTCCAGATGGAAAGCGGTTGGATATCCCTTATGCTGGGCAAAACCATACTGGGGATAAATGAGATCCAGTTCAGCCATTTCGGCGTCACGTGTCACTTTAGCCATAATAGAAGCGGCACTGATTTCAGCAACCCGGCTATCACCTTTGACCACTGCCATAGAAGGCACTGGCAGTGCCGGACAGCGATTACCGTCAATAAGGGCGTATTCCGGCGCAATTTTCAGTCCCGCAACCGCACGCTGCATCGCCAGCATAGTAGCGTGCAATATATTTAATTCATCGATTTCATGCGGTTCCGCGCGACCCAGACTCCAGGCCAGAGCGTTTTCGTTGATCTCATCAAAGAGCGCCAATCGGCGCTTTTCTGAAAGTTTTTTAGAATCGTTTAACCCAACAATCGGGCGAGCCGGATCAAGGATCACAGCAGCAGTCACCACTGCACCAACCAGAGGGCCACGGCCCACTTCATCCACACCCGCCACAAGGTGCGTGTGTGGATAGATAAATTCTATCATTTTGCTAGCTCCAGCACCGCGTCAGCCGCTTGCTCATCGGCATTACAACGGATCTGCTGATGCAGTTCCCTGAAAGTATCATGCATCTGATGGCTGGTTTTACCGTCTGCCAGGAGCGGCAATAATGCATCCGCCAACGCCTGAGGCTGGCATTCATCCTGTAACAACTCTTTCACCAATTCACGTCCGGCAAGCAAGTTTGGCAAAGAAACATAATCCGTTTTAACCAGACGTTTTGCCAGCCAGAAGGTGAATGGCTTCATGCGGTAGCCTACAACCATCGGGCATTTTGCCAGCATACACTCCAGCGCTGCCGTACCCGACGCCAGCAATGCGGCATCGCTGGCCACCATAGCCTCGCGGCCTTTACCATCCAGCAAGTGGACATGCAGGTCAGGTGCAACCTCTGCCTTAATTCGTTCGAACTGCTCGCGACGTTTAGCATTCACTAACGGTACAACCACTTCCAGGTCGGGGTATGTGTTACGCAGTATTTGTGCTGTTTTCAGGAAATCAGCACTCAGCATCTCCACTTCCGCTCCACGACTTCCGGGCAGTAGTGCCAGACAATGTGCATCATGCGGAATACCCAACACGTCACGCGCCGCATTTTTATCTGGATCCAATGGCATTGCATCTGCCATGGTATGGCCGATAAAGCGGCACGGAACATTGAATCTATCGTAAAACGCTTTTTCGAAAGGCAGAAAAGCCAGCACCAAATCGGTGGATTTTCCTATTTTGAAAACGCGTTTCTGTCGCCACGCCCAAACAGATGGACTGACGTAATGAATGGTTTTGATGCCCTGTTTTTTCAGATTGCCTTCAAGCGTGATATTGAAGTCAGGCGCATCGATACCAACAAACACATCGGGTTTGAGATCGGTAAAACGGCGAGTGAGATCGGCGCGAATATGCAACAGGCGACGCAGGCGTCCCAGCACCTCAACAATGCCCATGACCGCCAACTCTTCCATTTCATACCAGGCTTCGCAACCTTCAGCCTGCATAAGTGGACCCGCAACACCCACAAAGCGAGCATTCGGTACACGAGCTTTAAGCGCACGGATAAGACCTGCACCAAGAATATCGCCGGAGGTTTCTCCGGCGACCAGGGCTATCGTAAGAGGACGATTGTCGACCATTAACGAATCAGACCGCGAGTTGAACGTTCAAAGAACTCCATGAACTCATTCACTTCAGGGTATTTTTTCGCTAACTCAGCAATTTCCGGTTTAGCCTCTTCCAGCGTTTTTCCGCTACGGTACAGTAGTTTGTACGCGTTACGGATCGCTGTAATCGCTTCACGGCTAAAGCCACGACGCTTGAGACCTTCGATATTCACGCCAAACGGCGTTGCGTGATTGCCCTGCGCAATGACGTACGGTGGGACATCTTGCGCCACACCGGAGCAGCCACCGACCATCACATGTGCACCAATGATGCAAAATTGATGGACAGCAGTCATGCCGCCAATAATTGCGAAATCATCAACCGATACGTGTCCCGCCAGCGTTGCATTGTTGGCGAGAATACAGCGGCTACCTACCGTACAATCGTGCGCGATATGTGCATTGATCATAAACAGGTTGTCGCTGCCCACCTTTGTCAATCCACCACCCTGTACTGTGCCACGATGAATGGTGACGCTTTCGCGAATACGGTTACGATCGCCGATTTCCACACGGGTCGGTTCACCAGCGTATTTCAGGTCCTGGTTTACTTCACCAATGGAGGCAAACTGATAGATCTCGTTGTTGCGACCAATGGTCGTATGGCCATTCACCACAACGTGAGATTTCAGTACTGTACCCTCACCAATTTCAACATTGGGCCCAACAATACAGAAAGGACCAATGTGGGCATTAGCACCAATGATGGCACCAACTTCCACAATCGCAGTAGGATGAATAAAGGCGGATTTATCAATCACGTATCAGGCCTCCCGGCTACGCGCGCACATCATTGTCGCTTCGCAAACAACTTTGCCATCAACCAGAGCTACGCCTTTGAAGCGAGTCAGGCCACGACGCGTTTTTTCAAAAGTGACTTCCATGATCATCTGATCACCGGGCACGACTGGACGCTTAAAGCGCGCTTCATCAATACCTGCGAAGTAATACAACTCACCAGGCTCCAGTTTACCAACGCTTTTAAACGCCAGAATACCCGTTGCCTGTGCCATCGCTTCCAGGATCAACACACCCGGGAAGATAGGTTTACCAGGGAAATGCCCCTGGAAGAATGGCTCATTTACGGAGACATTTTTCACTGCGCGCAGAAAACGACCTTCTTCAAAATCCAGCACACGGTCTACCAGCAAAAACGGATAGCGGTGAGGCAGAAGTTCTAAAATCTCTTCAATATGCAGAGTATGAGTGTCAGTAGTCAAAATACTCTTCCTGTCAAAATGTACTGAATAGCAATAATAACACGGCCTGCCGGTTTATAAGAAAGCCGACAGGCCGGGAAAGTTAGCGTTAAACGGGTGAACGTTTAGTCTTGTTGATCGATCTTGCGCTCAAGAGCCTTGAGTCGCTTGCTCATATCATCAATATTCATCACCAAAGCTGCTGTTTTACGCCACACCTTGTTGGGCTGCAGCGGGATACCGGAGGAGTAGACACCTGGCTCAGTAATAGGACGCATCACCATGCCCATCCCGGTTACCGTGACTTTGTCGCATATTTCCATATGCCCATTGATCACGCTAGCCCCGCCAATCATACAATAACGGCCAATTTTCAGGCTGCCAGCCATGATTACGCCACCTGCAACAGCAGTATTGTCGCCAATCACGACGTTATGTGCAATCTGACACTGATTATCGATGATAACACCTTTGCCAATAATGGTGTCATCAAGCGCACCACGGTCAATGGTTGTACATGCACCGATCTCAACACGATCGCCAATAATGACACGACCAAGCTGTGGGATCTTCACCCAATTACCACGATCGTTAGCATAGCCAAACCCGTCTGAACCAATTACAGTTCCAGACTGAACAAGGCAATTTTCGCCGATCTCAACTTCATGGTAAACGGACACATTGGCCCATAAACGGGAACCTGCACCAATTTTGGTATTTTTCCCAACGAAGCTACCCGCACCAATCACTACGTTATCACCCAGTACAACGCCGGATTCAATAACAGCATTCGCGCCAATAGCAACATTGTTACCCAGCTTCGCCGTCGGGTCGATCGCTGCACTTGCAGCAATGTTTTTCGCCGGTTGCGGCGTGGTATCAAGAATTTGAGCCATGCGAGCATACGTCAGGTAGGGGTTCCTCACTACCAATGCAGCGCCTGCGGCAAACGGAAGATCATCCTGCGTCAGAACAACAGCCGACGCCTGGCATTGAGCCAGATGTTCACGGTACTTAGGGCTTACCATGAAGGTAATGTTGCCAGCTTTAGCAGATTGCATGGACGCAACAGCGGTGATGACGATATCGCCATCACCGTGTAATTCTGCATCCAACTGCTGAGCTAAATCAGCCAGTCGAATTGAAGGCATTACTTATTTAACCTGTTTCAGTACATCAGCAGTAATGTCTTTAACATCTTTGCTGTTGTAAGCAACGGCATTCGCATCTACAACCAGATCGATGCTCTGATCGGCAGCAACTGATTTAACAGCAGTCTGAATACGAGTAACCAGTTTGCCACGTTCTTCGTTAGAACGACGTTGACGATCCTGCTCGAATGCCTGTGCCTTCTGAGAGAAAGTCTGGCGCTGAGCCATTACGTCTTTTTCCAGTTTGCTACGGTCTGCTGCCTTCATGGTAGAACCATCACGCTGCAGACGCTGCATTTTGGACTGAAGATCGTTTTCCATACCTTGCAGTTCGCTTGCACGGCCTTTGAACTCGTTTTCCAGCGTTGCGGAAACACCCGTTTTCTGTGCAACCTGCTGGAACAAGCTACCCATGTTGACGATTGCAACTTTATCCGCTGCCTGGGCAGACGTTACCATCGCTAAACCGAGACCTGCAGCTAATAACCACTTTTTCACAATTAACTCCTTACCATCCCATTAGCACCCAAGAGTGCCGTTCTTTGCGTGGCAAGGCGATCGTTTTCACGATCGCCAATTGTCAGCGCTACACTGCCTGCGCATTCCGTTGCAGCGAATTATTACCAGGTTTTACCAATGTTAAACTGGAACTGTTCCGCTTTGTCTCCATCGTATTTCTTAAACGGCTGGGCGTAGGAGAACACCAACGGCCCCAGCGGTGACATCCATTGTAATGCGATACCTGCAGACATGCGAATATTGCTCGGATCGCTGTAGTCTGGAATGTCAGCAGGCATCCCTTTCGTACTCCAGTTGGTATCCCACACTGTACCCGTATCCCAGAAGAAGGAAGTACGGACTGAGTTCGCATATTTATCACTGATAAACGGCGTTGGTGTGATGAACTCAAGGCTAGCGACAGCCATGGCGTTACCACCAACGGCATCATCAGAGCTACATAATTTCGTCGTATCTGTCGTATCGCAGTTATCCAGCCCTTTACCGCCGTAATACACCGCTTTCGGACCAATGTTATTGGACTGGAAGCCACGAACGGTACTGGAACCACCGGCATAGAAGTTCTCATAGAACGGCAGTTCTTTACCGCCCAGACCATCGCCATAACCCCAACGGGTACGACCCAGAACGACCCATTTATGGTCATCATCAATAGGGAAGTAAGACGCGGTATCCAGCGTAACTTTATAGAACTCGTTATCGGAACCAGGGATGGTGACTTTACCGTTCAGGTTAACGCGCGAACCTTCTGTCGGGAAATAACCGCGATCAAGACGATTATAGGTCCAGCCGTAGTTGAAGGTGAAGTCATCCGCAGCAAACCCGTTGCTGTCACTGGATGTGCTTGTCGACTGACCAATAGAGTCCAGATAACGCCACATCGCCACCTGCGGTTGCATGTTGGACAGGTCGTTATGTACGTAACCTAAGCCAGCACGCAGGGTGTTGTATTCGTTAATCGGGAAGCCGAGCGTACCATCCAGACCATAACTTTTGTTGGTATAGGAGGAAAGATCCGCATCATCCGCTTTAAAGTCGTTATAGAAAATACGACCACCCAAACTTACACCATCAACAGTGAAGTACGGGTTTGTGACAGAGAATTCAGAGTAGGTCTGATAGTCGTTTTTGGTCCCGTTAATGCCAACAGAATAACCTGTGCCTAACCAGTTATCTTGTTGAACACCAACCTGGAAACTCACACCACTTTCAGTACCGTAACCCACACCGAAGTTGAAGCTACCGGTGTTACGCTCTTTCACTTTATAAACAACATCAACTTGATCCGGGCTGCCAGGAACACGCTGGGTATCTGTATCTACTGTTTCAAAGTAGCCGAGACGGTTCAGACGTTCTTTACCCTGGTCAACCAGATCGCTGCCTAACCATGCACCTTCCATCTGACGCATTTCGCGGCGCAGAACGGAATCTTTGGAGGTATCGTTACCTTCAAAGCGGATCTTACGCACGTAGAAACGGTTACCGGCATCGACATTCACACGCAGCTTAACGGTTTTATCAGCATCGTTGATTTCAGGCTGAGTTTGTACACGTGGATAGGCATAACCATAACGGCCGAGCAGTTTCTTAATGCTGTCTTCCATTTTGGTTACTTTCGCGCCGCTATACAGATCGCCTGGCTGAATTTTAGTCAGTGTCTCGATCTCTGCAGAATGGCCCGCCAGATTTCCACTAACTTCAACACCCGAAAGCTTGTACTGCTCGCCTTCAGTAATGTTAACCGTAATGTAGATACCTTTCTTGTCCGGCGTCAGACTCACCTGAGTAGAATCGATGTTGAAACGGGCATAACCGCGATCCAGATAGTAGCTACGCAGAGTTTCGAGGTCACCCGCAAGCTTTTGCTTCTGGTATTTTCGATCGCCAACCACGTTCCACCATGGTACTTCATCACGCAACTGGAACGTTGAAATCAACTCATCGGTGGTGAAAGCATGGTTACCAACGATGTTGATCTGTTGGATCTTCGCAGAGACACCTTCCTGGAAGACCAGCTTAAGGTCTACACGGTTACGCGGCAGCGGTGTGACAACCGCTTTCACGCTAGCGCTGTATTTACCGACGCTGTAGTAGAAGTCTTCCAGTCCTTTCTCAATATCGGAGAGAGTTGTGCGGTCCAGGGATTCACCCACACGGACACCAGATGCTTCAAGGTTCTGCTTGAGCATGTCATCTTTAACCGACTTGTTGCCGGAGAAAGTGATACTGGCGATCGTCGGGCGTTCTTTTACCTGAACCAGCAGCGTATCACCATCACGCAGGACGCGGACGTCCTCAAAGTTGCCAGTGGCAAACAGAGCACGGATGGTGTTACTGATATCATCATCATTAACCGTGTCGCCAGGGCGCACAGGCATACTGAGGAGGGCTGCACCAACGGCGACACGCTGAAGGCCTTCGAAATGAATGTCTTTCACTACGAACCCGTCAGCACCGTATACGGTTGCGCTGCTAAACAGCAGCGACGCTATGAGCAACTTTTTCATCGCCATCGTTATTATGCGTTCTTCCTAACTAACTCTCTTACAACCGAGAGAAATCATTGAAAAGTGCAAGCCCCATTAACAGCACCAGCAAAATCGAGCCAATGCGATAACTAAAGTCTTGAACTCGCTCGGATACCGGTCCGCCTTTTAGCTTTTCAATCGCTAAAAACAGCAGATGCCCCCCGTCTAACACGGGAAGCGGGAACAGGTTGATTATCCCCAGGTTCACGCTAATGAGCGCGAGAAACATGAGATAGTAAATCACCCCGAACTCCGCTGACATCCCAGCCCCCTGGGCAATAGAGATTGGCCCACTGAGGTTGTTCAGTTTCACATCACCGGTTATCAATTTCCCCAACATGTTGACCGTTAGCTTCATCAGTTGCCATGTTTTATCCGTGGCTTCAAGAATGGCACTAAACGGCCCATACTGGCGTATTGTCTTATACTCATCTGGCAGTGGGATCACTTTAGGCACAACGCCTGCGAACCCCTCAGCCCTACCGCTACCCGATTTAGTATCCGGAATTAACGTCAGAGAGAGCGGACTCCCCTGCCTTTCTACTTCTAGCGCGAGCGAAACACCTGGATTATCGCGCACCAGATTAACAAAGGTCATCCATTGTGTTAATGGCTGACCATCGACTTTAACGATCCTGTCGCCCGCTTGCAAACCCGCTTTACTCGCCGCTGAATTTACCTGTACTTCGGCTAATACCGGCTCGATCTGCGCGCTACGAGGACGAATACCCAACGCTGAAACGGGATCTTCTTTATCAGGCTCGAAATCCCAGTGGCGTAAGTTCAGGACTTTTTCCTGCCGCTGATCAGACCCAAACGGCGACACGCTGACAGTTGCCTGCTCATCACCAATCTTGGCAACCAGTTGCAGTCGCACGGCATCCCAATCAGGGGTTTCGATGCCATCAATCGCTTTAAGTTCCATCCCAGGATTAATTTGCGCATTTGCCGCGATGGAATTAGGGGCAATTTCACCCACCACCGGACGCACACCAGGAACACCGATGATAAACACCAGCCAGTAAGCGAAGATAGCAAAGATAAAGTTGGCTACCGGACCGGCAGCAATGATAGCAGCACGTTGGCCAACAGTTTTGTTGTTGAACGCATAGTGCCGCAATTCGGGGGCTACAGGCTCAACACGCTCGTCGAGCATTTTGACATAGCCACCCAGAGGAATAAGTGCGATGACAAATTCAGTGCCATGGCGATCGGTGCGTTTCCAGAGTGATTTACCAAACCCGATGGAGAATCGCTCCACTCGCACACCACAGCGCCGAGCAACCCAGAAATGGCCAAATTCATGCACGGTAATCAGTACACCCAGTGCAACAATGAACGCCGCCAGATTCCAGAGAATGCTCAGCATAAAACCTTCCGTTAAATCGTCCCGAATACCAGTAACAACAGGCAGGCAAACACAGGGACCGCAGCCGTCAGGCTATCAATGCGATCCAGAATACCGCCATGACCTGGAATAAGGTGACCACTGTCCTTAATCCCTGCTTCACGCTTGAACATACTTTCAGTCAAATCACCGAGTACCGATGCCAGCGCAGCAAAAATGGAGCAAACCAGCAACGTTGACGGTGCGACTTCGAGATTCGCCCAGACACCGTAGCCCCAGGAAATCACCGCGGCCGTAAACAGGCCACCGATAAACCCTTGCCAGGTTTTACCAGGGGAAACCTTTGGCGCAAGTTTATGCTTGCCAAACAGTTTACCAAACATATAGGCCCCGGAGTCAGCCCCCCAGACGAGAATCATGACATAAAGCAGCCAAAATGCACCGCTGTAGTGATTGTCATCATAGTGCCAGGCGCGCAGCGCGAGCATACCCCAGAAAAAAGGAACAATTGTGAGCAGGCCGAAAATAAGACGCAGAACTTTAGATTCGCGCCATACTGCCGCTGAGCCTGGATAAAAAAACACCAGCAAGAGTGCAACACCCCACCAGCCTAGCGACGCCCACAGTGCGCCAGCAACCAATGGCTGATGAATATCATGATGGTATTCAGGCAACGTAAACAGCATCAGCGCCAATAACAGGCCACAGAGCACCGCCAGCCATACCCGCTGAGTGCGTGAGGTAAAGCCGCTAAACTGTCCCCATTCCCACGCGGCGAGCATACATACCACCAGCGTGACAATAGCGAATCCCACCGGAGGCAGTAAAAACAGCGCCGCAATAACAATAGGTATTAATACAAAAGCGGAAATCAGGCGATACTTCAGCAAAAGCTACCCCCATCAGGCTTTGTCGCCACCAGGCTCGGTGCCGCCGAAACGACGCTCTCGATTGGCAAAGGCATGCAGCGCACCTTCAAAGTCTTGTTCATCAAAATCGGGCCAAAGAACATCTGTAAAGTAAAGTTCGGCATAGGCAATTTGCCACAGCAAGAAGTTACTAATACGATGCTCTCCCCCTGTCCTAATTACTAAATCCACGGGAGTCAGTTCATTCATGCAGATTTGCTTACTCAGCGCCTCTTCATCAATTTGGTCGGGTCTCAACAGCCCTTCCTGAACCTGTTCAGCCAAATGCCGAACGCCCTGGATAATATCCCAACGCCCGCCGTAATTCGCCGCAATATTGAGTGTCAGACCTGTGTTATTTTCGGTCAACGCCTCAGCTTTACGAATACGTTCCTGCAGACGCGAGTTAAAACGACTGGTATCACCAATGATGCACAGACGGACGTTGTGGCGGTGCAGGCTTTTTACTTCACTGTCGAGCGCCCACACAAATAACTCCATCAACGCGCTCACTTCCTGCGCGGGTCGATTCCAGTTTTCACTGCTAAAAGCATAGAGCGTTAACGCATCAATGCCGTTATTGGCGGCAAAAGAAACGGCGCGGCGAACAGATTTCGCCCCAGCTTTATGCCCAAAGGCCCGTATCTTCCCTTGTCTTTTCGCCCAGCGGCCATTGCCATCCATAATGATTGCGACATGACGACAGCCATGTGCTGGCAAGTTTACGCTTAATGGTTGATTCACAGACAACATAACGCGTTTTTAGTCCCTGAAAAGGATTTAACGGTACTCAGGAATACTGAAGCCTATACACAAAAAAGCCGTGTCAAACCACGGCTTACCTGACCACATAAAGCCAAATACCTGCGATCAGGTGGCGCAGACTATATCACTGAAGCACAACGCTAACAAATAGCACGACCACTAGTGGGTGGATTATCACCAGCTTGAGAGACGAGTCACCTGTTTTTGCGCCACAATACGTGCATCAGCATCGACAGTCAGCACCTCTTCTACGCTTTGCGGCTCACGTAAATCCATCATTTCCAGAACAGATAGATTTAATGCGGCAATATCCGTAAAGCGGATTTGCTGTGCAAGAAACGCGGCAACGGTAATTTCATTAGCCGCATTGAGTGCTGTTGTCGCTGCCTGCCCCTGGTCGAACGCTTCCATCGCCAGCTTCAGGCACGGATAGCGGTCATAATCAGGCTCGCTGAACGTCAGTGAACTTAGCTTGCAAAAATCGAGCGGCTTTACGCCAGACTGCACACGGTTTGGCCACGCCATCGAATGTGCAATGGGTGTACGCATATCCGGCTCACCCAGTTGCGCAAGCACACTGCCATCCTGGTAACGCACCATGGAGTGAATCACCGATTGCGGGTGGATCAGTACTTCCATCTGTTTTGCAGAGGCATTGAACAGCCAACGCGCTTCAATGTATTCCAGACCTTTGTTCATCATGGTGGCTGAATCGACTGAAATCTTGCGTCCCATCGACCAGTTCGGGTGACGACATGCCTGATCCGGCGTCATCGCGCTCAATTCAGACAGTGGCGTTTCCCGGAACGGGCCACCAGACCCGGTAAGCAGAATGGACACAACACCATTTTGCTCCAGATCAGCGTACCCCAGGTTTTGCTGAAAAGGTTGCGGCAAACTCTGAAAAATAGCGTTGTGTTCGCTGTCGACAGGTAAAAGACGTGCACCTCGTTGCTTAACTGCATCCATAAACAAGCGCCCACAGGTCACCAGTGACTCTTTGTTCGCCAGTAAGACGGTTTTCCCCGCATCAATAGCGGCAAGCGTCGGCAAAAGCCCTGCCGCACCGACGATTGCCGCCATGACCTGATCAACATCATCAAGTGAAGCCATATCACATGCCGCCTGCTGACCACTCAGAACGTCAGTGTGACTGCCTTTTTCAAGAAGCAATGCCTTAACCTGGCGAGCACTGTCCTCGTCATCCATAACCGCATAGCGGGGGGTAAACTCAAGACATTGCTCAACCATACGCTGAACATTTTTACCGGCCACCAGGGCAGTCACTGCGTAATGTTCAGGGTTATGGCGAACGACGTCGAGAGTGCTACAACCGATAGAGCCAGTTGAGCCGAGGAGAGTTAAATGCTTCATGAGATGTCCGGAAAAAATTAAACCAGAAAAAAGCAAAACGCCGCCAGCAAAGTCACCAGGACTTTCTGTACGGCGTTCAATCAGATTACGACAGAAATCAGAACTGCATCAGTTCCGCTTCTTTATCTGCCAGCGCCGCATCAAGTTTCTTGATGGCAGCGTCAGTCAGTTTCTGCACGTCGTCCTGAGAACGGCGATCGTCGTCTTCACTGATTTCTTTATCTTTCAGCAGGGCTTTCACTTTATCGTTCGCATCACGGCGCACGTTACGAACAGCAACGCGCCCCTGCTCTGCTTCACCACGAACAACTTTGATCAACTCTTTACGACGTTCTTCCGTCAGCGCTGGCAGTGGTACGCGGATGTCAGTACCTGCGGAGCTTGGGTTCAGACCCAGGTCGGACGCCATAATCGCTTTCTCAACGGCCGGCCCCATAGAGCGATCGAATACGTTGATTTTCAGCGTACGGGTATCTTCAACCGTGACGCTTGCCAACTGACGCAGTGGTGTTGGTGTACCGTAGTATTCCACGATAATGCCATCAAGCAGGCTTGGGGAAGCACGACCAGTACGCACTTTGCTGATTTGGTTTTTGAAGGCTTCTACGCATTTATCCATGCGTACTTCTGCATCTTTTCTGATTTCGTTAATCACGTTACGAATCCTTGAAAACTTGTCTCAGGCAGACTATCCGCCAGCACCACCGTTAAAAGATGTGCTAAGTATAGCCCTGTTTAATTCATGACAGCGCCCGGGGCGCGTCCAGGTAAAAAACCGCAATAAAGTAGAGCCGAATCTTACCTGTATTTACCGCCAACGGAAATTATTCCGTAATCAAAGTGCCTTCTTTTTCACCCATCACTACGCGACGCAGTGCACCAGGTTTATTCATGTTGAAGACACGAATTGGCAGTTTGTGGTCTCGGGCCAGCGTGAAGGCGGCAAGATCCATCACTTTCAGCTCTTTATCCAGAACTTCGTTGTAGGTCAGCTGTTCGTACATGGTCGCCGTGGGATCTTTGGCTGGATCGGCTGTAAACACGCCATCTACTTTCGTTGCTTTAAGCACAACGTCGGCTTCAATTTCAATCCCGCGCAGACATGCCGCAGAGTCGGTGGTAAAGAACGGATTCCCTGTACCCGCAGAGAGGATCACTACGCGGTTGTTACGCAGCAGGCTAATGGCCTCTGCCCAGCTGTAGTTATCACATACACCATTCAGTGGAATAGCAGACATCAGACGGGCGTTTACATAGGCGCGATGAAGCGCATCACGCATGGCCAGGCCATTCATCACGGTTGCCAGCATACCCATGTGGTCGCCCACAACACGGTTCATCCCCGCTTTCGCCAGACCAGCACCACGGAAAAGGTTGCCACCGCCAATGACCACGCCAACCTGAATGCCCAGTTCGACCAGTTCTTTGATTTCCTGTGCCATGCGATCAAGGATGCTTGCGTCAATACCGAAGCCTTCCGATCCCTGCAGCGCTTCGCCACTCAGCTTAAGCAGAATGCGTTTGTACACGGGTTTTGCATTGGTAGCCATGTTTCTTTCCTGAGACTGTCAACGATTAAGATGGGGGTTAATTCTGGCGACATGATATGTCGCATATCAGCACAGTGATACAGCAACCTGTCTGATTTTCGTGTGACGGGTGACAAAAAGAAGCCGCCCTCAGGCGGCTCCTTTTCATTATTAAGACTGCTTGGACATTGCAGCAACTTCTGCTGCAAAGTCAGTCTCAACTTTCTCGATGCCTTCGCCCACTTCGAAGCGGATGAAGCCAGTCACGTCAGCGTTATGCTCTTTCAGCAGCTGAGCAACAGACTTGCTTGGGTCCATTACGAAAGGCTGACCAGTCAGAGAAACTTCGCCGGTGAATTTCTTCATGCGGCCTTCAACCATTTTCTCTGCGATTTCTTTTGGCTTACCAGACTGCATCGCGATATCCAGCTGAACCTGGTACTCTTTCTCTACCACTTCAGCAGACACGTCTTCTGGTTTAACGAATTCTGGTTTGCTTGCAGCGATGTGCATTGCCAGCTGTTTAACCAGCTCTTCATCAGCACCTTTAGCCGCAACCAGAACACCGATACGTGCGCCGTGCTGGTAAGAGCCCAGAACGTCACCTTCCAGAGAAGAAACGCGACGGATGTTGATGTTCTCACCGATTTTAGCAACCAGCGCAACACGTTCTTCTTCGAACTGTGCTTTCAGAACTTCAACGTCAGTGATTTTGCCAGCAACAGCTGCGTCCAGAACTTTGTTAGCAAATGCCTGGAAGCCGCCATCTTTAGCAACGAAGTCAGTCTGGCAGTTAACTTCCAGAATGATACCGTAGTTGCCGTTGATCTTAGTGATGATCACGCCGTCAGCAGCAACGTTACCTGCTTTTTTCGCCGCTTTGATCGCACCAGATTTACGCATGTTTTCGATTGCCAGCTCGATGTCGCCGTTTGCTTCAGTCAGCGCTTTTTTGCAATCCATCATGCCTGCGCCAGTACGCTCGCGCAGCTCTTTTACCAGGGATGCGGTAATTTCAGCCATTCTTTAATCCTCGGGAGAGATGACCTGCCCGGTTTTAAGAAACCAAACAGGCTTAAAAGTGAAAAAGGGGCCAGATAGAGGCCCCTATTTATACACGGTACTAAATAAGGGTTAGAACCTTATTATTCAGCTTCTACGAAGCTTTCTTCCGCCTGAGAAGCCAGATCCTGGGAACGGCCTTCACGAACGGTAGTAGCAACAGCGCTCAGGTACAGGCTAACAGCACGGATTGCATCGTCGTTACCCGGGATAACGAAGTCAACACCGTCCGGATCGGAGTTGGTATCAACGATAGCGAATACCGGGATACCCAGGTTGTTAGCTTCTTTGATTGCGATGTGCTCGTGGTCAGCATCGATTACGAACAGCGCGTCTGGCAGGCCGCCCATATCTTTGATACCGCCCAGGCTGTTTTCCAGCTTGTCCAGCTCACGAGTGCGCATCAGCGCTTCTTTTTTGGTCAGCTTGTCGAAAGTACCGTCCTGAGACTGAGTTTCCAGATCTTTCAGGCGTTTGATTGACTGACGAACGGTTTTCCAGTTAGTCAGCATGCCGCCCAACCAGCGATGGTTCACGAAGAACTGGTCGCAGCTGTTAGCAGCATCTTTCACAGCTTCGCTTGCAGCGCGCTTAGTACCAACGAACAGAATCTTACCTTTACGGGAAGAGATCTTGTTCAGCTCAGCCAAGGCTTCGTTGAACATTGGTACAGTTTTCTCAAGGTTGATGATGTGAACTTTGTTACGTGCGCCGAAGATGAAAGGCTTCATTTTCGGGTTCCAGTAACGGGTCTGGTGACCAAAGTGAACACCAGCCTTGAGCATGTCGCGCATGGAAACAGTTGCCATGTTTTAAAACCTCTATTTAAAAGTTGGGGTTATGCCTCCACGTATCCCATATTACCGACCCCAAAGGGCACCCCGGAATATGTGTCGATACGTGTGTGTTGTTACACAAAGTGAGATTTGTCGCCTCCGTCCATTCTGTGTATATGAAAATGGATCGGAAGTCCGGCGCGCTTTATACCACAAAATGCAGCCAGAAACCAACAGTTGTTGGCGGGGTGTGCTGTTAATGATTCTCAATTTGGCAGCGAGTACGCCAGACTGATACCATTGACGACACGTAGATTAGTATTGTCGAAAAAAACGACACCGATGGACAGATTACATGGCTATCTCTATTAAGACACCTGAAGAAATTGAAAAGATGCGCGTCGCCGGTCGTCTGGCCGCTGAAGTGCTGGAAATGATCGAACCTTTTGTTAAGCCCGGCGTAAGCACTGGCGAGCTGGATCGTATCTGTAATGACTACATTGTAAATGAGCAACATGCCGTCTCCGCCTGCCTCGGCTACCACGGTTTCCCGAAATCCGTTTGCATCTCTATTAATGAAGTGGTCTGTCACGGCATTCCTGATGATGCGAAACTGCTGAAAGATGGCGATATCGTTAATATCGATGTGACCGTTATTAAAGACGAATATCACGGCGACACCTCGAAGATGTTTATTGTCGGCAAACCGACCATTCTGGGTGAACGTTTATGCAAAGTGACCCAGGAAAGCCTCTACCTGGCGCTGAAAATGGTTAAGCCAGGCATTCGTTTGCGCACTATCGGTGCGGCTATTCAGAAATTCGTTGAAGCTGAAGGTTTTTCCGTGGTGCGCGAATACTGTGGTCACGGCATTGGTCGTGTGTTCCACGAAGAGCCACAGGTTCTGCACTATGATGCAGATGACGGCGGTGTTGTCCTGCAAAAAGGCATGACCTTTACCATCGAACCTATGGTCAACTCCGGCGATTACCGTATCCGCACCATGAAAGATGGCTGGACGGTGAAAACCAAAGACAGAAGCTTGTCTGCGCAGTACGAGCATACTATTGTGGTAACAGACAACGGCTGCGAAATTATGACGTTGCGCAAGGATGACACCATCCCGGCAATACTGACGCACAACGAATGATAAAAAGCCGGCAAATGCCGGCTTTTTTAATAGCTATAGTTTTTTCTTATGGGTGGCACGCGATGAGTAATCTTTTACCTGAACAGTATGCTAATACGGCACTCCCCACCCTTCCCGATCAGCCCGATAACCCCGGCGTCTGGCCTCAACAAGAGCTGACCTGCGCTGATATTAAAGCGCATATGGATGTTTTCCATCGCTGGCTAGGTAGCGCGTTTGATGCAGGGATCTCTGCTGAAGCGCTCATCGAAGCACGCACCGAGTTTATCGACCAGTTGTTGCAACGCCTGTGGATTGACTATGGATTCGGACAAATCAGCGATGTGGCACTGGTTGCCGTCGGCGGCTATGGGCGTGGCGAATTACATCCTTTATCCGATATCGATCTTTTGATCCTGAGCCGTAAAAAGCTGTCAGACGATCAGGCGCAAAAAATAGGTGAATTGCTCACCCTTCTGTGGGATGTGAAGCTGGAAGTCGGTCACAGCGTCCGGACGCTGGAAGAGTGTCTGCTTGAAGGACTATCGGATCTCACCGTTGCCACCAACCTGATTGAAACGCGCCTGTTAATTGGCGATGTTGCTCTGTTTCTTGAGCTGCAAAAACACATTTTCAGCGACGGTTTTTGGCCTTCTGAAAAGTTTTTCGCCGCCAAGGTTGAAGAACAAAACGTGCGCCACCAGCGCTACCACGGAACCAGCTATAACCTTGAGCCAGATATTAAAAGTAGCCCCGGAGGCCTGCGCGATATCCACACGTTGCAGTGGGTTGCGCGCCGCCACTTTGGTGCAACGTCGCTGGATGAAATGGTCGGTTTCGGCTTCTTAACCGAAGCCGAGCGCAACGAGCTAAACGAATGTCTGCATCTCCTGTGGCGTATTCGCTTTGCTCTGCATCTGGAACTTAACCGCTACGATAACCGTCTGCTTTTCGACCGCCAGCTTAGTGTCGCCCAGCGTCTGAACTACAGCGGTGAAGGTAACGAACCGGTTGAGCATATGATGAAGGATTTCTTCCGTGTCACTCGTCGTGTCACTGAGCTAAACCAGATGCTGCTGCAACTGTTCGACGAGGCCATTCTGGCGCTCACTGCCGATGAAAAACCGCGTCCTGTTGATGATGAATTCCAGTTACGCGGTACGCTTATCGATCTGCGCGATGAAACACTGTTTATCCGCGAGCCGGAAGCGATCCTGCGAATGTTCTACACCATGGTTCGCAACAGCACGATCACCGGAATTTACTCCACAACACTGCGCCATTTGCGCCATGCGCGTCGCCATCTGACTCAGCCACTGTGTTATATCCCGGAAGCGCGTTCGCTCTTTTTAAGCATGCTCCGCCACCCAGGCGCAGTCAGCCGTGGCTTGTTGCCTATGCATCGCCACAGTGTACTGTGGGCTTATATGCCGCAATGGTCACACATTGTGGGCCAGATGCAGTTCGATCTTTTCCACGCCTATACCGTAGATGAGCACACGATCCGCGTCATGCTCAAACTGGAGAGCTTCGCCAAAGAAGAGACTCGCTCCCGTCACCCATTGTGTGTCGAACTGTGGCCACGTCTCACACATCCAGAACTGATTTTGATCGCCGCGCTGTTCCACGATATTGCCAAAGGCCGGGGCGGAGACCATTCGGTACTGGGTGCACAAGACGTCCTCAAATTTGCCGAACTGCACGGCCTGAATTCACGTGAAACGCAACTTGTCGCCTGGCTGGTACGCCATCATCTGCTGATGTCAGTCACCGCACAGCGCCGTGATATTCAGGATCCGGAGGTCATTAAGCAGTTTGCCGAAGAGGTGCAAACCGAGAACCGTCTGCGCTATCTGGTCTGCCTGACAGTGGCTGATATTTGCGCCACCAATGAGACGCTGTGGAACAGCTGGAAACAGAGCCTGTTGCGCGAGCTATATTTCGCGACGGAAAAACAGCTGCGACGCGGGATGCAAAACACCCCAGACATGCGCGAGCGCGTCCGTCACCACCAGCTCCAGGCCCTGGCGCTACTGCGGATGGAAAACATTGATGAAGAGGCATTACATCAAATCTGGGCACGCTGTCGCGCGAACTACTTTGTACGCCATAGCCCAAATCAGCTTGCCTGGCATGCACGGCATTTACTGAAGCACGATTTGTCGAAACCGATGATCTTGCTCAGCCCACAAGCCACGCGCGGCGGCACGGAGATCTTCATCTGGAGCCCGGACAGAGCCTATCTGTTCGCTGCCGTGTGTGCGGAGCTGGACCGGCGCAATCTGAGCGTTCATGACGCGCAAATTTTCACGACCCGCGACGGAATGGCGATGGATACCTTTATCGTGCTGGAGCCGGACGGGAGTCCACTTTCGGCAGATCGCCACGAAGGCATTCGATTTGGTCTGGAACAAGCCATTACCCAGCACAGCTGGCAGCCACCACAGCCTCGTCGTCAGCCCGCCAAATTGCGCCATTTTACTGTCGATACCGAGGTCAATTTCCTGCCGACCCACACCGACCGTAAATCCTTCCTGGAGCTGATAGCGCTCGATCAGCCTGGACTGCTTGCCCGCGTCGGCCAGGTTTTTGCCGATCTGGGAATTTCGCTTCACGGAGCCAGAATTACAACCATTGGCGAGCGAGTAGAAGATTTATTCATAATCGCAACCGCCGACAGGCGCGCACTTAATAATGCGTTGCAACGAGAGGTACAACAACGGTTGACAGCAGCCCTCAATCCAAACGATAAAGGGTGACGTGTTTTTTAGTGAAATGGATAGAGTAAACAATGCAGCAGTTACAGAACGTTATTGAGTCCGCTTTTGAGCGTCGTGCCGACATCACTCCGGCAAATGTGGATACCGTAACCCGCGAAGCGGTTAACCAGGTGATCTCCCTGCTTGATTCCGGCGCACTTCGCGTCGCGGAAAAAATTGATGGCCATTGGGTAACCCATCAGTGGCTGAAGAAGGCCGTGCTGCTCTCTTTCCGTATTAACGATAACCAGGTTATCGACGGTGCAGAAAGCCGCTACTTCGATAAAGTGCCCATGAAATTCGCCGATTACGACGAAGCGCGTTTCCAGAAAGAAGGCTTCCGTGTCGTTCCACCGGCAGCGGTTCGTCAGGGTGCATTCATTGCGCGTAATACTGTCCTGATGCCATCTTATGTGAACATCGGTGCATACGTTGACGAAGGTACGATGGTGGATACCTGGGCAACCGTGGGTTCTTGTGCTCAGATCGGCAAAAACGTTCACCTGTCCGGCGGCGTGGGTATCGGTGGTGTACTGGAGCCTCTGCAGGCTAACCCAACCATCATCGAAGATAACTGCTTCATCGGCGCACGCTCTGAAGTCGTTGAAGGCGTGATCGTTGAAGAAGGCTCAGTCATCTCCATGGGCGTTTACATCGGCCAAAGCACCCGCATTTATGACCGTGAAACCGGTGAGGTTCACTACGGTCGCGTGCCAGCAGGCTCCGTTGTCGTTTCCGGCAACCTGCCGTCAAAAGATGGCAAATACAGCCTGTACTGTGCAGTGATTGTGAAGAAAGTTGATGCTAAAACCCGCGGCAAAGTCGGCATTAATGAATTGCTGCGTACTATCGATTAATCCGGTATAACAAAAAGCGGGGGCAACCCCGCTTTTTTTGTATCCGGGGGTAGCGAAATTAGATTTTTTCGTTAATTATTCAAAGGTTATGTTGAGATCAAAGGGTACCGCTATGTACGATAATCTGAAAAGTCTGGGCATTACCAATCCTGATGAAATTGATCGTTACAGCCTCCGCCAGGAAGCCAATAACGATATTCTGAAAATCTATTTTCACAAGGACAAGGGCGAGTTTTTTGCAAAGAGCGTGAAGTTTAAATACCCACGTCAGCGTAAGACTGTCGTCGCTGATGGCATCGGGCAGGGATACAAAGAGGTTCAGGAGATTAGCCCGAACCTGCGCTATGTGATCGATGAACTCGATCAGATCTGCCAACGTGACCGCACCGAAGTGGATCTTAAACGTAAGATCCTGGATGACCTGCGCCATCTGGAAAGCGTTGTCACCAACAAGATCAGTGAAATCGAAGCCGATCTTGAGAAGTTGACTCGCACCAAATAAGCCAGGTGCGGCCTGATGCTTTCCCCCTCCTCTCCCTATGAGGAGAGGGAGCAAACACTAAAACGGCAACCTAAGGTTGCCGTCTTGCATTTACCTACCGCTGCTCATCCAGTTGCAACGCCACATACAATAACAACCTGTCGTCAAAATTCCCCAGATCCAGACCCGTTAGCTCCGAAATCCGGTTAAGTCTATATTCTAGCGTATTACGGTGGATAAACAGTGCCTTAGATGTTGCCAAAGGCTGCACGTTATGACGAAACCAGGCCTGCAATGTACGGCGCAACAGCCCATTGTTATCCATCGCTTTCAGGCGAACCAAAGGACGCGCCAGTTCATTGGCCTGCCAACCACCGCGCAAGCTGTCGAGTAACACCGGTAACATCAAATCCTGATAGAAATAGCTACGGCTTTCGGGCATACGTTGTTTACCGACCATCATCGTGGTGCGTGCCGTACGCCACGAACGGGCAATACTGCCTGGCCCGGTAAAGTAGTTCCCTAATGCAACGCGAAAACGGAGCTGGCCGTTCTCTTTCATACGGGCGATCAGTTGGTCGACTCGTCGGCGGTGATCTTCTGCATCCCAGCGGCCAAACTGATTGAGTGCTGGCTTAAGTACAACCATCTCCGTCAGGGAGACAATCGCGACGAGGTTATTACGTTCCGGTGTAGCCAGCGCATTTTGCAGCTGTTGCAGTTCCGCCATCGCACTGTCTACCCCTAACTGGCCGCTATCCACCTCTATCACCGCCACCACGCGCGGCTGATTGAGGTCGATTCCCAGACGCTGTGCCCATTCACTGAGAGCGGGCGTGTGTTCTTCAGCCTGAATCAGGTTCATGACCAGCTCTTCACGCAGGCGGCTATCCTGCGCCAGCAGATGCATTAGCCGTGACTGCTCCAGCATCATCTCTGCCGTCATGCACACCAGTTCACCGTATTTTCGCAGTGACTCTGGCTCTCCGGTCAAGCCAATCACACCGACAATTTCACCTTCAAGCCGCAGAGGTAAATTAATGCCCTGACGTACACCGTGGAGATGTTTTGCAACGGCATCATCAATATCCACCACGCGCCCCTGAGAGAGCACCAGCAGTGCGCCTTCGTGCAATTCCCCAATACGCTCCCGATCGCCACTGCCAATAATACGGCCACGCGCATCCATTACGTTAATATTGGTATCAATGATGCGCATAGTACGTGCCACGATATCCTGCGCCATTTTGGTATCGAGATGCCAGCCAGCCATGTAACCCTCCTGTGAGCAGAGCTCAAGCATAGGGGAGTTCAATCACTGCTGCATTGTGCGAATGCACAAAGTCAGGGGGAGAAGTATGGACTTGTGGAAAGGGTCACAGAAACAGGAAAACCCTCTGCCCGAACGCGAGCAGAGGGTTGAGAGGGTTACTGCATTAACAGGTAGAGTGAAGAGTCACCACGCTGAATATTCAACGCCAGCACAGACGGTTTGCTGTCGAGAATTTTGCGCAGTTCGGCAATGTTTTTCACGGGTTGCTGGTTAGCCCCCATGATCACATCACCTTTTTTCAGGCCGATTCGGGCTGCCGGAGAATTCGCTTTCACGTTATTCACCACCACGCCTTTATCGTCGCCCTTGTTGCTCATCTCAGCCCCTTCAATACCGCTGAAGATAGAGCTGGAGTCAACCTGAGTCTGGCTGCTCTGCTGCAGTTCAAGGCTCACGTTCACCGGTTTACCATCACGCAGCAGACCCAACTGAATTTTGCTACCCACCGGCATCGAGCCCACTTCGGCACGCAGCGCTGCAAAACTGATGATAGGCTTACCGTTCAGAGAGGTGATCACATCACCTGCTTTGATACCAGCCTTCGCCGCAGATGAATTTGGCATAACCTGGCTGACAAATGCCCCGCGCTGAGCGTCAACTTTCATCGCTTTCGCCAGTTCAGAGTTCAGTTCAGTACCCAGAATGCCCAACTCACCGCGTTTAACCTGGCCATACTGCACCATCTGAGCCGTCAGGTTTTTCACCATGTTGCTCGGGATAGCAAAACCGATACCAATATTGCCACCGTCTGGCGCCAGGATCGCGGTGTTGATACCAATCAACTCGCCGTTCAGGTTAACCAGCGCACCGCCCGAGTTACCCCGGTTAATCGCGGCATCCGTCTGGATAAAGTTTTCGTAGTTTTCAGCGTTCAGGCCGCTACGTCCCAGCGCAGAGACAATACCCGAGGTTACGGTTTCACCCAGACCGAACGGGTTACCGATTGCAACGGTGTAGTCACCAACGCGCAGTGCGTCAGAATCGGCGATTTTAATCGCTGTCAGGTTTTTCGGATCCTGAATCTGAATCAGTGCGATGTCAGAGCGTGGGTCTTTCCCCACCACTTTTGCATCGAATTTACGACCATCACTCAGCTGAACTTTGATGCTGTTAGCATTATCGACAACGTGGTTGTTGGTTACGACATAGCCTTTCGCCGCATCGATGATAACGCCAGAGCCAAGAGCCATGAATTTCTGCTGTTGACCGCCACCGTTGCTGCTTCCGCTGTCATCACCTGCACCCCCCCCCTGACAGAACGGGGAGCTCTGGAATGGCGAACCGTCCTGACAGAACGGGGAGTTATCGCCAAAGAACTGCTGGAAGTTACGCGGCATACGCGGCGTATTGACGGTTGTACTGCCCTCAACGTTAATGCTCACCACCGATGGCATCACTTTTTCGAGCATCGGGGCCAGGCTAGGCATCTGCTGCGCGGTTGCAGCCGAAGACGCGGTCTCGGCTGCAGTAGCAGACAGAGGAGACAGCGCTAAACCTAAACTCAGAGCCAGTGCACTCATTGCTAATGTGGTTTTTTTCATGTTTCTCAATCTCTATTTTACAGATAACGCAAAATTGCTGTGTACGTCAGATTCGTTTTATAGCGCGAAGTTCCGGGATTAAGTTTATGGAAAAAGTAAAAATTTATTGGTCGTCTTTACAAAACTCAGTGTTTATTCAACCGCCATGAGCTTGCGGTATTCATCCCACGCATACAAATCCGTCATTCCGCTGATATAGTCCTGAATCAGTCGACAACGATAATAATATTCCAGCACTGGCCAGCGGGAAGTCTGGCGATCAATTTTGCTCACTGCTTCAACATAGGCAAGACGATGTCGTGTTGAAAGTTTATGGAACAGGCGGGATTCAATAGGCAAGCGCCGCACACGTTCTTTTTCTACCAGTTCGCTAAACTCATCGACTGATAATTGCAGTAACGGGCGATAAATTTCCAGCAGACCACTTATGACCCGATAACCTTGTAATTCCAGTTGTTCAACGTCCGGGTGGCTGAACACATGGCGTACGGCTACATTCTTATATAACTCAAGAAGTTGACTAAAGCTGCTGTCATCTTCCAGCAAGGCGTGATTGAATTCACCGGTAAAAATCGTCGGTAAATTGTCAATAAAGCGGGCTGCGGCATAGGGGACCAACTTATTTAATGTGTTGACCCGTAAATACATAAAGAACTGATCTTCCGTACTGCGGCTAAGAGAATTAGAACGCGATTTCTCCCACGCGTTTTCGACGACCTGAGCAAACAGAGATCCTTTTTCATGTTTACCCCAGGCATCATAAAGATGCTGATAAAGTTCTTCGACGCTGAATATTCTTTTTTCAACCGCGTCTTCCAGGTCTGCAACACAATAGGAAATATCGTCGGCCGCTTCCATTATCCAGGTTAATGGGAAGCGCCCATTTGGGGTCAGTGAAAGTTCTTTACGCAACCGCTCAATATAGGCTTCTTCCGATAAGTAATAGCCCGGTTTTTTCATCAAATAGCTGTGTGACTCCGGAGGTTCGCCCATCCACCATGCCGGACGCGTATATTTGAGAATACAACCGACTTGCGCCCAGGTCAGGTTCATACGCATCAGGGAATGCACCAGACGGATACCCTGCGCGTTGCCTTCAAAGTGACACAGATCCTGACGTACTTTACGCCGCAAGTCGTTTACAACTTCCTCACCCTCCCGCAAACGTAAGGCGCTGACGACACAACGATCGTCGCTAAGCGGCTGGCTGGCGGCGTCTGAAGGGAACAACCGCTGTTTGAACCAGTCATTAATAGCGGCCTCCCCAAAATGTCCAAAAGGCGGGTTGCCAATATCGTGCATCAGACACGCCATCTCAACGATGCTTTCAAACGGCCCGGTCAGTTCATCCAGACCGTAGGTTTCCAGGCGACGTTGCTCTTTAAGACGGCTCAGGATCTCTTTGGCAATATAACGCCCGACCTGCTGAACTTCCATTGAGTGGGTCAGTCGCGTGCGAACTGCCGCATTACGCTCGAGTGGGAAAACCTGTGTTTTTTGCTGTAAGCGGCGGATGGCAGGAGAATTGATAATGCGCCCGCGATCGCTTTCAAAGATACGCAGGATCTCGTGCTCGCTTTTCGCTCCTTGCGGAGAACGGAAACGACGATGCCAGTTAATTTTATTGCGAAAATCGATTGGTTCCATGTGCTCCCCCGCGTGAGAATGCGTTTCCCCGTATGCGCATGATAGACTATGCATCTTAACAAGGCACATCGCGAGTAAATCTATGAAAATCGGCATTATTGGTGCAATGGAAGAAGAAGTTACGCTGCTGCGTGACAAAATTGAGAACCGTCAGACCCTCTCACTGGGTGGTTGTGAAATTTATACCGGCCAGTTGAACGGCGTTGACGTTGCTCTGCTGAAATCAGGCATCGGTAAAGTAGCTGCAGCACTGGGCGCGACGCTGCTGCTCGAACGCTGTAAGCCAGATGTGATCATTAACACCGGCTCTGCTGGCGGTCTGGCTCCAACGCTGAAAGTGGGCGATATCGTGGTATCCGACGAAGCGCGTTATCACGATGCGGATGTCACGGCATTCGGTTACGAATATGGTCAGCTTCCGGGTTGCCCGGCAGGCTTTAAAGCTGATGCGAAACTGATTAGTGCCGCAGAAACCTGCATCGCTGAGCTGAACCTCAACGCTGTGCGCGGCCTGATTGTTAGCGGTGACGCTTTCATCAATGGTTCAGTGGGCCTGGCGAAAATCCGTCACAACTTCCCACAGGCCGTTGCCGTTGAAATGGAAGCCACGGCGATTGCACACGTATGCCACAACTTTAACGTCCCGTTCGTGGTAGTTCGCGCCATTTCAGACGTTGCCGACCAACAGTCACACCTGAGCTTTGACGAGTTCCTGGCCGTCGCAGCAAAACAATCCACCGTAATGGTGGAAACCCTGGTGCAGAAACTGGCTCGTGGGTAAACAGACCTTAAGGGCGCTGGTCGCCCTGTTACTGCTCACACCGGCCTGGCTTTACGCCGCGCCGCGTGTGATTACCCTCTCCCCCGCGAATACTGAGCTGGCTTTTGCCGCCGGGATCACCCCCGTTGGTGTCAGCAGTTATTCCGATTTTCCTCCTGAAGCGAAGCAGATCGAACAAGTCTCGACCTGGCAAGGTATGAATCTTGAGCGCATCGTTGCCCTGAAGCCCGATCTGGTGCTCGCCTGGCGCGGTGGCAATGCCGAGCGGCAGGTAAACCAACTCATCTCTCTGGGCATAAAAGTGCAATGGATTGATGCAGTAAGCATTGAGCAAGTCGCTCAGGCGCTTCGCGATCTTGCCCCTTTCAGCCCAACCCCCAGCAAAGCCGAACAAGCTGCACAACGTATGCTCAGTGACTACGCGGCGCTAAAAACCGAATATGATAAGACCACCAAAAAGCGGGTGTTTCTGCAATTTGGTAGTCAGCCGCTGTTCACTACCGGTCAGGGATCTATCCAGAATCAGGTGCTCGAAATCTGCGGGGGTGAAAATATCTTTGCCGCCAGCCGAGTGCCCTGGCCACAGGTCAGCCGGGAACAGGTCCTGGCACGCCAGCCGCAGGCCATTGTCGTCGTCGGTGACGCAAGCGAAATTCCTAAAATTGAACAATTCTGGCAGCGCCAGTTAAAAATTCCGGTAATTGCCCTGCACAGCGACTGGTTTGAACGCGCCAGCCCGCGTATTATCCTCGCCGCTAAACAGCTCTGCACCGCACTGGCACAAAGTCATTAACGTTGTTTTAGACCCAAACCCGAGGATTTAACGATGCTCGTCTATTGGCTGGATATTCTTGGCACAGCCGTATTTGCTATCTCCGGCGTTTTGCTCGCCGGGAAATTACGCATGGACCCGTTCGGTGTTCTGGTGCTGGGCGTTGTTACCGCCGTTGGCGGCGGCACAATTCGCGATATGGCTCTCGCGAACGGCCCGGTATTTTGGGTGAAAGATCCCACCGATCTGGTGGTGGCGATGGTCACCTGTCTGCTAACAATCGTGCTAGTGCGTCAGCCTCGCAGGCTGCCCAAATGGGTGCTACCGGTGCTGGATGCCGTCGGCCTGGCCGTCTTTGTAGGAATTGGCGTCAATAAAGCCTTTATGGCGAATACCGGACCGATGGTTGCCATCTGCATGGGCGTATTGACGGGCGTCGGGGGTGGCATCATTCGCGACATTCTGGCACGCGAAGTTCCCATGATCCTGCGGACTGAAATCTATGCCACAGCCTGTATTATTGGCGGGATTGTTCATGCCACAGCCTATTACACCTTTGCCGTTCCGCTGGAGAATGCGGCCATGTTGGGTATGGTGGTGACGCTGGCGATTCGGTTAGCGGCTATTCGCTGGCATCTGAAACTGCCGACGTTTGCGCTTGATGAGAATGGCAGGTAAAAAGCAAAACGGTAACCCGAGGGTTACCGTTTTTAGTGCGATTCCGGGATGATGGCATCAGGCCACTCCCGCCGGAAAATCAAATACTGAATGACGAACCACACCCGCAAGTGCTTGTTGCATTCGGGTTCGTCACCACAAAGCGAGAACCTTCCAGGCCTTCGCTGTAATCAACCGCACCGCCCACCAGATATTGCAGGCTCATCGGGTCAACAACCAGCGCGACACCCTGCTTCTCGATAGTCATATCACCATCGTTTACCTGGTCGTCAAAGGTAAAACCGTACTGGAAGCCGCTGCAGCCGCCCCCGGTAATATATACACGCAGTTTCAGATCCGGATTGTCTTCGTCGGCAATCAGGGTTTTCACTTTGTTGGCTGCGGCTTCTGTAAACTCCAGCGGCACAGCGACTACGTCATCACTCATCTTATGCTCCCATGAATACTGCTTACTGCTATTGGGTAAAAATCACCCAATTCTTTTTTTCATTATCTAATACCCTGGTAATTCATTCAAGTATTCTGCGTTGAGGCCCGTTCAGCCTCCTGTTTCGCCAGGGTACGAGCAAGAATGGTGGAGTATAGCGGTTTTCCACCCAGGAATTGGGCCAATAGTGTCGCGCCGAGACAGGTAATGATCATTGGCAAAATGAGCTGATAATTGTCGGTCATTTCCAGAACAAGCACAATTCCGGTCAGCGGAGCACGAAGAGAGGCCGCGAGTAACGCCCCCATTCCCGCAATAGCAAATGTTCCCGCCTCCAGGTGATAAGCCGGAAAGCCTGCTTCCGCCGCCATGCCAAAGGCTGTGCCAAGCAGCGTTCCTAATGCCAGCATGGGCGCAAATATTCCGCCGGGCGCGCCCGAAGAGAAACACAGCAGCGTGGTGATCACTCTGGAGACAAACATAAACAAGAGCAGACCAACGCTAAAATTGCCTGCTGCGGCAATCGGAATGAGCCCAAAGCCTCCGCCTGCAGCATTGGGTTCCACAAATCCCAGTATGCCGCACATCCCGCCAAGCAGACCACCCACGAGCACCCATTTAGTTGTGTTCCCGCCATGGATACGCTGGAACATGTCCTGCGTTCGCAGCACCAGCGTATTAAACAACGGCCCTACAACGCCAAAAATCATACCGAGGATCAGGTAAAGCCAGAGCGTGTTCACCGGTGCGTTGGTCAGCTTTCCCACCTCGATCACTGCACCTTCGCCGTTGAAAATGCGAAAGACGATGCTCGACATGATAACGCCTGTAAACACCGCTTTAATGGAGATCAGGTTGTAGCGAAATTGCGCGCGCATCTCCTCGATAATAAACAGGATGCCCGCCAGAGGGGCGTTAAACGCGGCAGAAAGACCCGCAGCAGCCCCAGCCGCCAGTAACGTATGACGTGATTCAGCGCTACGCATACGGAAGATATCGCCCACCATACGTCCAAGGTTTCCGCCTAACTGGACGGTTGGCCCTTCGCGTCCCAACACCATACCCGCGCCCAGCGTCCCCATCCCGCCGATAAATTTCACCGGAATAACCCGCCACCAGCGAACCGGACGCAGTTCTTCAAGCGCCCCCTCAATCTCCGGGATCCCAGACCCTCCGGCTTCAGGCGCAAATCTGCGAACCAAAAAATAGCCGGCCATCGCCAGTAATGCGGACAAGCCAAACGCCATGACCCAAACTACCCAGCCGCGATCCGCGTATCCCGCAACCGTACCAATGCGCCAGTTCAGGACCACATTAACGGCCTTTTCGAACGCCACACCAGCCAGCCCTGCCAGCGACCCCACGACTGCGGCAGCAAGCAGGATCGCCAGTGGCGTTTTATCGCGATTGAGCAGTCGTCGAATGCTGATACGTTGTCGTGCACGCGAAAATTGCTGTTCTTCAAAAGAGGGGTTATCTGCTTTCATTGCCTTTTCTTTTTAGTCATACAAATAGCACAAGGAATTCTACCAGACGCAACCACTGCGTCTTCGGAAAAATCCTTAACAATTGTTAAGTGTCAATGCGGCAAAAATTTCATAACCTTTGGTTAATCCCTTAGAATAGTCTCCTTAACTTATTTCTACGAACCAGGAACGACGCCATGAGCAAGTCAGAAAACCTCTACAGTGCTGCCCGGGAGCTCATCCCAGGCGGCGTGAACTCCCCTGTTCGCGCCTTTACCGGCGTAGGCGGAACGCCGCTGTTTATCGAACGTGCAGACGGCGCGTATCTGTATGATGTCGATGACAAAGCCTATATTGATTATGTTGGCTCCTGGGGTCCGATGGTACTGGGTCACAACCACCCGTCGATCCGCAACGCGGTCATTGAAGCGGCTCATCGCGGATTAAGTTTTGGTGCGCCAACCGAGATGGAAGTCAAAATGGCGGAACTGGTGACCGAACTGGTTCCTACCATGGACATGGTCCGCATGGTCAACTCCGGAACAGAAGCGACCATGAGCGCTATTCGTCTGGCGCGCGGGTTTACCGGTCGCGATAAGATCATCAAATTCGAAGGGTGTTACCACGGCCATGCTGATTGCTTGTTGGTGAAAGCAGGTTCCGGTGCGCTAACCCTCGGACAACCGAACTCTCCTGGCGTACCGGCTGACTTTGCTAAACACACGCTGACTTGCACCTACAACGATCTGGCGACCGTTCGCGCCGCATTCGAACAATATCCGCAGGAAATTGCCTGCATCATCGTTGAACCCGTTGCGGGCAACATGAACTGCATTCCACCGCAGCCTGACTTCCTGCCAGGCCTGCGCGCACTGTGTGACGAATTTGGCGCCCTGCTGATTATCGATGAAGTGATGACCGGTTTCCGTGTGGCTCTGGCGGGGGCACAGTCTTACTACGGCGTAGAGCCGGACCTGACCTGTCTGGGTAAAATCATCGGCGGCGGTATGCCGGTCGGTGCATTTGGTGGTCGTAAGGACGTGATGGAAGCACTGGCTCCAACGGGTCCGGTTTACCAGGCGGGTACGCTGTCCGGTAACCCTATCGCGATGGCTGCCGGGTTTGCCTGCCTGACCGAAGTCGCGCAACCGGGTATTCACGAAACGCTGACAGCCCTGACAACCCAACTGGCAAACGGCCTGCTGGAAGCCGCAGAAGAGGCAGGTATTCCGCTGGTAGTGAACCACGTAGGCGGGATGTTCGGGATTTTCTTCACCGACGCCAAAACGGTTACCTGCTATCAGGACGTGGTGAAATGCGACGTAGAGCGCTTCAGGCATTTCTTCCACCTGATGCTGGAAGAAGGGGTTTACCTGGCACCATCCGCGTTTGAGGCGGGCTTTATGTCCGTGGCGCATAGCGAAGAAGATATCAATAACACCATCGACGCAGCACGTAAGGCGTTTGCTAAGCTCTAAGTCATGTGTGAATTGCCGGGTAGCGCTTACGCGCTTACCCGGCCTGCATGTTCACTATCGACTCTGCTTTCTCAGCAGATAAATAAAGTACGGCGCACCGATAAAGGTCGACAACAGCCCTGCCGGGATCTGATACGGAAAGAGCACCATTCGCCCGCACCAGTCAGCGAAGACCAGCATCACACCACCTGTCAGAGCAGAAATCACGATATGCGGCATGGTCCGGCGGAAGCCAAGCATTCTGGCAATATGCGGGGCCATCAGCCCTACAAAACTCAATGGACCGATAGTCATCGTCGCCGCCGCAGTCAGGCAGGCAGCAAGTAGCAGCAGGCCAATGCGGGTGGGCGTAAGTGCAATCCCGACAGCACGCGCCGTTTCGCCACCCAGTGGCAGGATCGTCATCCAGCGACGACATAACGGCACAATTGCCAGCAACACCACCATCACAATTCCGGTATGAACAACCTGACTACCGGTCGCGCCATAAGTCGAACCGGAGATCCAGGTCAGGATCTGCGCCATACGTGGATCACCGCTCGCCTGTAGCATCATCAGCAGCATGGTAAATGCAGTGCTGAGCGCCATCCCGGCAAGCAACATACGATGCGGTGAAAAACCGCCTCTTCCGGATGCAATCAGGATGATCAGCAGCGTGACCGCCGCGCCAATGCTCCCGGCGGGCATAAGCCAGCCAAACGCATTACCCGGCACGAGGAACAGCATCAACACCACGCCAAACGCTGCGCCGGAACTGATACCCAGAACTTCCGGGCTGGCCATTGGGTTGCCGGTCAGTCTCTGGATAATGCAACCTGCAGCAGCCAGCATCATGCCCGCGATCAATGCAGAGAAGATACGCGGCCAGCGCCATTGCAACAGCTCGTCAAGCAATGTCCCGGTTGCCCAGTGCCAGCCCTGCGCATCACGCCCAAGCGAAAGCGCCATCAATACAGCAAGTGCTAATATCGCCAGACCAGCCAGGCTATACCACAGCACCGACTGGCGCTCGGCATACACTTTATCGCCCGCATCCATCGCCGGCGCACTCATGCTGCGAAGGCGTGGCAGTAACCACAGCAGGAGCGGTGCGCCAATAAGCGCCGTCACCGACCCCGTAGAGACTTCCATCCAGACACGCGCCAGCCAGAGAATGACTTGATCCGAGAGCCAAAGGATGAGCGCCCCAATCAAGGGCGCCAGCATCAGCCGAGCCAGTAAACGGCGCGCGCCGAGCATTTTCGCCAGCAGTGGAGCAAACAGCCCGATAAAGCCGATGATCCCTACCGCATTCACCAGCAATGCGCTCAGCACAATGGCCAGCGACAAAGCCGCCAGACGGGCCAGCGAAAGCGCCAGCCCCAGGTTGCGCGCCACACCATCATCCAGGCCCATCAACGTCAGGGGACGTAACAGCAGAAGCGTCAGCAAAGCGCCGCCCAGCAGTTGCGGCCACAGGCGTTGTACGCTGCTCCAGTCAGTTTGCGTCAGCGTTCCGGTACTCCACAGGAACATGCTTTGCAACTGATCATGATGGAACAGCACCAGCAGCTGGTTGATGGCTCCACAGTATAGGCTCACCACAAGACCGGCGAGGATCAACGTAACGGGAGAGAGGCGTTTTCCCCAGGCTACACCGAAGACCAACGCCCCCACCACACACGCCCCCGCCAGCGCGGCAAACTGCGAGGTTAATACCCCCGGAAACGCCCACAGCGTGGTGATGGTGATCCCGAGCTGAGCCCCGGTCGCCACCCCTAACGTGGTGGGTTCAGCCAGAGGATTACGTAAGACCTGCTGGAACAATACGCCCACCAGCCCCAGACCAGCCCCGACCAGCAATGAAATTGTCAGACGCGGCAGCAGGCTATAGTGGAACAGCATTTGTTGAATGTTGTCGATATCTGGCGCGGCAAATGCCGAACTCCACTGATCGCGAGGCAGTGCCGTCGACAGGTTCATCCAGGTTAAGGCGAGTGCCGTCAGAGAGAGAAGGACCAGCAACAATGCGGGGAAGCGCGCGATACGTGAACTCATGCCTTGCCTCCCAGCGCATTATCCAGCACGCGGGCAAAATGCATTGCTGACAGCGTTGCGCCATAGAACCACACCGCTGGCGCACGCTGGAATCGTTGTTCACGTACAAACGGCATCGCCTGCCAGAGTGGCGTTGCCATCAGGGTTTGCATCTCACGCTCATTGCCGTGATCGAAGCAGAGTACGTCCACATCGCGAAACGACGACAGACGGTCGATCCCCACCGTAGTGCTGCCCCAGAAGGTCATCTCTCCATCCCAGGCATTACGAATACCCAGGCTATCAAGCACTTCCTGGAACAGACAGTTTTTGCCGAACACCAGCATATGACGGGCATCCAGCAAGGTCACCATCAGTAACGGACGATCGCCACGATGGGTAAATCGCGGCTTCAGAGAATCAATCAGAGCGTCGAATTCGGCGAGATGTTTTTTCGCCTCGGCTTCACGATTCAGAAACTGCGCCATCTCATTGATGGAGTTTTTTGCCATTGTCAGCGGTTTTTTACCGTCGCTGAAGGTAAAGCCCCGGCCAGGCGCAATGCGTGCCATCGTCGCTTCAGAAGGACCATAGCCTGCCGACCAGAACAAAAAAGAGGGTTTCATCTGGGTGAGCAACTCAAGATTAGGCTCAGTGCGCAGACCAATATCAATAACCGAATCAGGCAGTTTCGGTTCATTGACCCACAGGTTGTAGTTAGGAATATCAGCAACACCGTAAGGCGTGATGCCCAGAGCCAGCATTAATTCTACCGGTAGCCATTCCAGCGCCACAATGCGGTGCGGATCGATTGTCGCTGCTTGTGCAGCCCCCATTTTCAACAGCAGGGGTGAAAGCGCCATCGCCGTCAACAAGCGGCGGCGGCTGATTAAAGTTGAATCCAGCATCAATACACGAAGCTCACCGGTGCAGCCCCTGCCGGGTGAGGCAGGATACCCATAGGAATGCCGTAAATATGTTCCAGCGTTTCGCCACGCATCAGCTCAGATGGCGTTCCCTGAGCGATCATCTCCCCTCCCCGAAGCGCAACCAGATAATCACAATAGCGCGCCGCCATATTGATATCATGCAGGACGGCAATCACCGTCAGACCACGCTGCTGGCTTAAGCGATGCACCAGCGCCAGAACATCAACCTGATGAGCAATATCCAGCGCAGAGGTAGGCTCATCAAGCAGCAGACAACGGCTATCCTGCGCAACCAGCATGGCAATCCACGCTCGCTGACGCTCACCACCCGATAAACTGTCCACCAGACGATGCGCCAGCGGTTTTAATCCCACTAATGCAATGGCCTCTTCTACTTTCTCTCTGTCAGCCACACCGAAGCGGCCAAGCGCACCGTGCCACGGATAACGTCCAATCGCCACCAGCTCACGCACCGTCATTCCTTCTGCTTGCGGCAGTTGCTGGGGCAGATACGCCACCTTGCGGGCAAATGCTTTGCTGTTCCAGCTCTCCAGCGGCTGCCCATCCAGCAAAATATCACCTTCGGAGGGCAATTGATGGCGTCCAAGCATCTTCAGCAAGGTCGATTTACCGGAACCATTGTGACCAATCAGGCCAGTGACTTTACCTGCAGGGAACGTCAAAGAGAGCGGGTGCAGCAAGGTGCGCCCGGGTACGCGAAAGGAGGTGTTGTGGAGTGCAAAGGTGGTATCGGTTTGCGTTTTATTATCCTGCATGGTGGCCAACTTAATAAAAGGGCACGGCGAACCGTGCCCGAAGAGAGATTAGAAGCGGAAGGTCGCGGTCGCGACAACCTGACGTTCAGCACCCCAGAAGCAACCGTAGGTGTTGAAGCAGCTCGCAACATATTCACGATCGAACAGGTTGTTCACATGAAGCGCCACGTTTGAGCCCGCCATACCGACACGCGCCAGATCGTATCTGATCAACGCATCCACCAGGGTGTAGCTGCCCACAGTGAAAGAGTTCGCCGGGTCACCTTTACTGGAACCGGTATAACGAACGCCAGTTCCCAGCGTCAGGCCAGACAGCGCACCATCAAACATCGTGTAATCCCCCCACACGGATGCCATGTGTTTTGGAACCTGCGCAGGTGTATTGCCTTTGTAGTTGGTGTCGGTGGTGTATTCTGCATCAGTATAGGTATAGGAACCCACTACGTTGACGCTCGCAGAAAGTGCCGCTTTCGCTTCCAGCTCTACGCCACGGGCACGGATTTCACCGCCTTCAACAGAGAAGAATGAGCCTGCCGGGTCAGCCATCAGATTATTGGTTTTGGTCAGCTGGTACACCGCACCAGTAATCACGATCGGACGATCGTTCGGCACGTATTTCACGCCCGCTTCGTACTGCTTGCCTTTAGATGGTGCAAAGATGTTGCCACTCGCGCCTGTCTGTGAAGCCGGTTCAAACGATTCGCTGTAGCTGAAATAAGGCGTGACACCGTTGTCGAACAGGTAGTTAACACCGCCACGCCAGGTGAACTGTTTATCATCACGTTTAGACGTGGTGTTCGTTACACGGTTATAAGAGTCCTGATCGGCCCAGTCATAACGGCCGCCCAGAGTCACCAGCACTTTATCCCACTGCGCTTGATCCTGAACATACAGGCCGGTCTGTTTCTGGCGGTTTAGGATTTGGTACGCACCGGAATTGTCCGGATCTTTAGAGCCGAAATCAAAATTGCTGTTTACTGGATTGTAGAGATCCAGCAGCGGGACCGAGTCGTCATAACCAAACCAGGAGTTGATGTCATTACGCATACGCATAAAGTCGACGCCGGTCAGCAAGACGTGATCCACCTGACCGGTCGCAAATTTGCTCTGCAACTGAGTATCAACGGTAAAGTTTTGCAGTTTTTCATTATCGACAACGTATTTACGTGCCAGATAGTGACCTTTATCCGCAGGTGCTAACGCCGCGCATTGCTGGCTGTAAACGTTGGCAGGATCGGAACATACGCCATAACCGTAAACGCTGTTTTGCGAAGTTTTGTTCTCGGCAAAGCGCAGGTTCTGACGCACGGTAAAGGTATCGTTGAATTCGTGGTCGAAGCTGTACCCCACCATTTTCTGGTTACGGGTGTAGGTGTTGTTCTTCGCACCTTCGTTGAAATCCGTCGACAAACGATCGCCGTTTGGCAGTGGATTAACCGTTCCCTCTTTTGGCAGCCAGCCGTAATAACCCGTTTCAGGCTCGTTCTGGAAATAGGAGAGGAAAGTGAAGGTGGTTTTATCATCTGGACGCCAGGAGAAAGAGGGCGCGATGGCATAACGCTGCTCCCCTTTGCCCTCTTGCTGTGCGTTGTTAGAACGCGCAACACCCGTCAGGCGGTATGAATAAACGCCGTCATCGTCGATCGCATCGCTGAAGTCAAAACCAGTCTGGAACAGGCTATCAGTACCGACTTTGAACTGGATCTCTTTCAGCGGCTCGGTTGTTGGGCGCTTACTCACCATGTTCAGCAGGCCACCAGGGCTACTTTTTCCGTAAAGAACGGAAACCGGACCGCGCATGATTTCAGCACGCTCCAGCATATAAGGATCAATCACCGCGTCGTTATAGAAGTTGCCCTGCATCTTCATACCGTCGAGGTAGTTGTTCTGGCTCTGACCATCGGCCGCGAAGCCACGAATAACCAGATAATCATAGGTATTGGAAGCACCACGAGTGCCTACTGCAACACCCGGCGTATAGCTGAGGGCTTCTTTAACCGAGCGTGGCTGATGCAGCGCCATCTCTTCGGCTGTCACGACAGAAATAGACTGTGGAACCTTTTGAATTGGGGTGTCCGTTTTGGTCCCGGTCGCGGATTGTCTTGCGGCGATCGTTGCAGCAGGACCCCAGGCACTTTCCTGTGCGGCAGGAGCGGCGGTAACAGTGATGGTTTCTTCTTTTTTAGGGGTTTCAGCAGCCTGTGCATAAGCAGACATGCTGACCACCGCTGTGGCTACGACAACTGCGATTTTACGCAGCGACGTATTCATTGGCTGGGCAGTATTGGAAAGCGCCATGATGTATCTCTGATGAAAGTGAATGATAACGAAAACGAGAATTATTATTATGACCGCAGCATATTATGCGAAACATAAAAGGCATAGCAAGTGATATACGCCCCTACGAGAATTGAGGGTTTAAGAATTAAACAAGAGAAAACGTAGGGTTAAGAAGTGATGGTATTTTGGTTAGGGATATGTGTGTTACTGGTGAAGAGAACCCCCTTCCGCAGAAGGGGGTCAGAGGCAGATTAGTTTCCGCCGAACATATCTTTGATCCAGCCTGCAACACCGTCGCTGTCTTTCTTCTCATTTTGTTGCTGCGGCTGCTGTTGCTGCTGCGGCTGTTGTTGAGAAGATGAATCAAACGGATTGCCTGTCGGCTGCTGAGGCTGACTTTGCTGGCACAGCGAGTCTGGGTTGGTCGTCCAGACCGGCAGCGAACGCACACCACCGCCGCAAACAAAGTTACCCGCCTCATCCACGCCCATATCTACGACATCTTCAGGTGCGACCAGATTCAGCGGAACCGGGGACTGATTTGCCAGATAACGCTGGTAAATCGACATTGCCCCACTTGCACCATAGAGTTTGGTCGGCTGGTTATTATCGCGTCCCACCCAGGTAATCACCACTTCACGACCATCGATACCGGCAAACCAGGTATCCACGTTGTTATTGGTGGTCCCGGTTTTACCTGCCAGATGCAATCCTGGGTACTTCGCTCCCAATTGACGCCCCGTACCACGCTGAACAACCTGCTGCATGGTCCACAGTGTCATGTAGGCGGCCTGAGCCGGAACAGCACGCTCCGCCTGCGGGAAGCTCTGGTACAACACGGAACCATCTTCAGCAATTACCGAACGTAATGCCGACAATTGCGCGCGATTACCACCGCTCGCGATGGTCTGGAACGCCTGAGCGACTTCAATTGGCGTCAGGTTCAATGCGCCGAGGATCATGGCAGGAACCGGGTTCAGTTGATCTTTCGGCACACCCAGTTTCTGCCAGGTATCGGTAATCGCAGGCAGGCCAAGCGCCATCCCCAGATTTACCGTTGGTACGTTCATGGAGCGAGTCAGCGCATCCACCAACATAACCTGTCCACTGAACTGCTTATCATCGTTCTGTGGCGACCATACCTGACCGTTAGGCTGACGCAGCGCGAGCGGCGCATCGGCAATCCAGGTATTCAGGCGATACTGATTTGGCTGGCTCAGCGCCGTGAGATAGGTTGCTGGCTTCGCCAGAGAACCGATAGAGCGACGTGCCTGCATGGCCCGGTTGTAGCCCGCAAACTGTGGCTCCGCACCGCCCACCATGGCGCGCACTTCCCCCGTATTACGGTCAACCACAACCATAGCGGTTTCAAGGTCGCTCAGCTTACGCTGTTTCTTCAGTGCCGGAATTCCGTCGACCGCCGCTTTTTCAGCTGCATCCTGGGCAACAGAATCGAAGGTGGTAAAGATCTTCACGCCAGAGAGATCTTTCACCTTATCGCCCAGCTTACTCTGCAGCTCCTGGCGGACCATTTGCATAAATGCAGGCTGTGGAGAGATCACCCCACCGCGCGGTTGCACACCCAGCGGACGCGCGCTCAGCATGTCGTAAAGCTCCTGGTCGATGACCTGCTGCTGTTGCAGCAGACGCAGAACCAGGTTACGACGTTCCAGCGCCAGTTTCGGGTTACGCCACGGGTTATAGATTGAGGCCCCTTTCACCATACCAACCAGCAGTGCCTGCTGGTCAAGGCTCAACTCTTCCACCGGACGTCCAAAGTAATAAAGGCTCGCCAGCGGGAAACCGCGGATCTCGTTATCACCGCTCTGACCGAGGTACACCTCGTTCATATACAGCTCAAGAATACGATCTTTGCTGTAACGCGCATCCATCAGCACGGCCATGTAGGCTTCGTTCGCTTTACGCCAGTATGAGCGCTCGCTGGAGAGGAACAGGTTTTTCACCAACTGCTGCGTCAGCGTACTCGCCCCCTGCACCGTACGCCCGGCGGTCAGGTTTGCCAGCACCGCACGGCCAATGGAGTAAAGACTGATACCGTCATGCTCATAGAAATGACGGTCTTCCGTTGCCAGCAGGGTATCCACCAGCAGATCCGGGAAACCGTTACGCGCCACAAACAGACGCTGCTCGCCATTGGCAGAAGAGAGCATGGTGATCAGACGCGGATCGAGACGGAAGAACCCGAACTGACGGTTGTTGTCCATGTTCTCGATGGTTTCAAGATGATCGCCATCGAAGGTCAGACGCGCACGCACCTGCCCCTCTTTGCTGTCCGGGAAATCAAATGGACGACGGATCATCTCAATGCTTTTCGCCTGAACAGTAAACTCACCAGGACGCGTCATCTTCGACACCTGACGATACTGAGTGGCCTCCAGCAGTTTCACCATTTCGTTCTTTGTGATGGACATATCCGGCTCAAGGTTCACCATACGGCCATAAACCGCCGCCGGTAATTGCCAGACTTTTCCGTCGATACGGCTACGGATCTTTTGATCCAGATAGACGCCGTAAATAGCCATCAAAACAACAAAAACAATAAACAGCTTCAGCAGCAGCCAGAACCAGCCGCGTTTACCGCGAGGCTTACGCCCTTTGCCTTTTCCTTTACGTGGCATAGGTTCTTCATCCTCATAATCATCTTCATAGTCATCGTCGTAATCCTCATCACTACGACGACGACTCACCTTTTCTTTTGCCGGACGCGCAGGTTTTCCCTTACGTCCTATTGGCTCGCGGTCATTCCCCGCCATGCTTTTTCTCCGCAACATTCAGGCGCAAAGGCCAGATTCTCTTTTCTTCCACATCACCGTGAAAGAAGAAATCTCTCAAAATTGGTTTCCCCCTCTCCCTGTGGGAGAAGGCCGGGGTGAGGGCATCAGGCCGCACCCACTAAGAATATTTCTTCGTCCGCCTTGTCGGCGCAGTATTTGCCGGATCGTCCGGCCAGACGTGTTTGGGGTAACGCCCCTTCATCTCTTTTTGCACGTCACGATAGCTTCCTGCCCAGAACGCACGTAAATCACGCGTAATTTGCAGTGGCCGATGAGCAGGAGACAGCAGTTCCAGCACCAAAGGAATACGCCCTTCGGCAATAGACGGCGTTGTCGCCTCACCAAACATCTCCTGCATACGTACAGCCAGCGCAGGCGGATTATCTTCGTGATAACGAATGGCAATCCGGCTTCCGGTCGGCACAGTGTAATGCCCTGGCAGTTCACTATCCAGACGTTGACGCAATGACCAGTCGAGTAAATTTTGTAACGCCGTCTTCACATCCAGTGCTTTCAGGGCTCGTAACGAATGTACACCGCTCATTTGCGGCAATAGCCACCTCTCAAGCGTCGCCAGCAAGGCATCATCACTGACGTCAGGCCAGGTATATTCAGGCAACCAACGCGAGGCGCAGTGCAGGCGAAGTCGATACTGTTCCGCTTCCGGTGTCCAGCCCAGCACACTCAGCCCTTTTTCCCGAATGCCGTTCAGCATCGCCTGGTGCAACTCGTTTTCTGAAGGCTTCGCCAGCGGCTTCACATTCAACGTCAGTTTACCAATCTGGCTACGACGAAAAGCTTTCAGCGTCCCTTGCGCATCGTCCCACTCCACCGTATCAGATTGCTCAAGCAATTGCGGGCAAGCGCGCGTGAGCCCCTCGATATCAACGGCAATGGCTTGCAGGATGCGCGTATCCGGGGAATGACTGCCCTGCAATAATAGCGGAGCAATGAGCCATTCGTGGCGCGTTAACGCGTCATCACTGTCCAGCATCGCACCCATACCATTTGCCAGTTGGTAGCGCCCGTCCAACCCACGCCGACGTGCAATCCTGTCCGGGAAAGCCTGCGCCAGAAGATTCGCGATATTATTGCTGTCTGGCATTCCCCCCCGGCTATTACGCCGTTTCAACAGCTGCTGCGCCCGCTGCTGCCAGTTAGGCTGGTTGCGCGAAAATGCGGCCATCAGGTCGCTGTTCCCGCTCCGAGGAGGCTCTTCAAGAATGGCGACCAGTTTTGCCGCTGTGGCTTTTTCGTCATCCGATTGTGCGGCCACCAGCATTGCCGCCAGGCGCGGCTCATTGCCCATCGCCGCCATTTTTTGCCCACGTGATGACAGACGATCGCCCTCCAGCGCACCAAGCCGCGCAAGCAAACCGCGTGCAGCCGCAAGATTAACTTCTGGCGGCGGATTGAGCCAGGTGAGCTGACAAGGATCCGGGCAGCCCCACAGCAACAGATCCATGACCAGGCTGGCGAGATCGCTTTGTAAAATCTCAGGAGTACTCTGCAATGCTGAACGTTCAGCTTGCTCAGCGCCGATCAAATGCAAGCAGATCCCCGATTCGAGTCGTCCGGCACGACCGGCACGCTGGATCATTGAGGCCTGGCTTATCCGTTGAGTCAGGAGTTTCGTCAGGCCGGTACGAGGATCAAAGCTGGCGACTCTCTCCTGCGCAGTATCAACCACCAGACGAATACCTTCGATGGTTAAACTGGTTTCAGCGATATTCGTCGCCAGTACCACTTTGCGCATTCCGGCAGGCGCAGGCAGGATCGCCTTACGCTGTTCATTCAGCGATAACGCGCCGTAGAGTGGACACAACGTAACATCACGGCCCACACGGGATGCCAGGTGCTCCTGCACCCGCTGGATCTCCCCAACACCAGGTAAAAACAGCAGCAACGAACCGGATTCCTGACGTAACAGCTCCGCCGTAGCCATGGCGACGGCCTCGTCAAAGCGCGGGTGGGTTGGCAGAGATTGATAGCGACGCTCTACCGGGAAAGCGCGGCCTTCAGAGGTGATAACGGGCGCATCAGGTAATGTTTGCTGTAAGCGTGCGTTATCCAGCGTTGCCGACATAATCAGGAGGCGGAGATCGTCACGCAGCCCCTGCTGTACATCCAGCAACAACGCCAGCGCGAGGTCGGCCTGTAAACTCCGCTCATGAAATTCATCCAGAATCACCAGACCGACGCCGGTCAGCTCAGGATCGTTTTGCAACATCCGGGTGAGAATACCCTCCGTCACCACTTCCAGCCGCGTGGACGGGCCCACACAGGTTTCAGTGCGCATGCGGTAGCCGACTGTTTCGCCGGGCTTCTCATTCAGCAGTTCAGCAAGGCGCTGCGCCACGTTACGCGCGGCTAGCCTGCGCGGTTCCAGAAGGATAATTTTCCCGTGGATATTCCCGTCTTTCAGGATCTGCAACGGCAGCCAGGTCGATTTACCGGCTCCTGTAGGCGCATTAAGCAAAACCTGCGGGGCATGTTGTAGGGCAGCGAGCAGCTCAGGAAGGACAACGGCGACCGGCAATGAGGACACTAACAACTCCAGAGGGTTAACATTCGTCGGCGTACATTGTAGCATCGGCGCATATCATTACCGAGTCCCCCGTATGCCTGAGTCGAAACGACTGTTTTTCGCCATTGAGATGCCCGCCACGATACAGCGGCAAATCGTCCGCTGGCGCGCCGACCACTTTCCCGCCGAGGCAGGTCGCCCTGTGGCGGCCGCAAACCTGCATCTGACACTGGCTTTTTTAGGCGACGTCAGTGCCGAAAAGCAACGCGCTCTGGCCACAATGGCCGGACGCATTTCCCAGCCTGGCTTTACGCTGCACCTGGATGATGCCGGACAGTGGTTACGCTCCCGCGTGGTCTGGCTCGGGACGCGACAGCCACCTCGTGGATTATTACAACTGGCGAATATGCTGCGCGCTCAGGCGGCGCGCAGTGGGTGTTATCAAAACCCGCAGCCGTTTCACCCTCATATCACCTTGTTGCGCGACGCCGGCCAGGCCGTTGCTATTCCGCCGCCTGGCTTTCACTGGGTCTTTCCAGTGAAAGCGTTCGCGCTATACGAATCTGTTTTTAGACAAGGACGCACCCGATACACCCCGTTACAGCGCTGGACGCTGGGCGACACCTTAAGGAATCCCGATGAAGTTTAGCCCTGCCTTACAACACGCCACATTGATTCAACGCTACAAGCGCTTTCTTGCTGATGTAGTAACTCCTGATGGCGAAACGCTGACACTGCATTGCCCTAATACGGGTGCGATGACAGGTTGCGCGACGCCGGGTGACACGATCTGGTATTCCACATCAGAAAATACTAAACGTAAATATCCTCATACCTGGGAGATGACACAAACCCAGCAAGACGCCTTTATTTGTGTCAATACATTGCGGGCAAATCAACTGGTTAAGGAAGCTCTTATTGACGAGATTATTCCTGAACTCGCCGGTTACAGCAGCTTAAAAAGTGAAGTGAAATATGGCGAGGAAGGGAGCAGAATTGACTTTATGCTACAGGCGGAAGAACGACCTGAGTGCTATATTGAAGTAAAATCAGTGACGTTAGCAGAACAGGAAAATGGCTACTTTCCAGATGCAGTAACGCTACGTGGCCAGAAGCATCTGCGAGAGTTGATGAGTGTAGCGGCGGCGGGCAAACGCGCCGTGTTGCTGTTTGCAGTATTGCACTCAGCAATTGAACGATTTTCTCCTGCCCGCCATATTGACCCAAAATACGCGCAACTGTTGAATGAGGCACATAAGCAGGGGGTAGAGGTTTTCGCTTATAAAGCGGAACTTTCTGCCGATAATATGACTCTGAGATCGACCCTTCCGATCGTGTTATAAGGAAGGTAGACGATTGATTATTTGGTGTTCTGGCCGCGTGCGCAAATACGCTTTTCCTCACAGGCTTGTCAAGTGTTACGTATAGATAATTGCCATACGGAAAAGCATCTGCTATTTATAGCGACCTGATTTTTCCCCCAACACGGGGATCGATAGTGCGTGTTAAGGAGAAGCAACATGCAAGAAGGGCAAAACCGTAAAACATCGTCCCTGAGTATTCTCGCCATCGCTGGGGTGGAGCCATACCAGGAGAAGCCGGGCGAAGAGTATATGAACGAAGCCCAGCTGTCGCACTTCAAGCGTATTCTTGAAGCATGGCGTAATCAACTCAGGGATGAAGTCGATCGCACCGTTACACATATGCAGGATGAAGCTGCTAACTTCCCGGACCCGGTAGACCGTGCCGCTCAGGAAGAAGAGTTCAGCCTCGAACTGCGTAACCGTGACCGCGAACGCAAACTGATCAAAAAGATCGAAAAAACGCTGAAAAAGGTTGAGGACGAAGATTTCGGCTACTGCGAATCCTGCGGTGTTGAAATTGGTATTCGTCGCCTGGAAGCGCGTCCAACTGCCGATCTTTGCATCGACTGTAAAACGCTGGCAGAAATTCGCGAAAAACAGATGGCCGGTTAATCCCTGCCCTGTCATAACGTTCACAAAGGCGGGAGTTTTCTCCCGCCTTGTTACTGTTGATATGTCTGAATCACACTATATTGGGCGCTTCGCGCCATCCCCTTCTGGTGAATTACATTTCGGCTCCCTGATTGCTGCGCTTGGCAGCTACCTACAGGCCCGGGCAAATCACGGTATCTGGCGTGTCCGCATAGAAGATATTGATCCCCCGCGTGAAGTTCCCGGTGCTGCAGAGGCTATTCTGCGTCAGCTGGAACATTACGGTCTTCACTGGGATGGCGACATACTCTGGCAGTCTAAACGTCACGATGCCTACCGGGAACGTCTGGCATGGCTCTATGAACAAGGACTTTCCTACTACTGCACCTGTACCCGTGCGCGCATCCAGAGCGTTGGCGGCGTGTATGATGGTCACTGTCGTTCAGCGCATAACGGGCCGGAAAATGCCGCCGTACGGTTGCAGCAACATCATCCGGTTATGCATTTTAACGATCGACTGTCTGGTAACATTCAGGCCGATGCTCGCCTGGCACAGGAAGATTTTATTATTCATCGTCGCGACGGCTTATTTGCCTATAATTTGGCCGTGGTCGTTGACGATCATTTTCAGGGCGTAACGGAAATCGTGCGCGGCGCAGACCTTATTGAACCCACCGTACGACAAATATCGTTGTATCAGCACTTCGGGTGGCAAGCACCGGACTACATCCACCTGCCGCTGGCGCTCAATGAGCAAGGCAATAAATTGTCGAAGCAGAACCACGCTCCAGCTCTACCTGACGGCGATCCGCGCCCTGTTTTGATCGACGCATTGCGATTTCTCAACCAAAATGTAACAGGTGAATGGCACGATTTAGGCGTTGATGAATTACTGAGAATGGCAGCCAAAAGCTGGTCGCTCGCGGCTGTGCCTAAAATCCAGCATTCTCAAATGCGTTGTGCTGAGCTATGATTAGCCGCTATTTTTTTGTCCTGACAAATAAAACACACTACGAGGTGTACTATTTTTACCCGAGTCGCTAATTTTTGCCGTAAGGTGCTAAGCCGCGAAGAGAGCATGGCGGATGACGTCATTGCGCAATCCCATATGTCGGTTATTCCGCGTGAGCAGCACAATATTTCCCGCAAAGATATCAGTGAAAATGCCCTCAAGGTACTTTATCGTCTGAATAAAGCAGGCTACGAGGCTTACCTCGTGGGCGGCGGTGTCCGCGATTTATTGCTAGGCAAAAAACCGAAAGATTTCGACGTAACGACCAGCGCCACCCCTGAGCAGGTACGCAAATTATTCCGTAACTGCCGCCTTGTTGGCCGTCGTTTCCGTCTCGCCCACGTCATGTTTGGGCCTGAAATTATTGAAGTTGCCACTTTCCGTGGGCATCACGAAGGCAGTACGACCGATCGCACGACTTCCCAGCGTGGCCAAAACGGGATGTTACTGCGCGATAATATCTTTGGTTCGATTGAAGAAGATGCCCAGCGTCGCGATTTCACGATCAACAGTCTCTATTACAGCGTTGCCGATTTCACCGTGCGTGATTACGTTGGTGGAATGCAGGATCTGAAAGCGGGACTGATTCGTCTGATCGGTACACCGGAAACACGTTATCGAGAAGATCCTGTACGTATGTTGCGTGCTGTGCGCTTTGCCGCAAAGCTGAACATGCGTATTAGCCCGGAAACCGCCGAGCCAATCCCGCGTCTGGCAACGCTGATTAACGATGTTCCTCCGGCCCGTCTGTTCGAAGAGACGCTGAAGCTGTTGCAAGCCGGTTATGGGTTTGAAACCTATACCTTGCTACGTGAATACAGCCTGTTCCAGCCACTGTTCCCGACGATCACTCGCTACTTTACTGAAAGCAGCGACAGTCCGATGGAACGTATGATTGCGCAGGTGCTGAAGAATACCGACACGCGTCTGCACAACGATATGCGTGTTAATCCTGCGTTCCTGTTTGCGGCCATGTTCTGGTATCCGCTTCTGGAAACCGCACAAAAGATTGCTCAGGAGAGTGGGCTGGCGTATTACGACGCGTTTGCACTTGCGGCAAATGACGTTCTGGACGAAGCCTGTCGCACGCTGGCCATTCCGAAACGTATTACCACTCTGGTGCGTGATATCTGGCAGCTACAGCTGCGCATGTCTCGCCGTCAGGGTAAACGTGCCTGGAAGTTGATGGAACATCCGAAATTCCGTGCCGCTTACGATCTGATGGCACTGCGTGCCGAGATTGAAAACAACCAGGAACTGCAAAAGCTGGTGAAATGGTGGGGTGAATTCCAGGTCTCTGCGCCGCCAGAGCAAAAAGGTATGCTGACCAATCTGGATGAAGAGCCAGAAACTCGCCGTCGTCACCGCCGCCCGCGTAAACGTGCGCCACGCCGTGAAGGCAGTGCATGACTCTCGCCTGGATAGCCATCGGCAGCAATCTTGCTTCTCCCCTGGAGCAGGTCAATGCTGCCGTGCAGGCGCTGAGTGAGATCCCACAGAGCCGTGTCGTTACTGTATCGTCTTTTTATCGCACACCACCGCTGGGGCCTCAGGATCAGCCTGACTACCTCAATGCCGCTGTTGTGCTAGAGACAGCACTTGATGCCGACACGCTTCTGGATCACACCCAACGTATCGAATTACAGCAAGGTCGTGTGCGCAAAGCTGAACGCTGGGGACCACGTACGCTCGACCTTGATATCATGCTGTTTGGCGATCAGACTATTCATACCGAACGCCTGACAATCCCCCATTACGACATGAAAAACCGTGGTTTCATGCTCTGGCCACTCTTTGAAGTCGCCCCCGATCTCCGCTTCCCTGATGGTGATTCTCTGAAGACTGTTTTAGACCGTCTTAACGCCGAAAAACCCGCCCGCTGGTAATCCTGTTTTTTTGTTGATTCACCATGAAATATTTGTGGTTAATCGATTGCCTAAAATCATTGTTCCCTCGAATGTTACTGTTAGAATGCGCAAAGATTCGCTTTGAGCTATCAGGAAACAGTATGAAACCAACCACCATCGCCTTACTGCAGAAATGCAAACAGGAAAAGAAACGCTTCGCGACGATCACGGCATATGACTACAGCTTCGCCAAACTCTTTGCCGAAGAAGGGATTAACGTCATGCTGGTCGGCGATTCGTTAGGGATGACGGTACAAGGACATGACTCCACTCTGCCCGTAACGGTTGAGGATATCGCTTATCACACGCACGCGGTACGCCGTGGCGCGCCTGCCTGCCTGCTTCTCTCCGATTTGCCGTTCATGGCTTACGCCACACCGGAACAAGCCTTTGAAAATGCGGCGATCGTTATGCGCGCAGGGGCGAACATGGTCAAAATAGAAGGCGGTTCCTGGCTTGTGGATACGGTGAAAATGCTCACTGAGCGCGCCGTACCTGTTTGTGGGCATCTGGGTTTAACCCCACAATCCGTCAATATTTTCGGCGGCTATAAAGTGCAAGGTCGCGGTGATGCCGGGCAGACCCTGCTGGATGATGCGCTGGCGCTTGAAGCCGCAGGCGCCCAGCTCCTGGTGTTGGAGTGTGTGCCGGTAGAGCTGGCGCAACGCGTTACCGATGCACTTTCAATTCCGGTAATTGGGATTGGCGCAGGTAACGTCACAGACGGTCAGATTCTGGTGATGCACGACGCGTTTGGCATTACTGGTGGGCATATCCCTAAATTCGCCAAAAACTTCCTTAGCACGGCGGGCGACATGCGCGCTGCGGTCAGGCAGTATATTGACGAGGTTGAATCCGGAGTTTATCCGGGCGAAGAACACAGTTTCCATTAAGGAGTCTTGTTGTGCTAATCATTGAAACCCTGCCGTTGCTGCGCCAGCACATTCGTCGTGCGCACCAGGAAGGTAAACGTATCGCACTGGTTCCAACCATGGGAAACCTCCATGACGGCCATATGAAACTGGTTGACGAGGCAAAAGCCCGTGCCGATATCGTGGTAGTCAGTATCTTTGTGAACCCCATGCAGTTTGATCGGGCTGACGATCTGGCTCGCTACCCGCGCACTCTTCAGGAAGATTGCGAGAAGCTCAAAAAACGCCATGCGGATATCGTCTTCTCTCCGGCTCCGGCTGATGTTTATCCTCAGGGAACCGAAGAGTCGACCTATGTGGATGTCCCAGGGATTTCGACCATGCTGGAAGGCGCAAGTCGCCCAGGGCATTTCCGTGGTGTCTCAACGATTGTCAGCAAGCTTTTCAACCTGGTTCAACCCGATGTGGCCTGTTTTGGTGAGAAAGACTTCCAGCAACTGGCGCTGATTCGCAAGATGGTGGCCGATATGGGCTATGACATCGAGATCGTGGGCGTCCCGATTGTGCGTGCTAAAGACGGTCTGGCACTCAGCTCCCGCAATGGTTATCTGACGGCTGACCAGCGCAAAATTGCGCCAGGGTTAAGCAAAGTAATGAATACCATGGCTGAACAGCTTCTGGCGAAAGAACTGACGGCAGAAGAGATTGTCGCTCTTGCTGAGCAGGCATTAAACGATAAAGGTTTCCGCTCTGATGATGTCCAAATTCGTGATGCGGATACGCTGCTGGAGTTCACCGAAGCCAGCAAACGAGCGGTCATTCTGGTGGCTGCATGGCTCGGCCAGGCGCGTCTGATCGACAATAAAGTGGTTGAACTGGCGAAGTAGACATCGGCTAAAAATCGGGCAATACTGCGCCCATATTTGCCTTGGGAATTGTTCCCTTCACCCTGCCCTGTCGTCTGCGAGAGGGCAAAGCATGATGATTAAAGGTAGACGTAATGATTCGCAAAATGCTGCAAGGTAAGCTTCACCGTGTGAAAGTCACTCAGGCAGACCTGCATTACGAAGGCTCCTGCGCGATCGATCAGGATTTTCTCGATGCGGCGGGTATTCTTGAAAATGAAGCCATTGATATCTGGAATGTCACCAATGGCAATCGCTTCTACACTTATGCCATAGCGGCGGAACGCGGTTCTAAAATTATCTCCGTTAACGGCGCTGCCGCGCACTGCGCGAACGTGGGTGATATCGTTATTATTGCCAGTTTCGTGATGATGTCTGATGAAGAAGCACATCGCTGGCAGCCAAAAGTGGCGTACTTTGAAGGCGATAACGAAATGAAACGTACCGCGAAAGCTATTCCGGTTCAGGTCGCATAATAAAATCGACCCGAAATATTATTTACACTAATATTTCGGGTCTTGATATAATATTAATTATCTACCTTATTAGTTTTAAAAAATCTATATACCTCCCTAATGATTTTTATTTTTTAAGAATTTATCCATCCTGCCAAACCAACCCTATCCCATTGATACATAAATAAATAAAGAATAGCTACATTCAAAATTAATTATTTATAACAATTGTAAATATAATTTTAGTTCTAGAATCCCTCCCGCTGAGAAACCCCAGCTTTAAAAATCTTCCATTAACATGGAATTTGTTATGTCACTGAAAAAAATTAGCATGACTGCCGCTGCTGTAGTTATGGCTTTTAGTTCTGCCGCTTCCTTCGCTGATACCGATATTGGTCTGATCACGTTTGACGGCGCAGTAACGGACACCACTTGTGTTATCAACACCAATAACGGTGAAGACACCAACAACATCACGATCACCCTGCCAGTCGTGAAAAAATCGGACGTTGAAGGCACGACCATTGATAAAGGTGTGGGTTCTAAAAACTTCGAACTGATGCTGACTAAATGCCCAGCTCAAGTGAAAAAAGCGTCTGCAGTGTTCATGTCTAAAAACATGGGCTCCATTGGTAACGGCACGATCGACCCGGATTCAAACGTTTCTGGCTCTGCCACCAACGTCAGCCTGGCGATGTTTAACAACTCTTCTTCCAACACTGACCGCGTCATGGTTGGCCAGCCAGCAAACAACTCTCAGGTTGCTGACGTGACCAATGGTTCTGGCAATCTGTACTACCGTGTGGCCTATGTCCCTGGCTCTGCATGGGTTAAAGACAGCAACCCAGTAACTGCAGGTAAAGTAACGGCTAACGCCTTCTTCACCATGAGCTACGAATAATCATCGATTATTCATCTTAAAATACGTCCGCCCTTCGGCGGACGTTATTTCATCTCAATTATCCTGGAGTGGATATGCGACTGCGTAATGCAAAAATAAGCAATGGAATGAAAACGCTGGTATTTATGCTTGGCTGCATAATAACCGCTCAGGCTAACGCTGATATTGTTATTTCAGGTACTCGGGTTATTTACCCGGAATCAGCCAAAGACGTGATTGTTAATCTTGAAAATAAAGGTAATCACCCTCTTCTTGTACAGTCATGGCTGGACGATGGGCGTGATACCGTGGACCCACAAGAGTTAAAACTCCCGTTTGTGATCACCCCTCCAGTAACCCGCGTCGATGCCCGAAAAGGCCAGTCAATCCGCGTCACCTGGTTAGGCACATCGATGCCACAAGACCGTGAATCATTGTACTGGTTTAACGTGCTGGAGGTTCCGCCAAAAGCGCAATCCGAAGAAAACCAGAACATGCTGCAACTGGCTTTTCGCACCCGAATTAAACTCTTTTTCCGCCCGAATGGCCTGAAAGGCACACCGGAAGAGGCCGCGAAAAACCTGAAATGGTCACAGCAAAAAAACGCTGATGGTTTGGTTTTGGTTGCCAAAAATGATGCGGTTTATAACGTTTCTCTGGCCAGCGCTGAATTTGAAGTGAATGGCAAAAAATACGAAGTGGAAAGCCACTCTGTTAAGCCTCTCTCTAGCGAAGTAATGAAAGTCAAAGGACTTTCAAATATCACCAGTGGGAAAGTGAAGTATTCCTCAATAAATGATTTTGGCGGCATGGAAGAACACAACATTCCCGTCAATTAATAATAAATAACTCGAATATTTATGCCGGTTAATATTAACCGGCATCTGATGGATCAGGATTATTATGATTTTTCGACATTCATTTCTGTGCCTTTCTATAAGCGCGGCGATTCCGCTATGCGCCGTAGCTGCCGATTCACAATCCCCGGTAACGATGGGGACGGATGAAGTCGAATTTAACGATCAGTTTTTATTTAATACTGGCAGTAAAGTTGATGTCAGCCGTTTTAGTCACGGCAACCCGGTGTTACCCGGAAAATACCGCACAAAAATCAACGTCAACGGGAAACCCAAAATGACCAGTGACGTTGAATTTAAAGATAATGGCACGCCTCGTGCGACGCCGTGCTTTACCGTATTAGCGCTCAAACAGATGGGCATTAATACGGAATCGCTGGAGAAAACGCCCGATATTACGGATGAAACCTGTATTGCGATTGAAAAAGCCTTTTCAGGAGCAACAGCAACATTTGATCCTGCGACCCAGGAGCTGGATCTCACGATCCCACAGCTGTATGTCCTTAAACTGCCAGAGGGATATGTCGATCCTTCATTGTGGGACAGCGGTATTTCTGCGGCGATGCTCTCCTACGATCTCAACGCCTGGCGAAGTGAAGGCACTGGCAGCACAACGGATACTGCCTATGCAGGCTTACGCTACGGCTTGAACATGGGGCCGTGGCGTTTTCGCTCGCGCGGCAACCTGAACTGGGATTCCGACAACGGCAGCCATTACGCCAGCCAGGATATCTACCTGCAGCGAGACATTACCCCACTGAAAGCCCAGATGCTGATGGGCGACTCGTATACGCGTGGCGACGCGTTTGATTCCGTCAGCTTGCGCGGTCTGCGTCTGTATAACGACGACCGTATGTTGCCAAATGGCCTCTCCAGCTATGCGCCGGTGATCCGTGGCGTGGCCAACAGCAATGCCCGCGTCTCCATAACGCAAAGCGGCAACAAGATCTACGAGACCTCAGTACCGCCTGGCGCGTTTGAGATTTCCGATCTGAGCACCACCGGTTACGGTAACGATCTGCTGGTGACGATTGAAGAAGCCGATGGCAGTAAACGTTCATTTTCAGTGCCCTACTCTTCAGTGAGCCAAATGCTGCGTCCTGGCTTTGCTCGCTGGGATATCGGTGCGGGTGAATTACACGACCAGTCCATTCACGATTCACCACGGCTGGCCTACGCCACCCTGTATTACGGGCTGAATAACATCTTCACGGGATACACCGGCCTGCAATATATGGACACCGGTTTCTATGCCGGGCTGGCAGGTCTGGCGATGAATACCGAAGTAGGTGCATTTGCGTTTGATGTTACCCACTCACGAGCAGACATCGATGGGCTACGCACGCTTTCCGGGCAGAGTTATCGCTTGTCGTACAGCAAGATGTTATCCGCGACAGATACCTCGCTAAACGTCGCCGCGTACCGCTTCTCTACGGAGGATTACCTGAGTCTGCGCGATGCCGCTTCGCTGGCAGATCGTGTGAAATACCAGGATCGCAACCTCAAACCTGGCAGTACCAGCAATGACGTTTACAGCACGTTCAAACGTATGAAAAACCAGGTACAGATTAACGTTAGCCAGCCGCTGGTGCATAACAAAGTGAGTTATGGGTCGATGTACGTAAATGGAAGCTGGCAGGACTACTGGGATGGCAGCAAATCCAGCGCCAGCTATACCGCCGGTTACAGCAACAGCTTTACCTACGGAAGCTACAGCGTCTCACTGCAACGCTCTTACGATGAAACGGGCGACAAAGACGACAGCATTTATATCAATATCAGCCTGCCATTTGATGCCTTATTCGGGTTTGGCAAGCGCCCGGCGGGCTTCTCCAGCGTCAATATGGGGCTGAGCTCCGATTTTGGCGGTAATGCCAGCCTCAATACCACCGCAAGTGGAAACTCGCAGGACAGTCGCTTTAGCTACAGCGTCACAACCAGCACTAACCGCGGGGATGACAGCACCATTAATCAGATTGGTGGCTACGGCAGTTACAACAGCCCACATGGGCCGCTCAGCCTTTCGGCTTCGGTGACGGATAACAACCAGCAGCAATACTCTGCCAGCTACAGCGGCGGCATATTGCTGCACTCCGGTGGCCTGACGTTCGCTCCGGGCAGCATCAGTGATACCGACTCACTCGCACTGGTCAAGGCCAGTGGCGCAAAAGGCGCACGCTTAAACAACGGCGACGGGGAAATTGGTGACTCTGGCTACGCCATCATGCCGTATCTCTCTGCATATCGTGAAAACCGCGTTGGGCTGGATACCAGCACCTTAAAAGCCGATGTGGAGGTGAAGAGCACCAGCTCCATCGCCATTCCACGCAGTGGTTCGATCGTGCTGGTTAACTTTGAAACCGACGAAGGACGTTCAGCCGTTATTGAGCTTCAACGCTCAGACAAAGGTTTTATCCCTCTGGGGGCAGATGTACTCAACGATAAAGGTGAGTCAGTCGGCAGCGTCGGTCAGGCGGGCCAAGCCTACGTACGCGGTGTCGACGAGAAAGGAACACTTACTGTGGTCTGGGGAAGCGGCAAGGAGAGTCGATGTCACGTGAGTTACCAGATCCTGCCGGGCGCACAAAAAGCGGGTCTGACCACGCTGCTGCCAGGCCAGACCTGCCGGATGTAATGAGCTATTTTCAACAAGGAGCATGAGTTAATGATGTTAATACCCAACAAATTCGTTCGCTGTATTTTTGCAGCAACGGTACTGACTACAGCAAGCAGCGCGGTTCAGGCTGCGACAAACCTGGATGTGACCTTTACAGCCAATATTCGTGAAACCACCTGCGACATGAAAATCGTTGGCGGCACGGGTGATGGAAAAAACAACACCATCACCATAGGTCAGAACGGCAAAGTTCGTCAGGACTACGTCGCAGCAGGAACCGCCACCGCAGACTTCAAGCTGGCCATTGTTGAGTGCCCGTCAAGTCTGACTTCACTGAAGACCACGGTGAGCGGTTCCGCTTCCGGGTACGTGAAGAGCGCTATTGTCAACAGCGTGAGCAAGACCTCCGGAGGCGCGGATTACACCGGTGTCAGTATTGCTCGTGTATCAGCCCCAACAGCACCTTTTGAAATCAACTCGACCAACGATCAAAAGCGCCTGGTCTGGACAGCGGGTGAAATCACCAGCAAAGAAGTACCTCTGAGAGCCACACTCGTTGAAACACAGGCCGGTGGTTCTACAACGGGTCAGTTTAGCGCCGTCGCCACCTTCAACTTTTATTACGATTAATCAGGCAGAAATACGGAGTCTTTAATAATGGAACTGAAAACGAAAATTATCGCGCTGTCTGCCTGCCTCGGGTTGTTCTCTTCGGCCGCTTTTGCTGCCATTACGGGCACATCAAGTGTTCAGGCCACTTTTGTCACGACCATTGAAGCCGGGACCTGTAGCGCCCAGGTGCAAAATGCAGCAGGTGCGCCTGCCACCGAAATTGGTTTTGGCGATGTCTTTAAATCTGACCTCTCGAACAAAACCCGGGCTGAAGTCTTTAAGATTGTGTTCAGCAGTTGTGCTGGCGTGAAATCCGCAGATGTTCAGGCAACACCAGGCGCTGGCAGTAGTTGTTCTGCCGCTGGCAGTACGAATTTTGGTGCTAACAACGCGACCGCATTCGAAATCTGGCAGGGTAAAACGCCATCAGGAACACAACTGAATTGCACCACCCCGCAGACTAAAAACGTCGCGATGACCTCAGGTGCGGGAACCTATGACCTGACATCACGTATTGTGGTTGCCGATGGCAAGACCATCAACAATGTCACCACTGGTGCTGTCACCTCGCCGGTGACCTTCCTGATTACATACCAGTAATGAACCACTGGCAGGCGGTAGCTTAATAATGCAACACTCTTCTTTATCTTTAAAAAAATACAGGCTGCCGCTGCTGCTGGCAGCGCTCTCATTCGGATTGTCATCTGCCCCTGCGTGGGCAGATGACGCCAGCATGAATATCAAACTGACGGCGAACATCATTGCCAATACCTGCAAGATCGGCCTATCAAATGGCGGTCAGGTGCTGTTACCGGTTGTGCCAAGAGATTGGTTTTCTAATGCGGATGGTAGTGACAAATACACTGCAACGAAGGAAGCGGGTGGAACTAAATTTGCCATCAAGGTCATCGACTGTGAAGACTACGACAAAGGCGCTGCCAGCAAACTGCATTTCAGTTTTCGGCCGCAATCCGGTGTTCTGGCACAAGGGAATAATCAGGTCTTCGCAAACGATCTTGAGCAGTCCTCCACCGGCGCTAAAAATGTCGGTATTGTCGTCTTCTCCGCAGATCTGCATCAAAACGTTTTACAGCAAAATGGCAGTTCCGATGTGGTCTATGACGTCACGTCAAAACAGCAAAATTATGCGTACCTAACGCAGTATGAATTTACCGCCCGTTACCAGAATACAGGAAGTGTTACTGCGGGCCGGGTCACCAGCCATGTACTGGTGAGCGTAACCTATGAATAAATTACAAGGAGAAGTAATGAGAAAATGGCTACTGCTGCTCTCCAGCCTTTTTTGTCTGGCGGTCGTGAAACCCGCGTTCGCCGATCAGAGCTGTTATATTGAGAGCTGGGCTGCGGGGGATTACACCATTCCCTATGTCGCGACACTGAATGTGAAAGACAGAATAGTAAATGCTGCAATTCCGTCCCCCAGAAATATGGATGTAGCGTTTAGTTACGTACTTCCTTTAAAAGGAAGTGACGCGATTGGCTGTAAATCAGAATCCCCATGGAACAACAGCGTCAACTTTACTACCAGCCCGGAGTTGATGAGCACGCAGTACAAAGGCACTGCAGGAGAAGCCTTATTCAAAACCAACGTTCCGGGGATCTACTATTCCGTCACATTGGTGTGCCGCACGGGTGATGGCTGTGGAACCAACCACAGCGATGTTGTTTTGCCTCTGCTTGCACCTGGAGGGTATACCAACTCGTTTCCCTCAGAGAGCGGATATCCCTGGGAGAGTGCTGATCGCAACTGGACAATAAAAATAAGCTACTGGCAGGCGCCCGATTTCAGGCCCGCAACCTCAGGAGCTGGCCATTCCCTGGCAGGTAAAGTGGGAACATGGCGCATTGGCCCACCGGGCCAGCCGGAAATTAATATCATTATCAGCGACAGCACACTGCAATTTAGTTTCCCGGTGATGACCTGCAACTTAGGTCAACTGAGCGGCAGTGCGGTATCAGGTAATAATGTTAATTTAGGAACCTACTTCGTCAGTGATATTAAGAAAAATAGCGCCAGGGCCGTTCCCTTTACCATTAATACGCAGAACTGTAATGCGACTATTGCTTCAATAAAGATGACCAGCAAATACCTTCCACCAGCCGGAGTGTATAACTTACTGGGGAAAAGCGCCGGGAGTGCATCTGGTGTGGCAGTGAAGATCATGAACACGGACTATAACGTGCAGATGGACCCCGGCGGTATGGTCAACGTGCCTTACGCACGAAGTGATGACTGGACAAAAGTCACTTATTTTAACTTTAGCGCACAGGTTTTAGGTGATGGCACGCCCGTGAAATCAGGTGATTTCAAAACCGCAGCCACCTTTATTTTGTCTTACCAATAACCTACCCTTGCGGCTGATTACTGATCAGCCGCGACATGGTCTCCAGCGAATCCGTTCTTAAGATATACAGACGTTTCAGCAAGAACGGATTATCCCCCGGCTTCACTTTTCCCCGCACCGTTGTGACCGCCAGATGGAAACCCGCATCGTTCGCCGCTTTTATGGCTTTGTCGTTATAGCCGCCAAACGGGTAAGACAGATAAAGGACATGCGGATTAAACTGGGCCAGATCGCGCCGTGAGCGCTCAAAATCAAACAAAATAACGTGGTAAGAACGGCTGAGAAGAATAGGCTGGCGATAATTATCCACACGGTGCAGGAAATGGGTGTGTGACTGGATATCAAACACATCCTGAATCTCTTTCAACTCTGAAACACTCATAAACTGCAACGATTTAGGCGCCCATTTCTGCGGGTGGCGCTTAATCCGCGACGAGATAATAAATGCCGTCGCTTTAAAACCATACTCTTTCAGAATGGGGTATGCGTAGCGACTCACCGACTTCAGGCCGTCGTCAAAAGTAATCACCACGGCTTTCGCAGGCAGATTCATTTTGTTACGTACGTACCCTTCCAATTGATACATGGTCAACGTCGTATAACCCTGATCCCGAAGCCAGGTCATCTGGTTACTGAACGCACGCACACTGGTTGTTGTAGAGGTATGGCGGAAACGGGTGTTCTCTTCATCACGCAAAATATGGTGATAGGTAATGACAGGAATACCGTTGTCTTCCTGAGCATCCAGGCTGCTTATCCACGCCAGGCGATTACCGATACGGATCTGGAACCAGGTCTGATTCAGGCGATCTTTGAGCTTATTCAGGATGGGATAACGCAGGTTACTGCTGAGCGTACCAAATGGCGCGCTACCGCTGTTTGGCGCGTTGTAGACTGGGGTATCTTTCCAGGTGATCAGGTTTTGATTGCTTAAGGGTTTGTTGAGATCGCCCAGACCATCTTCTACACGCTGTTTTCCCTGAACAGCTTCAAGATGACCTTTGTCGATAAAGCCGGTTCCAAAGCCAAAACGGAATTCGTAATAATCGGCTGCAGTAGGCACAACGGCGATAATCTGTCCAGCTCGCACATTGCCGACGTTGACCACCTCATTCCCCACCTGCGCCCAAATCGCCGCATCTTCGGTGGTTTGCATATACTGAGCAGGCAGTCCTTGCTGACTTAACAAACTGGCTGAAGCGCTGCCGGAGATAAGCAGCAAAAGCAGGAAAACAATACGCGTAAGCATCAGGTCTTTATCGGCACGAAAAAACTGATGTCATTGTAGCAAAAGTGACATCAATGCCCATGTTTAATTCCTGTACAGCTCGTGGAGCAGAACAAAAGGCGGGTTTTTCTGCTGTTGATGCCACAGGCTGCTAACGCCTGCCATACCCTGCTCCACGATGGTATTACGAAACGCCGCACTGCTTAATTCGCCGCGTAGAGGATACATTGTCTCAAGCAATGGCAGGCTGATGCCTGAGATCACTTCACAATTGTCGTGTTTATGGCTTAACAGTGCCGCAGAGCGGTAAGGTGCAGCACCAGACTTATCGGTCAGAAAAATAACGCCATCACCGGTGTCAGTTTCATGTAAGGCATCGCACATCATCCGGCCGAGCATATTAGTACTCAACCCTCGCCAGTAATTCACCGTACGGCATTGCACCAGGGGGCCAAATCTGGCTTCAAGCTTTACCCACATATCTTGCGCATATTCATCATGGCAAGTAATCACCCATCCCAGCATAAACGTCTCTCCTTAGCAGGCGAGTAGTGTAGCGAAGTGATGATTAACGGTCGGTGATAGCTGTCAAAGAAAAATACCCGGCAGCCAAAACACCGCCGGGCATGATGATCAGCTACGTAAACCACGCCCACGCTGGATCAAATACCAACACAGCAGATAAAAGGCGAAGATAAATACCACCAGCACAGCTACCGTTGTAAACAGCGGCACATCGGTAATTCCGAGGAAGCCAAAGCGGAAGCCGCTGATCATGTAGACAATCGGGTTAAGGTGCGAGAGTGCCTGCCAGAATGGCGGCAGCAGCGTCAAGGAATAGAACACCCCGCCGAGATAGGTCAGCGGTGTCAGCACAAAAGTCGGGATCAGGCTGATATCGTCAAAGGTTTTGGCAAACACAGCATTCAGCAAGCCAGCCAGCGAGAACAAAATGGCCGTCAGCAGCAGTGTGAGCGCCACGAACAACCATGAATGCACCTGGAATGGCACAAAGAACAGTGAGACCGCCGTTACCAGAATCCCAACACACAGGCCACGCGCCACTCCACCGCCAACATATCCGGCAATGATCACATGCGTTGGCACAGGCGCCACCAGCAGCTCTTCAATATTGCGCTGGAACTTGGCGCTAAAGAACGACGAGGCCACGTTGGCGTAGGCGTTGGTAATAACCGCCATCATGATCAGGCCTGGCACAATAAACTGCATATAGGTAAACCCGTGCATCTCGCCAATGCGCGAACCAATCAGGTTACCGAAAATGATAAAGTACAGCGTCATTGTGATGACAGGTGGAACCAGGGTTTGCACCCAGATACGCATAAAGCGGTTAATCTCTTTGGCCCAGATGCTTTTCAGCGCGACCCAGTAAAGATGCGTCATGCTTTGTCTCCTTGTTTTTCGTGCACCAGAGAGACGAACAGCTCTTCCAGCCGGTTCGCTTTATTACGCATACTTAATACCTGCACGCCCTGCGCACTCAGTTGCGAGAACACACTGTTAATCCCCTGCTCCCGCAAGACTTCCACTTCAAGCGTTGACGTATCGACCAGGCGATACTGATACCCGTCCAGCTTCGGCAGCGGGCTTTTCGGCGCAAGATCGAGAATAAAGGTTTCGGATTTCAGCTTAGAGAGCAGGCTTTTCATCGACGTATTTTCCACCAGCTCGCCATTCTGGATAATCCCGATATTACGGCAGAGCATTTCCGCCTCTTCGAGATAGTGGGTGGTCAGAATGATGGTCGTCCCTTTGTCGTTGAGATCCTTAAGGAAACCCCACATTGAGCGACGAAGCTCAATGTCTACACCCGCGGTTGGTTCATCGAGGATCAACAACTTTGGCTCATGCATCAGTGCGCGGGCGATCATTAAACGGCGCTTCATCCCACCGGAAAGCATCCGCGCACGTTCGTTACGTTTTTCCCACAGATCGAGCTGTTTAAGGTATTTTTCGCTGCGTTCAACCGCCTCTTTACGCTCAACACCATAGTAACCCGCCTGGTTGACAACAATTTGCTGCACCGTCTCAAACGGGTTGAAGTTGAACTCCTGCGGAACCAGGCCCAGTTGACGCTTGGCGTTGACCACATCTTTTTGCAGATCGTAGCCAAACACGCTGACCCGGCCAGAGGACTTATTGACCAGAGAACTGATAATGCCGATGGTGGTCGATTTCCCCGCCCCATTCGGCCCAAGAAGCGCGTAGAAATCCCCCGCTTCGACCTTGAGATCTATCCCGCGGAGCGCCTGAACGCCGCCTGGATAGGTTTTTTTAAGCTGTTCAAGCTCCAGTGCAATAGCCATGAATTAGACTTACCTATAGTTCTGACACACGTTGTGTGGTTTCATTAAAAGTCGGGTTACCCTATAGTAGCGCAACGCAATCACTCGGTTACAGGCCGTTAACCTCCATGAATGACATAGATACACTCATCAGCAACAATGCACTATGGTCAAAAATGCTGGTGGAAGAAGATCCCGGATTTTTCGAGAAACTGGCACAAGCGCAGAATCCACGCTTTCTATGGATTGGATGTTCTGACAGCCGTGTTCCTGCTGAACGCCTGACTGGCCTCGAACCCGGAGAATTGTTCGTACACCGTAACGTTGCTAACCTGGTCATTCATACCGATCTCAACTGCCTTTCTGTCGTTCAGTATGCCGTTGACGTGTTAGAAGTTGAGCACATCATTATTTGTGGTCACTACGGTTGCGGTGGTGTTCAAGCGGCTGTCGAAAACCCTGAACTGGGGCTTATCGATAACTGGCTGCTGCACATTCGCGATATCTGGTTCAAACATAGCTCACTGCTGGGCGAAATGCCGCAGGAACGTCGTCTCGACACACTGTGCGAGCTTAATGTTATGGAGCAGGTCTATAACCTGGGACACTCCACCATTATGCAATCCGCGTGGAAACGCGGGCAAAAAGTGTCGGTACATGGTTGGGCATACGGAATTCATGACGGGTTACTGCGTAACCTCGAAGTCACCGCCACAAACCGTGAAACCCTGGAACAGCGCTACCGTTCCGGGATTGCCAACCTGAAGCTCAAACACGTGAACCACAAATAAAAGAAGCCCCGAAAGCAAACACTTATCGGGGCACTCTTTTCACCCTTTCGTCGAGAGAAAGGATCGGGGTGAGGACATCAGGCCGCACCCTGCCAATATTACTCGTCCAGCAAGACCACTTTACCCACGTACGGCAGATGGCGATAACGCTGCGCATAATCAATGCCGTAACCCACCACAAACTCGTCCGGAATGGAAAAACCAACGAACTCGACCGGAACACTCACTTCACGGCGGGTTGGTTTATCCAACAGAGTACAAATTGCCAGAGATTTAGGCTCACGCAGGCTCAGGATCTCACGCACTTTAGAGAGTGTGTTACCGGAGTCGATGATGTCCTCTACGATCAACACATCTTTGCCGCGAATATCTTCATCCAGGTCTTTCAGGATTTTCACATCACGGGTGGTCGACATGCCGCTGCCGTAGCTGGAGGCGGTCATAAAATCGACTTCATGGGACACATGCACTTCACGGCACAAGTCTGCCATGAACATAAATGAACCGCGCAGCAGACCAACCAGCACCATTTCGCTGCCGCTGTCTTTGTAATGTTCGGTGATTTGACGACCCAGTTCGGCGATACGCGCTTTGATCTCGGTTTCCGGGATCATCACTTCAACAGTATGTTTCATATTACTAACCATATGATTTTAAGACAAATCTCTCAATGCGGATCAACCTGCGTCCGGCATTAATTCACAAGCCCGCAAGTATACCAGTAAATGGATAGCCCTGGAGTATGAGTTACAAAAAGCAAATTTTGTGATTCCGATCACACTTGTTAATACCTATAATTAATTGCTAGCAAATAATTAACAAACTGATGAGTACTTTTCTATGGCTGAAACAAAATCTCAACAGCCACGTCTACTGGTGACATTAACAGCGGCGTTCGCAGCCTTCTGCGCGCTGTATTTGTTAATCGGTGGCGTCTGGCTGGTCGCACTTGGCGGCTCCTGGTACTACCCAATTGCGGGTCTGGTTATGGTGGGTGTAACCGTCCTGCTTTTGCGTAGAAAGCAATCAGCACTGTGGCTCTATGCCGCATTACTCCTCGCAACAATGATTTGGGGCGTCTGGGAAGTCGGGTTCGACTTCTGGGCATTGACGCCGCGCAGTGACATTCTGGTCTTCTTTGGCATCTGGTTGATCCTGCCATTCGTCTGGCGTCGTCTGCTTGTGCCTTCCAGCGGTGCAGTCTCCGCCCTGGTTGTGGCACTGCTGATCAGCGGCGGCATCCTGACCTGGGCCGGATTCAACGACCCGCAGGAAATTAAAGGCACACTGAACACCGAGTCCACGCCTGCTGCAGCGATCTCTCAGGTTGCAGATGGCGACTGGCCAGCATATGGTCGTAATCAGGAAGGTCAGCGCTACTCGCCACTGAAGCAAATCAATGCGGATAATGTTAAGAACCTGAAAGAAGCCTGGGTCTTCCGAACGGGTGACCTGAAGCAGCCAAACGATCCCGGCGAACTGACCAACGAAGTCACGCCAATTAAAGTGGGCGACATGCTTTACCTGTGTACGGCACACCAGCGTCTGTTCGCGCTTGATGCCACTACCGGGAAAGAAAAATGGCACTTCGATCCGCAGTTGAACACCAACACCTCATTCCAGCATGTGACCTGTCGCGGAGTTTCTTACCATGAAGCGCGCGCCGATAACGCCAGCCCGGATGTTGTCGCGGATTGCCCACGTCGTATTATGCTGCCGGTCAATGATGGTCGTCTGTTTGCCATTAACGCCGAAACCGGCAAACTGTGCGAAACCTTTGCCAACAAAGGTATCCTGAATCTGCAGACCAATATGCCGGACACCACGCCGGGTCTGTATGAGCCGACATCTCCGCCAATCATCACCGATAAAACGATTGTGATTGCCGGTTCGGTAACGGATAACTTCTCTACCCGTGAAACCTCTGGCGTTATCCGTGGTTTTGACGTGAATACCGGTAAACTGCTGTGGGCCTTCGACCCGGGCGCGAAAGATCCTAATGCGATCCCGTCGGATGAACACACCTTTACCTTTAACTCTCCAAACTCCTGGGCTCCGGCTGCGTATGACGCGAAGCTGGATCTGGTCTATCTGCCAATGGGTGTGACCACGCCGGATATCTGGGGCGGTAACCGCACGCCAGAGCAGGAGCGTTACGCGAGTGCTATCGTGGCGCTGAATGCGACCACCGGTAAACTGGCATGGAGTTACCAGACCGTTCACCACGATCTGTGGGATATGGACATGCCTTCCCAGCCGACGCTGGCAGACATCACGGTTAACGGCAAAACCGTTCCGGTGATTTATGCTCCGGCGAAAACCGGCAACATTTTTGTGCTGGATCGCAGCAACGGTAAGCTGGTTGTCCCTGCCCCGGAAAAACCGGTTCCTCAGGGTGCAGCAAAAGGCGACTACGTCAGCAAAACACAGCCGTTCTCTGACCTGAGCTTCCGTCCGAAGAAAGACCTCAGCGGTGCTGACATGTGGGGCGCCACCATGTTTGACCAGTTGGTCTGCCGCGTGATGTTCCATCAGTTGCGTTATGAAGGCATATTCACACCGCCGTCTGAGCAAGGCACGCTGGTCTTCCCTGGCAACCTGGGAATGTTCGAATGGGGCGGAATTTCCGTTGATCCGAACCGTCAGGTGGCGATTGCCAACCCGATGGCACTGCCGTTCGTCTCTAAGCTGATCCCACGAGGTCCGGGCAACCCGATGGAGCCACCGAAAGACGCAAAAGGTACTGGGACTGAATCCGGTATTCAGCCGCAGTATGGCGTACCGTTTGGCGTAACTCTGAACCCGTTCCTGTCTCCGTTCGGTCTGCCGTGTAAACAGCCAGCCTGGGGTTATATTTCCGGTCTGGATCTCAAAACTAACCAGATTGTGTGGAAAAAACGTATTGGTACGCCACAGGACAGCATGCCATTCCCGATGCCGGTTCCTGTCCCGTTCAATATGGGTATGCCAATGCTGGGTGGCCCAATTTCTACCGCCGGTAACGTGCTGTTCATCGCGGCAACCGCAGATAACTACCTGCGCGCGTACAACATGACCAACGGTGAGAAACTGTGGCAGGGCCGCTTGCCTGCGGGTGGGCAGGCCACGCCGATGACCTATGAAGTGAATGGCAAGCAGTATGTTGTCATCTCTGCGGGTGGCCACGGTTCGTTTGGAACGAAGATGGGCGACTATATCGTCGCGTATGCTTTACCTGACGAAGCAAAATAAACGCAAAACGGTAACTTCGGTTGCCGTTTTTTATGTTTGTTCCCTCTCCCTGTGGGAGAGGGTCAGGGTGAGGGCATCAGGCTGCACTGTTCTAAACGGTAAAACCGAGCATCATCCCCGTATCTTCATGTTCCAGCAGATGGCAGTGCGCCATATAGGCAAACTCCTTTGGTGCATCGTGGTCAAATTTTACGAGCACCTCACTGATGCCACCTTCAACCTTAACCGTGTCCTTCCAGCCCGCGCGATGCGGGTCAGGCACTTTACCGTTTTCAGAGAGAATACGGAACTGCGTGCCGTGAATGTGGAACGGATGCAGCATCATGTCGCCCTCGCCTGAAATCACCCAACGCTCGAACTGCCCTTTTGCGGCAGCAAACATCGGCGTGTTCATATCGAACGCTTTGCCGTTGATGCGGTTGGCATTGTGGAAATCAAAATCATGGCTGCCATGGTTCATATTCCCCATGTTCCCCATCTTGCCGTGATCCATATTCATATGACCCATCATTTGTCCATGCTGCATCCCCGCCATCGCCTGGTCACCATACTTCGCCATCAGCGCCTGCATCCCCATCATGTCGAGCATCGGGTCCATTGAGAGCTGTAGCTTGCGCTGGGTTAATCCTTCAAGAGCAGGCAGTGCGGGCAGCAGCGTGGTTAAGGTATCCGGCAATGTGCCAGAGGCCGTAACCTGCAATGGCTGGATACGCAGCACCGGATGGGGTTTATCAAAAGGCGCAACGGCCATCCCCATCTGACTGACGGGTAACGTCACCAGATCAAACGCTTTGCCGTCGCTAATATCCACCAGCACTTCAAAACGCTCACCCATCAGCATGGGCAGTTCGTTCACTTTCACCGGCTCCGGCAGCAGACCACCGTCGCTCGCCACCACATACAATGGGCGTTTATCGCTGGTCGCAAAATTCAGTGAACGGGCATTGCAGCCGTTAAGCAAACGCAAACGCAGCCAGCCCTTTGGTGCGGCATGTTGAGGATAAATCGCCCCGTTGGTCAGAAGCGTATCGCCAAACCATCCCACCGCGGCGCTCATCACATCCAGTTGGTAATCAATCTGCCCGTCAGTGGTAAATTTTTTGTCCTGCACAATCACAGGCACATCGTCGATGCCCCACTGTTTTGGCAGACGCAGCAGGCGGCTCTCGTCGTCTTCAATCAGCACTAACCCCGCCAGTCCCATTGCGACCTGATGACCTGTTTTGCCATGCTGATGAGGGTGGAACCAGCACGTTGCCGCACGCTGGTCAGGAGTAAAGGTTACGCTTCTGCTGCCACCGGCTTTAATCACACCTTGTGGCCCACCATCAACCTCTCCCGGCACTTCCAGACCGTGCCAGTGCAGTGTTGTCTCTTCTGTCAGCGTATTGTGAATATCAACGGTGACGGCTTTACCTTTGCGTAACTGGATGGCGGGGCCTAACATATTACCGTTATATCCCCACGTCGTTGCCGTCTGTGCACCAAACGTCGTTTTACCTTGCTGGACCACTAGCTGAATACGGCCACGAGCATCTGCGGTAAGCACCTCCGGAATGGGCAATCCAGGCCTGTCAGCGGCAAAAGCAGCACGGCTCCAGAGTGGTAGTGCGCTGGCAACCCCCAGCGCAACGGAATATTTCAAAAAATCACGGCGTTGCATGTTCATTTCCTTATTTCCTGCAGGCGATATTTTGAGCATAAACCCTCCCCTTACCGGAAGGTCAAGCAAAGCGGCAATAATAAAGATCGTCGCCCTGGCATCAAGTATGCTAACGTTAATTTTCCGTGATGCAGTGGTAGAAGCAATGAAGACGTTTTTCAGGACAATTTTGTTCGCCAGCCTGATGGCTATGTGCTCGAACAGTTATGCGCTAAGTGAAAATGAAGCAGAAGATATGGCCGATTTAACGGCGGTGTTTGTATTCCTGAAAAACGATTGCGGATACCAGAATTTACCCAACGGGCAAATTCGTCGTGCACTGGTCTTTTTTGCCCAACAGAACCAATGGGACCTCAGCAACTACGACAGCTTCGACATGAAGGCGCTCGGCGAAGACAGCTACCGGGATTTAAGCGGTATCGGCATCCCCACTGCAAAGAAATGCAAAGCGCTGGCTCGCGACTCACTAAGCCTGCTCGCCTACGTAAAATAACCTTCCCGACGCTCCTTTGTTGATGATGCTATAACCGTTCAGTGACGGTTATAGCTCGCTGTCGTCTGCGCCCCTGTTTATGCTGGTGTAACAGATGTTAACGAAGGAGGAATCACCCCATGGCCGAAAATACAGTCTGGCATGAAACGCTACATGACCAGTTTGGTCAGTACTTTTCCGTTGATAATGTGCTTTATCACGAGAAAACCGATCATCAGGATCTGATCATTTTTGAGAACGCCGCATTTGGGCGCGTGATGGCATTGGACGGCGTGGTACAAACCACCGAGCGCGACGAATTTATCTATCACGAAATGATGACCCACGTACCGCTTCTGGCGCATGGGCACGCCAAACACGTGCTGATCATTGGTGGTGGCGATGGCGCAATGCTGCGTGAAGTGTCCCGCCATCAGTCCATCGAAACCATTACTATGGTGGAGATCGATGCCGGAGTGGTTTCGTTCTGCCGCCAGTATCTGCCCAACCACAACGCCGGTAGCTACGACGACCCGCGCTTCAACCTTGTCATTGATGACGGGGTTAATTTTGTAAATCAGACCCGTCAGACCTTTGATGTGATTATCTCTGACTGCACCGATCCCATTGGCCCTGGTGCAACGTTGTTTACCTCTTCCTTCTACGAAGGCTGCAAACGTTGCCTGAATCCCGGCGGGATCTTCGTCGCACAAAATGGCGTCTGCTTCCTGCAACAAGATGAAGCCCTGGACAGCCATCGTAAATTAAGCAGCTACTTTGACGATGTCAGCTTCTATCAGGCGGCCATTCCGACCTATTACGGCGGGATCATGACCTTCGCCTGGGCGACCGATAACGATGTGCTACGCCATCTTTCGACGGAAATCATCCAGGCTCGCTTCCATCAGTCTGGCCTTCAGTGTCGATACTACAACCCGGCCGTCCACACTGCGGCATTCGCCTTGCCACAATATCTGCAAGACGCGCTGTCCTCTAAGGAGGTGAGTTAATTGAAAAAGCTTAAACTGCATGGCTTTAACAACCTGACGAAAAGCCTGAGTTTTTGTATTTACGATATCTGCTACGCCAAAACAGCGGAAGAACGCGATGGTTACATCGCCTATATCGATGAACTCTACAACGCTAACCGCCTGACGGAGATCCTCTCAGAAACCTGTTCGATTATCGGCGCTAATATTCTGAATATTGCCCGACAGGATTATGAGCCTCAGGGGGCAAGCGTCACCATCCTCGTGAGCGAGGAGCCTGTAGACCCGAAACTGATCGACCCCAGCGAACACCCAGGTCCACTGCCAGAAGCCGTGGTAGCCCACCTGGATAAAAGCCACATCTGTGTTCACACCTATCCGGAAAGTCACCCTGAAGGTGGGCTTTGTACCTTCCGCGCGGATATTGAAGTCTCTACCTGCGGCGTGATTTCACCGCTGAATGCGTTGAACTATTTAATCCACCAGCTCGAATCGGATATCGTGACTATTGACTATCGCGTGCGGGGTTTTACTCGTGATATCAATGGGATGAAGCACTTTATCGACCACGAAATTAATTCCATTCAGAACTTTATGTCCGAGGATATGAAGGCGCTGTACGATATGGTGGATGTGAATGTCTATCAGGAAAACATCTTTCACACCAAGATGTTACTAAAGGAATTCGATCTTAAGCACTATATGTTCCATACCCGGCCGGAAGAGCTAAGCGAGGAAGAGCGCAAGGTTATCACGGACCTGTTGTGGAAAGAGATGCGCGAGATTTACTACGGCCGCAATATGCCAGCCGTGTAAACACATAAGGAGCAAGGATGCTCCGACGAATTACTTCTGTTTCATAAATTCACGGTATGCCGCTACCACCTGTAAAAAGTCCTCAACGCCACACAGCGACAGACTCTCTTCATCGTAGTAACTCATTCCCTCTTCGATTTCATCACCCGAAAACTCCAGCTGATTGGCGCGAACCATCACCTCTTCACCATCCATCCACAGCGTGTATTCATGCCCGACACGTTGCCAGGAACGTTCACTGCCTTTCACCGTCTGTGCCGCCTGTACCACTTCATCTAACAGGGCGGTGTTTTCCTTCACTTCTTCGTTAAACCAGTGCCCCACCACTTCGTGGCCCATCGACATACGCACTTTCACCACACCTGTGATGTCGCGCAGAAATTCGTAATCCATCGTATTTTCCTCTGCAAAGCCATTACGTTAATTATCGCAGCAGAGAGGAAGAAAAAAAGCGTGAGAGACGGGAGGAATGAAAATAAAAAGGTGAGAGCAAAGCCCTGCGGCCTGATGCCCTCACCCCAGCCCCTCTCACACTGGAGAGGGGCGCATTTATTATACTGCTGTCTGGAAGATCACGCCGTCAGCCTTCTCGGTGTACTGAGAGAGCTGGTCGAAGTTCAGATAGCGGTAGGTATCCACCGCCGTCTTATCAACTTGCGCAATATAGGTCTGGTACTCTTCCGGCGTTGGCAGTTTACCAATCAGCGCGGCAACTGCCGCCAGTTCCGCAGAGGCCAGATAGACGTTTGCGCCTGTACCTAAACGGTTCGGGAAGTTACGGGTAGAAGTGGAAACCACTGTCGCACCGTCAGCAACACGCGCCTGGTTACCCATACACAGGGAACAGCCAGGGATTTCGATACGCGCCCCGCTCTTACCGAATACGCTGTAATAACCTTCTTCAGTCAACTGCGCCGCATCCATACGGGTTGGCGGAGCCACCCACAGGCGGGTTGGCAGCTGGCCTTTATGGGTATCCAGCAGTTTACCGGCAGCACGGAAGTGACCGATGTTGGTCATGCAGGAACCGATGAACACTTCGTCGATCTTATCGCCCTGCACATCAGAAAGCAGACGGGCATCGTCTGGATCGTTCGGTGCACACAGGATTGGCTCTTTAATATCCGCCAGATCGATGTCGATCACGGCTGCATATTCTGCATCCGCATCGGCTTCCAGCAGTTGCGGATCTGCCAGCCATTTTTCCATCCCCTGCACGCGGCGTTCCAGGGTACGACGATCGCCGTAACCTTCTGCAATCATCCACTTCAGCAATACGATGTTGGACGTCAGATACTCTTCGATCGGCGCCTGGTTCAGCTTGATGGTACAACCTGCCGCTGAGCGCTCAGCGGAAGCATCCGTCAGTTCGAACGCCTGCTCAACTTTCAGATCCGGCAGACCTTCGATCTCCAGAATGCGGCCAGAGAAGATGTTTTTCTTCCCTTTTTTCTCAACGGTCAGCAGACCTTGTTTGATCGCATACAGCGGGATCGCATGCACCAGATCACGCAGGGTAATCCCCGGCTGCATTTTGCCTTTGAAGCGCACCAGAACCGATTCCGGCATATCCAGCGGCATCACGCCCGTCGCAGCAGCAAATGCCACCAGACCAGAGCCTGCCGGGAAGGAGATGCCAATCGGGAAGCGGGTATGAGAGTCACCGCCTGTGCCTACGGTATCAGGCAGCAACATGCGGTTCAGCCAGGAGTGGATAACGCCATCACCCGGACGCAGAGACACACCGCCACGGTTCATAATGAAGTCCGGCAGCGTGTGGTGCGTGGTGACGTCAACCGGCTTAGGATACGCAGCGGTATGGCAGAATGATTGCATTACCAGATCAGAAGAGAAGCCCAGGCACGCCAGGTCTTTCAGCTCATCACGGGTCATCGGGCCGGTGGTGTCCTGAGAACCTACGGAGGTCATCTTCGGTTCGCAGTACGCACCTGGACGAATGCCTTTCACACCACAGGCACGGCCAACCATTTTCTGCGCCAGAGAGAAGCCACGGCTGCTTTCTGCCACATCTTTCGCCTGACGGAAGACATCACTGTGCGGCAGACCCAGCGCTTCACGCGCTTTAGTCGTCAGGCCACGACCGATGATCAGCGGAATACGCCCACCCGCACGAACTTCATCAATCAGCACATCCGTTTTCAGTTCAAAACTTGCGAGCAGTTCACCGGTTTCGTGGTTACGGACTTCACCCTTGAACGGATAAACGTCAATCACGTCGCCCATGTTCAGGTTGTTCACGTCCACTTCAATAGGCAGCGCGCCTGCATCTTCCATGGTGTTAAAGAAGATAGGGGCAATTTTACCGCCGAGACACAGGCCACCGCCGCGTTTGTTCGGCACATGAGGAATATCATCACCCATGAACCACAGTACGGAGTTGGTTGCAGACTTACGGGAAGAGCCCGTTCCCACGACGTCGCCAACGTAGGCCAGTGGGAAACCTTTCTCCTGCAGGGCTTCAATCTGTTTGATCGGGCCAACACTTCCAGGCTGATCAGGCTCAATGCCTTCACGGGCATTTTTCAACATCGCCAGGGCGTGCAGTGGGATATCAGGGCGAGACCAGGCATCCGGGGCTGGAGACAGGTCATCAGTGTTGGTTTCACCCGTGACTTTGAACACCGTCACGGTCATTTTTTCTGCCAGCGCAGGACGGCTCAGGAACCACTCGGCGTCAGCCCAGGATTGCATAACCTGTTTCGCGTAGTGGTTACCCGCTTTCGCTTTTTCTTCCACATCGTAGAAGTTATCAAACATCAGCAGCGTGTGGGTCAGCGCTTTCGCGGCAATAGGGGCCAGGGTGTCACTGTCCAGCGCGTCGATCAATGGATGAATATTGTAGCCACCCTGCATCGTACCGAGCAGTTCAATGGCTTTTTCAGGAGTGACCAGTGGGGAGGTGGCTTCACCTTTGGCAATGGCAGCAAGGAAACCGGCTTTAACATATGCGGCTTCATCTACGCCTGGCGGTACTCGGTTGATCAAAAGATCTAAAAGGAATTCTTCTTCGCCCGCGGGCGGGTTTTTCAGCAGCTCGACGAGCGCGGCCATTTGGGTTGCATCTAAAGGTTTGGGTACAATTCCCTCGGCGGCACGTTCTGCTACGTGCTTACGGTATTCTTCTAGCACGACGGTTCTCCTCGCTCTCATTGTCATATTGCGGCATACACTTCCTCCTTCAACTTACCTCTCCGTTGGCTGCATTCACTCACTCCCGTCACTCACTGATGTAAGCTCTGGAAGATCCGTTCACTTGCCGCCTTGACGCAAATTGAAAGCTTTCGTGTATTGGGCGTTTTCTTCACGCTCCTGTGAGACAGCAGTTTGTAGGGTAAATGCCCGAAGCCGCGTCGGGCAGCATAGCAGGATTTCTGCACAGTGTTAATCCGTTTACAAAAAAGCAACATTAAATAGTTTGCTGAATCGTTAAGGATGGTATAGCGGATAGTGAACATCTGTTTTGCAGGTCATTCGCAAGGGCTGCCTGCGGAATACCCGACGACTTTCCCGACATCAGATATAATTTGTGTAATAAATGCTCACATTCTTTAGCCAGATGTTCCGGTGATTTCCCAATAAAAGTCAAAACAGCAAAACTCGGGTGAATATACTCGCGGCAACAGCAACGCCTCACGGCACTGCCCTCGTCTCGTCGGAGTCATCTTATGAAGTTGCCTTTTAAGCCACACCTCCTTGTCCTTCTGTGCAGTGCCGGGCTTTTTGCCGCATCAGGCGTCATGCTGGTGAAAGGACGGGCGACAGAGCCCCAGCCCCAACCGGCCGTTCCCGTGGCGCAGCCAACCCCCGTCGCGCAATCATCTGCAACCCCTGCTCCGACTTACACATCTGCACAACTGGATCAATGGGTCGCCCCTGTTGCACTCTACCCTGACGCGCTGTTGTCTCAGATTTTGATGGCATCGACCTATCCGGCAAATGTGATTCAGGCGGCGCAGTGGTCCAAAGATAACCCCAAAATGCAGGGGGATACCGCCATTCAGGCCGTGGCCGGGCAGCCGTGGGACCCCAGTGTGAAATCGCTGGTTGCCTTTCCACAGCTGATGTCATTGATGGGCGAGAATCCTCCCTGGGTGCAAAACCTCGGTGATGCTTTCCTCGCGCAGCCGAAGGATGTAATGGACTCTGTTCAACGTCTTCGCGCCCTCGCTCAGCAGACTGGCGCATTACAATCCACACCTCAGCAGACCGTCACCACCGTGACAAAACCCGCGTCGACGAAAAGCACCTCCACGGAATCGACATCCACTAGTACCGCAACGCCAGCCCCGACCGTCATTAAGATCGAATCTGCCGATCCTCAGGTTGTGTATGTTCCAACCTATAATCCTAATACGGTCTATGGAACCTGGCCCAATACCAGTTATCCCCCGGTCTATCTCCCTCCTTCCCCTGGGGAGCAATTCACTGACAGCCTGGTAAAAGGCTTTGGTTTTAGTCTGGGTGTCGCAACAACCTATGCAATTTTCAGCAATATCGACTGGGATGACGACGACTGGGATCACCATCATCACGATGATGATTACAACCACAACGGCGGATATAACCGTAACGGTGATAACAACATCAATATCAACGTTGATAATTTCAATAAAATCAGCGGACAACATCTTACTGGGGCTAACCAGACCTGGCAGCACAATCCAGCCTATCGGGGAGGCGTGCCGTATCCCACAAACCAGCTCAACAGCCGTTTCCATTCAACAAATACGGCGACAGGCCTGAGTGCAACGCAGCAAAAACCGGTGAACCGCGATAACCAGCGTCAGGCGGCGTTAGCACAAGTTCAGCAATCGACGGGTAAAACGCTCTCCCAGGCACAGCGCCCGGCCACAAAAGAGGCTCAGCGTCAGGCAGCAAATCAGCAACTGAAGCAAATTTCTCAGCGTAGTAACTATCGCGGGTACGACAACACACCGCAAAGCGGACAACGCAAGCATGCTAAGCAAACGCACGAGAGCCGCCAGACAACCACTCCGCGTCCGGAAAAACGGGTTTCACAAACCGCCCAGCGGCCAAACAACCCACCTCGTGCTAATGCGCTAAGCGGTAACGATAGCCTTTCCGCTAACTGGCAGGCCCAGCAGCAACGCGGCACGCAGAGCCGTCAGTTATCAGCCCGTAATCAGCAGCAACAGCAGCGACAAATGCCAGCCCGAACTGAACACCGTGAATTCCGTCATCGCTAAAGGAACAGACATGAAAATCAAATTACTCAGTGGGCTGGTGCTTTTGATGGTGTCTACCGTCACGATGGCGCAGCAATATTTCAGCACGCCAGAACAAGCAACGGATGCACTGGCGAATGCCATTAATGAGCAAAATGAAAGTGCGATGAATTCCCTGCTCGGTGATAACTGGCGTCATTTTTTGCCGCCAGAAGGTGTCGACCCAGATGCCGTCGACCGTTTTTTGCGCGACTGGAAAGTGCGCCACAGCACAGTGGTTAACGACAATATTGCCCATCTCATCGTCGGTGAAAATAGCTGGCAACTGCCAATACCCGTCATCAAGACGGCATCCGGGTGGCAATTTGATATGCAGGAAGCCGCCAATGAGATCCTGACACGTGAAATAGGCCGCAATGAACTGGCTGCCATAGAAGCCCTGCATGCCTACGTCGATGCCCAGCAGAGCTATTACGCCCTTAACCAGACCTACGCCCGGAAAATTGTCAGTTCAGAAGGGAAAAAAGATGGCCTGTACTGGCCTGTTGCACAAGGCGAACCCCCCAGCCCACTCGGTCCGGCGTTCAGTCCAAAAGAGCCAGGAATGGGTTATCACGGCTATCGGTTCAAAATCCTGCCTGATAAACACGGTTTTGCAATGGTCGCCTGGCCAGTCAGTTATGGTGAAACAGGAGTGATGAGTTTTGTGATCAATCAGGATGACAAAGTTTATCAGACAAACCTCGGCAGTCACTCGCCACAAAAAGCACAGCAACTCACTGTCTATAACCCGGATAAAAACTGGCAACCTGTCGCTCCCTGAACCACAGGCACAAAAAAAGCGGCTTATCAGCCGCTTTTTTAAGCCGGAAGAAACTTATTTCTTCTTCGCTTTCGCGTTTGGCAGGTCGGTGATGCTACCTTCAAACACTTCTGCCGCCAGGCCCACAGACTCATGCAGAGTTGGGTGAGCGTGGATGGTCAGCGCGATGTCTTCAGCGTCACAGCCCATTTCAATAGCCAGACCAATCTCACCCAGCAGTTCGCCGCCGTTAGTACCGACAATTGCACCACCGATTACACGGTGAGTCTCTTTGTCGAAGATCAGTTTGGTTACGCCGTCAGCGCAATCAGAAGCGATAGCACGCCCAGAAGCTGCCCACGGGAAGGTGGCGGTTTCGTAGCTAATGCCTTTCTCTTTCGCTTCTTTCTCTGTCAGACCCACCCAGGCCACTTCTGGCTCGGTGTACGCGATAGAAGGAATCACTTTCGGATCGAAGTAGTGTTTCATGCCCGCGATAACTTCAGCGGCAACGTGACCTTCGTGAACACCTTTGTGTGCCAGCATTGGCTGACCGACGATATCGCCGATAGCAAAGATGTGCGGCACGTTAGTGCGCAACTGTTTGTCGACGCGAATGAAACCACGATCGTCAACTTCCACGCCCGCTGCGCCTGCATTAAGGTTTTTACCGTTCGGTACGCGACCGATAGCCACCAGCACGGCGTCATAGCGCTGCGCTTCAGCAGGGGCTTTTTTGCCTTCCATGGAAACGTAAATACCGTCTTCTTTCGCTTCAACGGCAGTCACTTTGGTTTCCAGCATCAGGTTGAATTTCTTGCTGATACGTTTGGTGAAGACTTTAACGATGTCTTTATCGGCAGCCGGGATAACCTGGTCGAACATTTCAACCACGTCAATCTCTGAACCCAGCGCATGGTACACCGTACCCATTTCCAGGCCGATGATACCGCCGCCCATGACCAGCAGACGTTTTGGAACGCTTTTCAGTTCCAGTGCATCGGTGGAATCCCACACGCGCGGATCTTCATGTGGAATGAATGGCAGTTCGATTGGGCGAGAGCCTGCCGCGATGATCGCGTTGTCGAAGTTGATCACGGTTTTGCCGTTTTCACCTTCCACTTCCAGGGTGTTTGCCCCGGTGAATTTACCCAGACCGTTTACCACTTTCACTTTACGGCCTTTGGCCATACCAGCCAGACCACCGGTCAGCTGAGTGATAACTTTCTCTTTCCAGGTACGAATCTTGTCGATATCGGTTTTCGGCTCGCCGAAGACGATACCGTGTTCAGCCAGCGCTTTGGCTTCTTCGATAACTTTGGCTACGTGCAGCAGCGCTTTTGAAGGGATACAGCCGACGTTCAGACAAACACCGCCGAGGGTGCTGTAGCGTTCTACGATGACGGTTTCCAGACCTAAATCCGCGGCGCGGAATGCTGCGGAGTAACCTGCCGGGCCTGCCCCAAGTACTACGACCTGAGTTTTGATTTCTGTGCTCATCATGACCTCTTAATTTATACCCGTCGTCCACCGGGTCGTTCTATCCGCCCGCAGTTTACAAAATTGTTAACAATTTTGAAACAACAAACGGCTCACGAATTGTCGCTTTCGCCAATAACCTCACAAACCTCACGAGATTATCAGAAAAAAGCCGGCCGATTGGCCGGCTTTTCGATTACATCACCAGGCGGCGAATATCGCTCAGGGTGTTGTTGATGATGGTGATAAAGCGCGCACCATCAGCACCGTCGATCACGCGGTGGTCGAAGGAAAGAGAAATCGGCATCATCAGACGCGGAGTAAACTCTTTACCGTTCCATACCGGCTCAATCGCGGATTTGGACACACCGAGGATAGCCACTTCCGGCGCGTTAACAATCGGTGCGAAGTGGGTTGTACCCAGGCCACCGATGCTGGAGATAGTGAAGCAACCGCCCTGCATTTCGCCAGCAGTCAACTTACCATCACGCGCTTTCTTGGAGATCACAGTCAGTTCACGAGACAGCTCGGTAATGCTCTTCTTGTTCACGTCTTTGAAGACCGGAACAACCAGACCATTTGGCGTATCAACCGCCACACCGATGTTGATGTATTTTTTCAGCGTCAGACGCTGTGCATCTTCGGACAGGGAGCTGTTGAAACGAGGCATCTGCTCAAGCGCAGCAGCAACCGCTTTCATGATGAAGACGACTGGGGTGAATTTCACATCCAGTTTACGCTTCTCAGCTTCTGCGTTCTGCTGTTTACGGAACGCTTCCAGGTCAGTGATATCGGTTTTGTCGAAGTGCGTAACGTGCGGGATCATCACCCAGTTACGGCTCAGGTTAGCACCAGAGATTTTCTGGATACGACCCAGTTCAACTTCTTCGATTTCGCCAAACTTGCTGAAGTCCACTTTTGGCCATGGCAGCATGCCCGGAATACCACCGCCACTGGCAGCAGCAGGTGCAGCTTCAGCGCGTTTCACCGCGTCTTTCACATAAGTCTGAACGTCTTCGCGCAGGATACGACCTTTACGGCCAGTCCCTTTCACTTTCGCCAGGTTCACACCGAATTCGCGCGCCAGGCGACGAATCAGTGGAGTCGCGTGAACGTAAGCGTCGTTTTCAGCGAATTCAGATTTGCCTTCCGCCTTCGCAACTGGGGCAGCAGCAGGTTTAGCCGCCTGAGCCGGTGCAGCAGCAGGTGCTGGAGCAGCAACCGGAGCGGCGGCAGGCGCAGCGCCTTCCACTTCGAAGACCATGATCAGGGAACCGGTAGACACTTTGTCACCAGTGCTGATTTTGATCTCTTTAACCGTACCCGCGAATGGCGCAGGCACTTCCATGGACGCTTTGTCGCCTTCAACGGTGATCAGTGATTGTTCAGCAGCAACTTTGTCGCCGACTTTCACCATCACTTCGGTCACTTCGACTTCGTCACCGCCGATGTCTGGTACGTTAACGTCTTTCGCGCCGCCAGCAACAGCTGGTGCAGCGGCTGCCGGAGCAGCGGCCTGTGCAGGCGCGGCAGCAGGTGCAGCACCCGCCACTTCGAAGACCATGATCAGGGAGCCAGTAGACACTTTGTCACCGGTGTTGATTTTGATCTCTTTAACCGTACCCGCGAACGGAGCCGGAACTTCCATAGAGGCTTTGTCGCCTTCTACGGTGATCAGGGACTGTTCAGCCGCAACGGTGTCGCCCACTTTCACCAGGATTTCGGTCACTTCAACTTCGTCACCGCCGATGTCAGGCACGTTGACTTCTTTCGCTGCCGCGGCAGCTGCTGGTGCAGCGGCCGGAGCGGCTTTCTTCTCTTCCTGCGCAGGTGCAGCAGTTGCTGCACCGTCAGCGGAATCGAAAATCATGATCAGTTTGCCCGTCTCGGTTTTATCGCCAACAGAGACTTTGATCTCTTTAACGATGCCAGCCTGAGGAGACGGGACTTCCATAGAGGCTTTATCGCCTTCTACGGTGATCAGCGACTGTTCTGCTTCAACTTTGTCGCCTACTTTGACCAGGATCTCGGTGATTTCAACTTCATCAGCCCCGATGTCCGGTACATTGATTTCGATAGCCATTATTCTTTTACCTCTTACGCCAGACGCGGGTTAACTTTTTCAGCATCGATGTTGAACTTGGTGATTGCTTCCGCCACCACTTTCTTGTCGATTTCGCCACGTTTAGCCAGTTCGCCCAGTGCTGCTACAACCACATAAGAAGCATCAACTTCGAAGTGGTGACGCAGGTTTTCACGGCTGTCAGAACGACCGAAGCCGTCAGTACCCAGTACGCGATAATCATCAGCTGGTACGTAGGTACGAACCTGCTCTGCGAACAGTTTCATATAGTCAGTAGAAGCCACCGCTGGAGCATCGTTCATCACCTGAGCGATGTACGGAACGCGCGGCGTTTCCATTGGGTGCAGCATGTTCCAGCGCTCACAATCCTGGCCATCACGAGCCAGTTCAGTGAAGGAGGTTACGCTGTAGACGTCAGAACCTACACCGTAGTCGTTTGCCAGGATCTGTGCGGCTTCACGTACGTGACGCAGGATAGAACCGGAGCCCAACAGCTGAACTTTACCTTTGCTACCTGCAACGGTTTCGAGTTTGTAGATACCTTTACGGATACCTTCCTCTGCACCTGCTGGCATCGCCGGCATGTGGTAGTTTTCGTTCAGCGTGGTGATGTAGTAGTAAACGTTCTCTTGTTTCTCACCGTACATACGCTCCAGACCATCATGCATGATGACAGCCACTTCGTATGCGTAAGACGGGTCGTAAGAGATACAGTTAGGGATAGTCAGAGACTGAATGTGGCTGTGACCATCTTCGTGCTGCAGGCCTTCACCGTTCAGTGTCGTACGACCGGAAGTTCCCCCTACCAGGAAGCCGCGAGCCTGTTGGTCGCCAGCCTGCCAGCACAGGTCACCGATACGCTGGAAACCGAACATGGAGTAGTAGATGTAGAACGGAATCATTGGCAGATCGTTGGTGCTGTAAGAGGTCGCAGCAGCCAGCCAGGACGCGCCTGCACCCAGCTCGTTGATACCTTCCTGCAGGATCTGACCTTTCTCGTCTTCTTTGTAATATGCAACCTGCTCACGGTCCTGCGGGGTGTACTGCTGGCCGTTCGGGCTGTAGATACCGATCTGACGGAACAGACCTTCCATACCGAAAGTACGTGCTTCATCAGCAATGATTGGAACCAGACGATCTTTGATCGACTTGTTCTTCAGCATCACGTTCAGGGCACGAACGAAAGCGATAGTAGTGGAGATTTCTTTGTTCTGTTCTTCCAGCAGCTGAGAGAAGTCTTCCAGCGCAGGCAGTTCCAGTTTCTCGGAGAAGTTAGGCTGACGAGATGGCAGGTAGCCTTTCAGTGCCTGACGACGTTCGTGCAGGTACTTGTGCTCTTCAGAACCTTCCGGGAAGGTGAGGTAAGACAGGTTTTCAACCTGCTCATCGGTCACTGGCACATTGAAACGGTCGCGGATATAACGCACGCCGTCCATGTTCATTTTCTTAACCTGGTGAGCGATGTTTTTACCTTCAGCGGTATCCCCCATGCCATAACCTTTGATGGTGTGGGCCAGGATCACAGTCGCTTTACCTTTGGTGTCCTGCGCTTTTTTCAGTGCAGCGTAGACTTTCTTCGGATCGTGGCCACCACGGTTCAGGGCCCAAATCTGCTCGTCAGTCCAGTCTGCAACCAGCGCTGCGGTTTCTGGGTATTTACCGAAGAAGTGCTCGCGAACGTATGCACCGTCTTTGGATTTGAAGGTCTGGTAGTCGCCGTCAACGGTTTCGTTCATCAGTTGGATCAGTTTACCGCTGGTATCTTTACGCAGCAGCTCATCCCAACGACCGCCCCACATCACTTTGATCACGTTCCAGCCAGCACCTGCGAAGATGCCTTCCAGTTCGTTGATGATCTTGCCGTTGCCGGTTACCGGACCATCCAGACGTTGCAGGTTACAGTTGATAATGAAGCACAGGTTGTCCAGTTTCTCACGGGTAGCGATAGTAATCGCCCCTTTAGATTCTGGCTCATCCATTTCACCGTCGCCCAGGAAAGCGTAAACGGTTTGTTCAGAGGTATCTTTCAGACCACGGTGTTCCAGATATTTCAGGAACTTCGCCTGGTAGATCGCACCGATTGGGCCCAGACCCATAGACACGGTCGGGAACTGCCAGAATTCAGGCATCAGTTTAGGGTGCGGGTAAGAAGACAGACCTTTACCGTGAACTTCCTGACGGAAGTTGTTCATCTGCTCTTCAGTCAGACGACCTTCCAGGAATGCACGTGCATAGATACCAGGGGAGATGTGACCCTGGAAGTAAACCAGATCGCCGCCGTCTTTCTCGTTACGTGCACGGAAGAAGTGGTTGAAGCACACTTCATAAACGGTTGCTGAAGACTGGAAGGATGCCATGTGGCCACCCAGTTCCAGGTCTTTCTTGGATGCGCGCAGAACGGTCATAATCGCGTTCCAGCGGATTGCAGAACGGATACGACGTTCCAGATCCAGATTGCCCGGGTATTCCGGTTCGTCTTCGACGGCAATCGTGTTTACGTAGTTGCTAGCCCCTGCACCTGCCGCTACCTTCACGCCACCTTTACGGGCTTCTGAAAGCAGCTGATCAATCAGATACTGAGCACGCTCAACACCTTCTTCACGGATGACCGATTCGATCGCCTGTAGCCAGTCGCGAGTTTCGATCGGATCCACGTCATTTTGGAGACGTTCTGACATGGGGGTATTCCTTATCTATCTAGTACGTTAATTTGTCTGGAACCTGTCCCATTGTGTTCTTTTTCTTCCTATTTCAGGCTGTCTCTTTGTTGGCTGCGCTTCCTCACCCTGGTCACATAGCTCACTATGCTCCCAGGGATTCGCGCGCTTGCCGCCGCGATACAACCCGAACTATTTCGAAAACTAAAAGCACAATAAGACAGGTTCTGCGTTTAGTTGCCGCGCTCTAAAAAAACCTGGCGCTTAATCCTTTCGTTGCTGTATGCGGCGAAGTGAACGTTCGCGACGCGATTGTTCACGGCTGCGGTCCAGCAAGATTTCCTCAATGAAAGCCAGATGGCGGTGCGACGCTTCACGCGCCTGCTCCGGTTCCCCGGCCATTATCGCCTCGAATACTCGGGTGCGATGGTTGCTGACCAGCGGAAGCATTTCCCGACGGGCATACAACAATTCAAAATTCTGACGAACATTTTGGGACAGCATCGGTTCCATGCAGCGTAGCAAGTGAAGCAACACCACATTATGCGCCGCTTCGGTAACGGCAATTTGATACTGGACGACGGCATCAGACTCGGCGTCGAGATCGCCGGACTGCTGTGCCCGTTCAATGGCTTGATGGAGTTCGCGTATGCGCTCACGATCTTCATCATTGCTACGAAGCGCAGCGTAATAAGCTGCAATGCCTTCAAGCGCGTGACGGGTCTCTAGCAGGTCAAACTGGGATTCTGGGTGGTCAGAGAGAAGTTCTACCAGCGGATCGCTGAAGCTCTGCCACAGGCTGTTTTGCACAAAGGTTCCGCCGCCCTGGCGACGAAGCAGCAAGCCCTTTGCTTCAAGGCGTTGAATCGCCTCACGCAGAGAGGGACGGGAAACGTCGAACTGTTTTGCCAGCTCGCGTTCAGGCGGGAGTTTTTCACCGGGGCGCAGTGTCCCCTCAAGGATCAAAAACTCCAGCTGCTGCTCAATCACATCGGATAGTTTTGGTTGGCGAATTTTGCTGTAGGCCATATTCCCTGTCTTACGCCTTTTTGCCCGGAGTCAATTGGTCTTACCAATTTCATATTCGTATCGCTAAAGTAACAAAGTATTCACCTTCTGTCCATATTGGTTTTGATTGAAATCAGTAAACCCTGCACATTTTAACAACCTTACAGAAATAACGTTTCAGTTATGTAACTTTGCACAAATGAAATGATTACTACCAAAGAGGTGGTTTTAACCTTATTGAAACGATGGAATTTGCAATCTGAAGCGATTCAACAACGAAAATAATGAAAATTCGCCCACTTAAGGAGCATTTTTATTCTATAGGTAGCAGAGGAACGATTAATGGGCAGGATTTACAAATGCTCTCTTTTTATTCAACTCGTCATCATCCTTTCATAAAGCAGGTGCATTCATTCGCACTTATCACTATTCTTGCCCCTAAGGAAGACAGTTCCGAATATTTCATTTTATTAGTCCGTAAAGAAAATAATACATGAAATGGACTTTCATAATTACACACGCCTGAGCGTGAACATAACAACCACACACGAGGTTTTCTAATGGAAGGTCAACAGCACGGCGATCAGCTAAAGCGCGGCCTCAAAAACCGCCACATACAGCTCATCGCATTGGGTGGTGCTATCGGTACAGGCCTGTTTCTGGGGAGCGCATCCGTAATCCAGTCCGCCGGTCCAGGCATTATTCTGGGTTACGCTATCGCTGGTTTTATCGCTTTTCTGATCATGCGTCAGCTAGGTGAGATGGTCGTTGAAGAGCCGGTGGCCGGCTCTTTCAGTCACTTCGCCTATAAATACTGGGGAGGTTTCGCGGGCTTCGCCTCTGGCTGGAACTACTGGGTGTTGTACGTTCTGGTTGCCATGGCTGAACTGACCGCTGTGGGTAAATATATTCAGTTCTGGTATCCGGATATCCCAACCTGGGCTTCTGCGGCTGCCTTCTTCGTTATCATTAACGCCATCAACCTGACTAACGTAAAAGTGTTCGGGGAGATGGAGTTCTGGTTCGCTATCATCAAAGTAATCGCGGTTGTTGCGATGATCATCTTTGGCGGCTGGCTGCTGTTCAGCGGCAACGGCGGCCCACAAGCCACCGTTCGTAACCTGTGGGAACAAGGTGGATTCCTGCCTCACGGCATGACCGGGCTTGTCATGATGATGGCGATTATCATGTTCTCCTTCGGGGGGCTGGAACTGGTCGGCATTACCGCAGCAGAAGCGGATAACCCGGAGCAGAGCATCCCGAAAGCCACCAACCAGGTGATCTACCGTATTCTGATTTTCTATGTGGGTTCACTGGCCGTTCTGCTTTCTCTGCTGCCATGGACACGCGTAACGGCTGATACCAGTCCATTCGTGTTGATCTTCCATGAACTGGGGGATACTTTCGTCGCGAATGCCCTGAACGTGGTGGTCCTGACGGCAGCGCTGTCGGTGTACAACAGTTGCGTATACTGCAACAGTCGCATGCTGTTCGGTCTGGCGCAACAAGGCAACGCACCGAAAGCATTGCTCAACGTCGACAAGCGTGGTGTACCGGTAAATACCATCCTGGTGTCAGCCGTTGTGACTGCACTGTGCGTGCTGATTAACTATCTGGCTCCGGAGTCCGCTTTTGGCCTGCTGATGGCTCTGGTGGTCTCAGCTCTGGTGATCAACTGGGCGATGATTAGCCTGGCACACATCAAGTTCCGCCGTGCGAAACAACAGCAAGGCGTGACCACTCGCTTCCCTGCGCTGTTCTATCCTCTGGGTAACTGGGTATGCCTGCTGTTCATGGCGGCAGTATTGGTCATTATGTTGATGACTCCGGGTATGGCGATCTCCGTTTATCTGATCCCGGTATGGATTGTGATCCTCGGTATCGGCTACCTGTGTAAACAGAAAAATGCCAAAGCAGTAAAAGCACATTAATCCCTCTCCGCTGTACCCGCTTTTCGCGGGTACAGCGTGTTGTTACCTCCCTCACAAATTCGCGCCAATAGCCATTTAATCCATATCACCACCCCAATACTGCAACGCATATATTCATTTGCAGGCAAATAATTCTCTCCATACCGTTACTCGGAGAGCTGTCGATGGATAACACCAAATTATCAGTGAAAGAAAAGATCGGCTATGGGATGGGCGACGCGGGATGCAATATCATCTTCGGCGCTATTATGTTGTTTGTTAACTATTTCTATACGGATATTTTTGGGCTAGCGCCTGCACTGGTTGGCGTATTGTTGCTTTCGGTCCGTGTCATTGATGCAATAACCGACCCTATTATGGGAGCGATTGCCGACCGTACCCGCAGCAAGTATGGTCGTTTTCGTCCATGGTTATTATGGATTGCCTTCCCCTACGCGCTCTTTAGCATCCTCATGTTCACCACACCGGACTGGAGCTACAACAGCAAAGTTATCTATGCCTTTGTCACCTATTTCCTGCTGTCGCTCACCTATACGGCCATCAATATCCCCTATTGCTCGCTGGGCGGCGTCATTACCAACGATCCGAAAGAGCGCGTTGCCTGCCAGTCCTGGCGTTTTGTGCTGGTCGGCATTGCCACGTTACTGCTGTCATTAACCCTGTTGCCAATGGCCGACTGGTTTGGGGGCGATAACAAAGCCAGGGGCTACCAGATGGCGATGACCGTGCTGGCTCTGATCGGCACATGTATGTTCCTGTTTTGCTTTTCTACTGTACGCGAGCGCGTCCGCCCGGCTGTTCAGACCAACGATGAGCTGAAAAACGATCTCAAGGATGTGTGGAAAAACGATCAATGGGTGCGCATCCTGCTGCTCACGCTCTGCAACGTCTGTCCTGGCTTTATCCGCATGGCGGCAACAATGTATTACGTCACCTGGGTGATGGGGCAAAGCACCCATTTTGCCACGCTGTTTATCAGCCTTGGCGTAGTGGGCATGATGCTCGGCAGTATGCTGGCGAAAGTGTTAACTGACCGCTGGTGTAAATTAAAGGTGTTCTTCTGGACCAACATCGTGCTGGCAATCTTCTCCAGCGCGTTCTACTTCTTCGATCCAAAAGCGACAGTCACAATCGTCGTTCTCTACTTCCTGCTGAACATTTTGCATCAGATCCCTTCCCCGCTGCACTGGTCGTTAATGGCGGATGTTGATGATTATGGCGAATGGAAAACAGGGAAACGTATCACCGGAATCAGCTTCTCCGGCAATATTTTCTTCCTCAAGTTGGGGCTGGCTGTTGCGGGCGCTATGGTGGGCTTCCTGCTCTCCTGGTACGGTTACGACGCTGGCGCGAAAGCCCAAAGTGCTGATGCCATCAACGGGATCGTACTGCTGTTTACGGTGATCCCAGGCGTCGGATATTTGATCACTGCTGGCGTGGTTCGCCTGTTAAAAGTGGATCGAGAATTGATGAAACAAATACAGGCCGATCTGGAAAAACGTCGTACCAATTACCGTGAACTGAACGACTATCAGGAACTGAAAGCCGCAGAGACGAAATAAGGAAAGCCGAATGAAAACCTGGCCAAACCCGTTTATTGAGCAACGTGCCGACCCCTATATTCTGCGTCATGATGGACAGTACTATTTTATTGCCTCTGTACCGGAATATGACAGGCTGGCAATCCGCCGCGCAGACACACTGGAGGGCCTTCGCCGCGCTGAAGACGTGGTGGTGTGGCGAAAACCTGACACTGGCCCGATGTGCGAGCTTATCTGGGCGCCCGAGCTGCACCACATTGATGGTAAGTGGTACATCTATTTTGCGGCTGCGCATACCCAGGCGCTCGATAAACTCGGCATGTTCCAGCATCGCATGTTCGCCCTGGAATGTTCCCATAGCGATCCGCTCACGGGAACATGGCGTGAAAAGGGGCAAATCAAAACCCCATTCGATACCTTTGCACTGGACGCAACCACGTTTGTCCATCAGGGCAAGCGCTGGTATCTGTGGGCGCAAAAAGCCCCGGATATTTCCGGCAATTCCAACCTGTATCTGTGTGAAATGGAAAACCCCTGGACGCTCAAGGGCGAGCCCGTCATGCTCAGCAAACCAGAGTATGACTGGGAGTGTCGCGGTTTTTGGGTCAATGAAGGCCCGGCAGTGTTGGTACATAGCAATAAACTGTTTATCAGTTATTCCGCCAGCGCCACCGATGAGAACTACTGCATGGGATTACTGTGGGTAGATATGCATGCTGACCCACAAAATCCGGCCAACTGGCACAAAGCGTCACGCCCGGTGTTCACCACCAGCTATGAAAACCGCCAGTATGGACCAGGGCATAACAGCTTTACGCAAACAGAGGATGGCGAAGATGTGCTGGTGTATCACGCACGTAACTACACCGAAATTGAAGGGGATCCGCTTTATGATCCCAACCGCCATACCCGCCTGAAACTGGTTCGCTGGAATGAAAATGGGATGCCTGATTTTGGCATCCCGCCCGCAGATACGCTTTGAAGACAACGGTGCGCTGGGTTAAACCAGCGTACCGTAAATGGTCAACAGCGCCACAATAACGACCACCACAAATGACGTTTTCTTCGCCATTGATACGGCCGCTTTTGGCGTTTCCACTTTGTCACTATGAGGTTCACGCGCCAGGGAGAATTGTGCCAGGCGGGTTAACACCTGATACTGCGAGGAGTGGCGATCGGCAAGGGAAGCAAACCACGCAGGAAGCGCTTTCTCACCGTGGCCAATTAACGCATACACCACACCAACAAGGCGAACCGGCAACCAGTCGAGCACATGCAGAATGGCATCAATACCCGATTGCAGACGTTCGTGCGGTGTCAGGTAGCGGGCAAGCCAGGTTTGCCAGGCGCGCAGAAACGCATATCCCATAAGCAATACCGGCCCCCATGGGCCTCCCACCACAAACCAGAACAACGGGGCAATATAAAAGCGATAGTTAATCCACAGCAGCGCGTTTTGCAATTCGCGAAGAAACTCACGTTCGTTACAATCCGGTGGAACGCCATGGATTAGCGTTAATTCACTCGCCATCGCACCACGGGCATGAGCATCATCGCGGGATGCAGCTTTCAGATAAGCATGATAGTGCAAACGCACTTTGCCCGCCCCGATACACAAGACGCCAAGTACGATCCACACCACCAACAGCGGCACATTGAAAAAAAGACCGTGGAGCGAGCGCAGCAGCAAGAACACGACAAGCATGACGACAGCCGTCATCAACAGCGTTTGCAGCATAGAGAAATGTTTAATGCGGCGGAAAAACACCTCCAGCCGATGATCCAATTGCCAGTGTTCGCCGAGTTTAAACAACCGTTCAGCGATCATAACCAGCAGCATGGTAAACAACGTCATGTCATCTCCTTTTCTGACGAAGCGGTAAGCATGGCGCGAAACCGGGACCAGTCAAATGCCGGTCCGGGATCGGTTTTTCTTACCGGCGCGATATCACTGTGTCCCGTGATATTCCCGGCAATGGCGGGATACAATCCAATAAGCGTCTGTGTCACCGCAACCAGTTGCTGATATTGCGCATCGGTATACGGTGTGGTGTCCGTGCCTTCCAGTTCGATTCCAATAGAGAAATCATTGCAACGCTCACGCCCCTGATACAGCGATACACCCGCATGCCAGGCGCGCTGATCAAATGGAACATACTGGACAATTTCCCCGTCACGGCGGATCAAGCAATGCGCTGAAACACGCAGATGCGCAATCTCTGCAAAAAAAGGATGGGCTTCAGGATCAATCGTTCCTGTGAATAATGCATCGATCCACGGTCCGCCAAACTCACCCGGTGGGAGACTAATATTATGAACAACCAGCAGTGAGGGCATCTCATCCTCCGGGCGGCTGTCATGGTGCGGCGAGGGCACATGCCGCGCATCCACCAGCCATCCGTTTTCTAACAACATGCTGGAACTCCTTATGTATGGTGCTGTTACCCGGTTCAGAGTAGCATGTTTCAATATTATGATTCGTTACCAATTTGGAGTTTTATCATGCCGCCTCGCCGCTATAACCCCGACCACCGACGTGACGTGCTTCTGGAACGTATTAATATGGATATTCCGGCAAGCGTTGCCCATGCCCTGAAAGAAGATCTGGGCGGCGACGTTAATGCCGACAACGATATTACCGCACAATTGTTGCCAAAAGAGACACGCTCTCACGCGGTCATTATTACCCGTGAAGACGGGGTATTTTGCGGAAAACGTTGGGTGGAAGAGGTCTTTACCCAACTCGCGGGTGACGACGTTCAAGTCACCTGGCATGTCGCAGATGGCGATGCTATTTCAGCCAACCAGTCACTGTTTGAACTTGATGGTCCATCCCGTGTGCTACTGACAGGTGAACGCACCGCGCTTAACTTCGTGCAAACCTTATCCGGTGTGGCGAGTGAAGTGCGCCGCTATGTGGATCTGCTGGCAGGAACGCATACCCAATTGCTGGATACCCGCAAAACACTGCCAGGCCTGCGCACCGCACTGAAGTACGCAGTGCTGTGTGGTGGTGGGGCAAACCATCGACTGGGGTTATCCGACGCCTTCCTGATCAAAGAGAACCACATTATTGCTTCAGGCTCCGTCCGTCAGGCGGTAGAAAAGGCCTTCTGGCTGCACCCTGATGTACCGGTCGAAGTTGAGGTGGAAAATCTGGACGAACTGGATGATGCCATCAAGGCCGGAGCCGACATCATCATGCTGGATAACTTCGAAACCGACCAGATGCGTGAAGCCGTTAAACGTACCAATGGTCAGGCACAGCTTGAGGTTTCCGGTAACGTCACTCAGGAGACACTGCGTGAGTTTGCCGAAACTGGTGTGGACTTTATCTCCGTAGGGGCACTCACCAAACACATCCGGGCACTCGACCTTTCGATGCGCTTCAAATAGCCGCATGCTTCCCCTCTCCCATCGGGGAGGGGAATTACGAAGACACACGCAAATCTGTTGTCCTGAACTGTAACTCTCCCGAAAACGCCTGAAAGCCCCTTCACGTTCTCTTTTTTGCCCCTCGTTTCTGTGCCTTTGCGCTGCCACAGTAGCGCCATCTAACCTAAGGAGCAGAAATGAACAGACAACAGGGATTCACCCTTATTGAGCTAATGGTCGTTATTGGCATTATTGCTATTTTGAGCGCAATTGGCGTTCCGGCTTACCAGAACTACCTTCGAAAAGCAGCCCTGACCGATATGCTGCAAACATTTATTCCCTATCGCACCGCTATTGAGCTTTGCGCCCTGGATCATGGTGGGGTGGATAACTGTGACGGTGGCAGCAATGGTATCCCCGCACCAACCACTTCGCGTTATGTCTCCGGAATGAGTGTGGCAAAAGGGGTAGTGGCCCTCACCGGTCAGGAGAGCCTGACCGGGCTTGACGTGGTGATGACACCGCAATGGAATGATGGCAATGGCATGACGGGCTGGGTACGAAACTGCAATATCGCTAATGACACCTCGCTCAAACAGGCCTGTGAAGACGTCTTCCGCTTCGAACGTCAATAACAGGAGCTGATGATGAATTTAGAACAACTCACAACCTTATGCCTGCGTCACCAGGCGCAGTTACTCACCAGCGATGCCGACACGATCAGTATCGCCGTTGTGGGCAATCCCACGACAGAGCTGATGGATGCTTTGCGCTTCACCACACAAAAGCGTCTTGATATCGAGTGCTGGACGGTCGAGCGGATGGAGAAACACCAGCAGGCCATGGCAAAATCACATCTGCCAGTGACCTCTGAGGCTACTGGGTCGGCTGTCGATATTCTTAACCGCACGCTTTTGCACGCGTTAAAGCAACGGGCATCCGACATTCACATAGAACCAACAGAGCAGGGTTGTCAGATTCGTTTACGCATTGATGGCGTGCTCTACCCGCAACCCTCCCTTTCAGTGGCCTTAGCGGCCACTCTCACCGCCCGGTTAAAAGTACTGAGCCAGCTGGATATTGCAGAACGCAGGTTACCGCAGGATGGTCAGTTTACGGTTGAACTGGCTAACACCCCGGTCTCCTTTCGCATCGCCACACTTCCCTGCAATGGCGGAGAAAAAATCGTGCTCCGCTTACTACACCAGGTTCAACAGGCGCTTGAGGTTAATCAGTTGGGTATGAGCACTGACCAACAAAGGCGCTTTGATGAGGTACTCAATAAGCCGCAAGGTTTGCTCCTGGTAACAGGACCTACGGGTAGCGGAAAAACGGTCACTCTCTACAGTGCATTGCAGGCGCGGAACACTCCCGACGTCAACATTTGCAGTGTAGAAGACCCTATTGAGATCCCCCTTTCAGGACTCAACCAGACACAAATCAATCCCCGTGCAGGCTTAACGTTTCAAAGCGTGCTTCGCGCCCTGCTCCGCCAGGATCCGGACATTATTATGGTCGGTGAAATCCGTGATAGCGAAACGGCAGAAATTGCCATTAAAGCCGCGCAAACCGGACATCTGGTGCTTTCGACTCTTCACACTAATTCAACGGCTGAAACGTTGATTCGCCTACAGCAAATGGGAGTTGCCCGCTGGATGCTCTCTTCTGCACTCTCTATGGTTATTGCCCAACGCCTTGTTCGTCGCCTGTGCCCGCATTGCCGGAAAGAGGCTCCCGACAAAACGACACTTCCCCGTTCAGTATGGCCCCGACAGCTCCCTCAGTGGCAAGCCACAGGTTGCGATCGCTGCTATCACGGGTTTTATGGCCGCATTGCGCTTTTTGAAGTACTCACCGTCGATGATTCTCTCCGGCAAGCCATTGCCAGCGGGGTGTCTGTAGACGTCGTCGAAACCAGTGCCCGGCAAGCGGGAATGATGTCTTTGTTTGAACATGGCTGTCTGGCCATCGAACAAGGATTGACCACTATAGAAGAACTGTTGCGCGTGCTGGGTATGCCCAATGGAGACTAACCAACTCTGGCACTGGCGGGCCATGACAGAAGAAGGCGAACTGCAAAATGGTACGATCTGGGCCACAAATAGCGAAACCGCCAACGCAAAATTAATACGAAAAGCGCTTTATCCGTTGAAGCTCACTCGCTGTATGCAGAAGTATCGGTGGCAAACACACCATTGCTACGAGATTTTCAGGCAACTCGCCACATTGTTGCAAGCTGGCCTCACGCTCTCAGAAAGCCTGCATATGCTGGCGCAACAGCACCCTTTGAAACAGTGGCAGGCATTGCTGCAAAGTCTCGCCGACGATCTCAGCGAAGGACGAGCATTCTCTGAAGCATTAAAAGAGTGGCCTACTGTTTTTAGCCCGCTGTATGTCGCAATGGTAAGAACTGGCGAGCTAACGGGAAAACTGGAAGAGTGTTGTCGGCAACTTGCCGAGCAACAAAAATCCCAACAACAACTCAGCACAAAAGTGAAAAAAGCGCTGCGCTATCCGTTGATCATTCTGACGCTGGCGATAACGGTTGTGATAGCCATGGTTACGCTGGTATTACCGGAGTTCGCCGCTATCTACAAAACCTTTAGCACACCGCTTCCCTTGCTGACACAGTGGATCCTGAGGCTGGCCGCATTTATTCATCAGTGGGGAATGGTACTTCTTACATCACTGCTTTTCCCTGCTGGTCTCGGCTGGATTCTACGGCGGCATCCGCGTTGGCAGCATTTTCGCCATCGTTTTGTTCTAAGTATACCGGTACTGGGATCGCTAGCTAAAGGACAAAAGCTGGGGCAAATATTTACGGTGCTGACACTCACCCAGCACGCTGGCATTGCCTTTTTACAAGGGCTGGAGAGTGCCGAAAGTACCGTTGATAATCTATTCTGGCAGGAACGGCTCAAGGAAGTCAGAGGACGAATCGAGCAAGGAATGCCAGTCTGGTCCTCCCTCCAGAAAGCCACGGTATTCACACCGCTATGCATTCAACTGGTCCGTACAGGCGAAGTTTCCGGGGCGCTCGATATCATGATGGCGAATCTTGCCCGTCACCACACCGAGCAAACATTCCTGCTTGCTGACGAGCTGGCCGCACTTCTGGAGCCTTTATTGCTGATAGTGACAGGTGTGATTATCGGAACGCTGGTCGTCGCGATGTATCTGCCCATTTTTCATCTGGGCGATGCCATGAGTGCAGGATAATGCTGGCGCACAGGCATGCACCAGCGGGAGACGATTACAGGCTATTGAAAACGCGGTTTTCTTGTTCCTGAACGCGGATAAACGTCGTGCGTTTCGTCAGCTCTTTCAGGCGGGATGCGCCCACATAGGTGCAGGCTGAACGCAGACCACCGAGGACATCGCGCGCCGTATTTTCTACCGGTCCACGCAGAGGCAGCTTCACGGTTTTCCCTTCTGCGGCGCGATATTTTGCCACGCCACCCACGTGACGAGTCATCGCTGATTCAGAACTCATGCCATAGAACAGCATAAATTTCTCGCCATTTTCTTCAACGACAACACCGCCGCTCTCTTCATGGCCAGCCAGCATTCCACCCAGCATCACGAAGTCTGCGCCGCCGCCAAAGGCTTTAGCAACATCACCAGGCATGGTGCACCCTCCGTCACTGATGATTTGACCACCAAGGCCATGCGCCGCATCAGCGCACTCAATCACGGCGGAGAGCTGCGGATAGCCTACCCCTGTTTTCACACGCGTCGTGCAGACAGACCCCGGGCCAATGCCCACTTTCACGATATCTGCGCCGGAAAGGATCAGTTCTTCACACATTTCACCCGTGACCACGTTGCCCGCGATAATGGTTTTCGTCGGCCAGGCTTGACGCGCCTTGCTGACAAACTGCACAAAGTGCTCGGAATATCCATTTGCCACGTCAATACAGACAAAATTGAGCACCGGGTTAGCATTCAAAATTTGTTTGGTTTTTTCGAAGTCGGCATCAGATGTGCCCGTAGATACCATCACATGCTTCAGCACATCTTCAGAAGCAGACGAAACGAACGCATTCCACTCTTCTGAGCTGTAGTGTTTGTGAACAGCAGTCAGCACGTCAAATTTAGCCAGCGCAGCTGCCATCTCGAACGTCCCCACCGTGTCCATATTGGCCGCGATGATTGGCACGCCAGACCAGGTCTGACCGGAATGTTTAAAGGTGAATTGACGTTCGAGTTCAACGTCTGAGCGGCTTTTCAGTGTAGAGCGTTTAGGGCGGATAAGAACGTCTTTGAAACCTAACTTCAGATCTTCTTCGATACGCATGTGCGGATTCCTGGGGTTAGAGGCAAATATGTTAAAAGCACAACTCCAGTGACGTTATCATACGCACTAATACCTGCTCCGCAAGACTGCGAAATTCTCTTTTTTTACGCTACAATCCTATAAATTTACCTGGTAAAAAGCGGGTGATGCGATTGAACCTTTCGCCGTGATAAGTTTGAAATTTAACCAACTGATTTTAATAATGAATAATTCCCAGGATTTGATTTAATGGGGTACATCGTCGCATTAACGGGCGGCATCGGTAGTGGCAAAAGTACCGTTGCAGACGCTTTTTCTCATCTGGGCATCGCGATTATTGATGCTGATATCATTGCCCGTCAGGTGGTAGAACCAAATACACCTGCGTTAAACGCTATTCAGGCTCATTTCGGGGATGAAATAATTCATTCCGATGGCACGCTTGACCGGCGTCGGCTTCGTGAACATATTTTTTCACAGCCTGCGGAGAAAGCCTGGCTCAATGCCCTCCTCCACCCCATTATCCATCAGGAAACACAGCGTCAGATTGCAGATGCCACATCCCCTTACGTGCTATGGGTTGTTCCATTGCTTGTTGAAAATCAGCTTGAGAAAAAAGCCGATCGCGTACTGGTCATCGATGTTTCCCCCGAAACTCAGATCCAACGGACAATGGCACGGGACAACGTTTCCCGAGCACATGCTGAACAAATTCTTGCCGCCCAGGTCACGCGTGAAGCACGCCTTGCTGTTGCGGATGATGTTATTGATAATAACGGCGCACCAGATGCCATTGCATCGGATGTTGCCCGTCTGCACGAGCAGTATCTGACGTTCGCCGCGCAGGCCGTTGCACAGGAAAAATCATAATGCCAACTCACATCCTTTTTGAGCACCCACTTAACGAAAAAATGCGTACCTGGTTACGCATTGAATTTTTGATTCAACAGCTTTCACATCACCTCCCGATTAGCGACCACGCCACCGCACTGCATTTTTTCCGCAATGTGGGCGACTTGCTGGATGTGATCGAACGCGGCGATGTGCGCACCGAGCTGCTGAAAGAGCTGGAGCGCCAACAGCGCAAATTACAGGCGTGGACGGAAGTTCCAGGGGTCGATCAGAGCCGTATCGACTCACTTCGCCAACAGCTGAAAAACAGCAGCAGCGTCCTGATGTCTGCACCACGTGTGGGACAATTTTTACGGGAAGACCGCCTCATCGGGCTGGTTCGTCAACGCCTGAGTATTCCAGGGGGGTGCTGTAGTTTTGACCTGCCAACGCTTCATATGTGGCTACACATGCCTCAAGAGCAGCGTGATACGCAGGTAAAAAATTGGCTGAACAGTCTGGAGCCGATGCAGCAGACACTTTTGCTAATCCTCGATCTTATCCGAAACTCAGCGCCGTTCCGCAAACAAACCAGTCTGAACGGTTTTTATCAGGATAATGGGGATGATGCCGATCTGCTGCGTCTGAATTTGTCACTGAACGATCAACTTTATCCGCAGATTTCCGGGCATAAGAGTCGTTTTGCCATTCGATTCATGCCGCTGGATAGCGAAAATGGCACAGTGCCGGATCGCCTCGATTTTGAACTGGCCTGCTGTTAAGGAGTACCGATGTCTGATGTAACCATGGTCAACTGCCCGACCTGCGGAAAAACCGTTGTCTGGGGTGAAAGCAGTCCTTTCCGCCCTTTCTGCTCTAAACGCTGCCAGCTTATTGATTTAGGCGAGTGGGCCGCAGAGGAGAAACGCATTCCAAGCGCAGGCGATCTTTCTGATAGTGATAACTGGAGCGAAGACCAGCAGTCATAATACAAGCCTGCTGGCGTTTCGCTAAGCAGGCTCAAGCGCCTCGTATTAATCGGGTAATAACAGGCTCATTTGCTGGCGGGAATTTGTCGGCATCCAGCGCCTGAAGCTCAATCCAGTTACCCGGTTGCCCTTCTTTTCCCCAGGGTTCACCTTCCCAGTTCTCAACCAGCCAGAACCACAAAGTGATATGGCGATCCGGGAACTGATACTCAAGTTTATCGAAAAGCGAGGGGTTCAGAGGCGTGATGCCCACCTCTTCCTGAAGTTCACGAATCAGCGCCTGTTCCGGCGTTTCGCCTGACTCAATTTTGCCTCCAGGAAATTCCCACTTGTTTGCCATGTGTGCATCGGCGGCACGTTGGGTAATGAAGATTTGATTATGTGGGTTGCGGATAATCCCGACAGCGATTTGCAGTATTTTCATATTGTCACTTCCATAAAAAAGGCGCAGATATCTGCGCCTTTTTGATTTTTTACGTGCTTAGCTCAGACGGCCGTGGCACGCCTTGTATTTTTTACCGGAGCCGCACGGGCACGGATCGTTACGCCCGACTTTGCGATCACCCGTCTGTGCGGCAATCGCTGCAGCAGCTTCACTCTCATCAGTCTGATGGCTCAGCTGTTGCATCTGCGACAGACGTTCAGCTTCTTCACGACGTTGTTGCTCCATCGCTTCCACTTCTTCCGGCATACGCACCTGTACTTTGCTGAGGGTGCTGATCACTTCATATTTCAATGATTCCAGCATAGAGGCAAACATAGCGAAAGATTCACGTTTGTACTCCTGTTTCGGATCCTTCTGCGCATAACCACGCAGATGGATGCCCTGACGCAGATAATCCATTGCGGCCAGGTGCTCTTTCCACAGGGAGTCGAGTGTCTGCAGCATCACGCCTTTCTCGAAGTGACGCATCATCTCAGCGCCAACCACTTCTTCTTTGCGCTTATAAACTTCCAGTGCGTTTTCGTAAATACGTTCGCGCAGCGTTTCTTCGTGCAGTTCTGGCTCTTTGTCCAGCCACTCTTTGATTGGCAGTTCGAGGTCGAAGTCGTTTTTCAGGCGTTCCTGTAAACCTTCGATATCCCACATCTCTTCCAGAGACTGCGGAGGGATATGTCCGTCAATAGTCGCTTTGAAGACGTCTTCACGAATGCTGTTGATGGTTTCGCTCACGTCGGACACATCCAGCAGTTCGTTACGCTGGGTGTAGATTGCACGGCGTTGATCGTTAGCTACATCATCATATTCAAGCAGTTGCTTACGGATGTCGAAGTTGCGGCTTTCCACTTTACGCTGCGCATTGGCAATCGCTTTAGTCACCCAAGGGTGTTCAATCGCTTCACCTGGTTTCATACCCAATTTACGCATCATGCCGGAAACACGGTCTGATGCGAAAATACGCATCAGCGCATCTTCCATAGACAGGTAGAAACGAGAAGAACCGGCATCACCCTGACGACCAGCACGGCCACGCAACTGGTTATCGATACGGCGAGATTCATGGCGCTCAGTACCGATGATGTGCAGACCGCCAGAGGCCAGAACGGCATCATGACGCACCTGCCAGTCGGCTTTAATTTGTGCGATCTGTTCCGGTGTTGGATTTTCCAGCTCTGCCACTTCGGCCTGCCAGCTACCACCGAGCATAATATCCGTACCACGACCCGCCATGTTGGTAGCAATAGTCACAGCAGCCGGATAGCCCGCTTGCGCAACGATATCTGCTTCTTTCGCATGGAATTTGGCGTTCAGTACGTTGTGCTTGATACCAGCTTTATCCAGTTCATGTGAAACAACTTCAGATTTTTCAATCGAAATGGTCCCCACCAACACAGGCTGTCCTGCTGCGGTACGTTCGCGGATATCTTCGATGATTGCCTGAATTTTTTCCGCTTCGGTCATGTACACCAGATCCGGCATGTCCTTACGGATCATTGGTCGGTTGGTTGGAACGACTACAGTATCCAGCTTATAGATGGAGCTGAATTCAAATGCTTCGGTGTCCGCAGTACCGGTCATCCCTGCCAGCTTCTCGTACAGACGGAAGTAGTTCTGGAAGGTGATAGACGCCAGCGTCTGGTTTTCGTTTTGAATATCAACGCCTTCTTTGGCTTCAACCGCCTGGTGAAGACCATCAGACCAGCGACGGCCTTGCATGGTACGGCCAGTATGTTCATCAACAATGATGACTTCACCGTCTTTCACAATGTAGTCCACATCACGGGTGAACAGCGCGTGGGCACGTAACGCCGCAGTCACGTGGTGCATCAACATAATGTTGCTCGGGGAGTAAAGGGATTCGCCCTCTTCCATAATGCCCTGCGCAACCAGCAGCTCTTCAATTTTTACCAGGCCGCGTTCTGTCAGGTTAACCTGACGCGCTTTTTCATCTACAGAGAAGTGGCCTTCACCCTGGAAGGTGTCGGAATCTTCTTTCTCCTGACGCACCAGATGGGGAATAATTTTATCTACTTTACGGTACATCTCGGAGCTATCTTCAGCCGGACCGGAGATGATAAGCGGAGTACGCGCTTCATCGATTAGGATGGAGTCCACCTCATCCACCAGCGCATAGTGCAGTTTGCGCTGTACGCGTTCTTCAGGGCTGAACGCCATATTGTCACGCAGATAGTCAAAGCCGTACTCGTTGTTAGTACCGTAAGTAATGTCTGCACCGTAAGCTTCGCGTTTTGCAGGAGCAGGCAGACCAGACATGTTGATGCCTACGGTCATTCCCAGGAATTCAAACAGCGGACGGTTGTTTTCCGCATCGCGCTGCGCAAGATAGTCGTTGACGGTAACCACGTGAACGCCCTTGCCGGTCAACGCGTTCAGATAAGCAGGCAGGGTTGCAGTCAGTGTTTTACCTTCACCAGTACGCATTTCTGCAATGCAGCGTTCGTTTAAGACCATACCGCCCAGCAGCTGTACGTCGAAGTGACGCATGCCAAAAACACGTTTACTCGCCTCACGCACAACGGCAAATGCTTCCGGGATCAAGCTTTCTAAGGTTTCACCTTTTTCAAGGCGTGCACGAAACTCGCCGGTTTTCGCTTTCAGCTCATCATCAGTGAGCTTTTCCATCGCCGGTTCCATGCCATTGATGACGGTGACGGCTTTGCGCATGCGGCGCAGAGTACGATCGTTACGACTACCGAAAACTTTGGTTAATAATTTAATTAGCATAATAAATTCTCAAACGCCCCGTGATGGGCAGATAAATTAAGGTATTGAAAAAAGTTAATTTAGCTGAGGCAAAGAGGCCCGGCGCGAATGCCCTGAACCTGGCTAATCCAGGCTGGCACAGAAAAAACGACTGGAGGAACAAAAGCAGTTTTCGCCATCTGACGGACGATAACCGGCGGTTTGCTTTCCTGCGTCAGCAACGCGTTGAGCGTATCCAGTAATGCGAGATGCTGAGCCTGAACCGGCAACGACTCTTCTGCAACAGGCATAACCTGCGGCGTCATTGCAAACGAAAGGTGGCGGATAACCGTGCGGATAGCATGCTGATGCCAGTAATCAACCGAGAAATTTGGACGACGATTGGCTTCCAGCAACGCGAGGTTAGTAAAATTAACCCGCGCAGAGAGATCATGTTTTGTCGTGGTGGTTTTGGTGGGTGTTGCCGCTTCAGCGCTGTTGCTGAGCGCAGGCAAGCCGAAACTCGCCGCGACCATCCCTAATAAGAGATGCGGCCAGAAGTAGCGTCTGCCAAATTGTCGCCAGCGCGTCAGAATTCCGCTCACCTAATCCACCACATAAGCCGGCCAGTGCCAGCTGAGTTCATTTATTCTTTTTAGCGCCCAGATATTACCACTAAAGCTACTGTACAGCAGCAGGAATGACGTAATGCACCAGGTAAAAACGGTCAAGAATGCAGCTAACGCGCACATTTTCAATGTTCAGTAAACGTTAAAAGGGCAGGAAAAAGCATCAGAAGGGGGAAAAAGAAAAATCGACTGTTCACCTGGCCGGAGAGAGTACCAGATAAATCAGTCGATTTTACGAAACGGGATTAACCGTTATGCCAGAACCAGATTCGGTGCTTTGAATGCCAGAGGCAATTCTGCGTCGTCCTGGAAGGTCACATATTCCCAGGCTTCCTGTTTTGCCAGGACGGCCTGCAACAATTTGTTGTTCAGTGCATGACCGGATTTAAACGCGGTAAATGCACCAATGATGTTGTGACCACACATGAACAGATCACCAATTGCATCGAGCATTTTGTGACGAACAAATTCGTCTTCAAAACGCAGACCGTCTTCGTTCAATACGCGATAATCGTCAACAACGATGGCACAATCGAAGCTGCCGCCCAGGCACAAACCACGGGACTGCAGATATTCGATATCACGCATGAAACCGAAAGTACGCGCACGACTAATCTGGCGCATAAACGCATCAGCAGAGAAGTTCATTGCATAGCGTTGGGTACTGGCATCAATCGCCGGATGGTTGAAATCGATGGTAAAGTCCAACGAAAAACCATTAAACGGCTTGAACTCAGCCCACTTATCGCCATCTTCAACACGAACCGTCTCTTTGATGCGAACAAATTTCTTCGCACAGTTCAGTTCTTCAATGCCGGCATCCAGCAATAAATAAACGAACGGAGCAGCACTACCATCCATGATTGGGATTTCTGGTGCATCGACTTCAATCATAATGTTGTCGATACCCAAACCAGCCAGGGCAGCGTTCAGGTGCTCTACGGTAGAAATCCGCACGTCATGCTCATTCACCAGGCAAGTACAGAGCATAGTATCACGCACAGATTTGGCATCAGCCGGAAAATCTACCGGTGGATTCAAGTCGGTGCGACGATAGATGACCCCGGTATTGGCCGGCGCAGGGCGTAACGTCAGTGTGACTTTCTTGCCGGTATGCAAACCGACGCCAGTCGCCTGAACGATACGTTTAAGTGTCCTTTGTTTGATCATCGTATAATCTCGCCAAATTACCTATCCAACCGAGAGTGTATATCACTATCGATGGGCCAGTTTAGCACAAAGAGCGAAAATCCCCAAATTCCAGCCAATTCTTAGTCAGCTTGCTTGCGCAGGAACGCTGGGATATCCAGATAATCTGGCTCTTTCGCGGTTTGCGGCGTATTGTCGTTCACCACTTTAGCGGCCGGTTTCTGCTCTTGAGTCAGTGGAGCCATACCGTGCTGCTGGTAACGATCCATCACGGGCTGCTGAGTCTGCTTATTGGTCACCAGGGTGATCTCTGGACGTTTGTCCATGCCGATACCAGTAGCTACCACAGTCACACGCAGTTCATCGTTCATTTCCGGATCAAGGGAAGTACCGATAACAACAGTTGCGTTATCCGATGCGAACGCACGAATAGTGTTACCCACCGTTTCGAACTCATCCAGACGCAGGTCAAAGCCAGCAGTGATGTTGACCAGAACGCCGCGCGCACCAGACAGGTCGATGTCTTCCAGCAGTGGAGAAGAGATAGCCATTTCAGCCGCTTCTTCAGCACGGTCTTCACCGCTCGCCACACCAGAACCCATCATCGCATAGCCCATTTCAGACATCACGGTGCGAACGTCTGCAAAGTCAACGTTCATCAGACCCGGACGCGTGATCAGCTCAGCGATACCCTGAACTGCACCTTTGAGCACATCGTTCGCTGCGCCAAACGCATCCAGCAGGGAGATACCGCGACCCAGCACTTTCAGCAGTTTGTCGTTCGGGATGGTAATCAGAGAGTCCACATGCTTGGACAACTCAGTGATACCCTGCTCCGCGAATGCCATACGCTTCTTGCCTTCAAAGTTGAAAGGCTTAGTCACAACAGCAACGGTCAGAATACCTAAATCTTTTGCTACTTCAGCAACAACCGGTGCAGCACCTGTTCCAGTACCACCGCCCATACCTGCGGCGATAAATACCATGTCCGCACCTTCCAGTGCAGCACGCAGGGCTTCACGATCTTCTTCGGCAGCATTACGCCCAACTTCTGGGTTAGCTCCAGCGCCCAGACCTTTGGTGATGCCACCGCCGATCTGAATAGTCTGGCCTACAGCCGTCTTACGCAGTGCCTGTGCATCGGTGTTAACCGCAAAAAATTCAACACCTTCAATACGCTCACGCACCATATGCTCTACGGCATTACCGCCGCCGCCACCGACGCCGATGACTTTAATCACCGCGTCGTTGGTCAATTCCATAGGTTCAAACATAATTTCTCTCCGTTTTGTGCCTGTCGCCCGAGACCGCTAATTTTCTCTGGTCTCTTAAAAAAATTAAAACTCTTTTCGCAGCCAGGTATTGAGTCGTTTGACCCACGACCCCACTGACACTCGCTTTTCCACTTCTGCTTCGCCACTAAGATGGGATTCTTTCCCATAATGAAGCAGGCCCACAGCCGTTGAATAGTACGGCTCCTGAGCATAATCCGTTAAACCGGTGATATTCAGCGGTGCACCAATACGCACTTGTGTATGGAACACGCGCTGAGCGCAGGCCGCAAGACCTTCAATTTGCGCCGCACCGCCGGTTAATACAATCCCCGCGGCAAGATGGTGTTTAACACCCTGCTGGCGAAGCTGTTCCTGTAACTGCAAAATCTCTTCGTTGACCAGGTTGAGCAACTCGGTGTAACGAGGCTCAATGACCTCAGCCAGCGTCTGGCGTTGCAGGCTGCGTGGCGGACGCCCCCCTACGCTTGGCACTTCAACGCTCTCATCTTTACCGACGATAGAACCCAGTGCACATCCATGGCGTACCTTGATGGCCTCTGCATCGCTCGGTGGCGTACCAAAGGCGTAGGCAATATCGCTGGTGACAACATTCCCTGCATAAGGGATAACTTTTGTGTGGCGCAAGGCTCCGCCGGTATACACGGCCATATCCATTGTACCACCACCAATATCGACCACACAGACGCCTAATTCACGTTCGTCTTCGGTCAGCACAGAATAGCTTGCTGCCAGACCGGCGAAAATAAGTTGGTCAACTTTCAGGCCACAACGTTCAACGGCTTTAACAATGTTCTTCGCCATGTCGTTGTGACACGTAATTAAGTGCACTTTTGCCTGCATCCGGACGCCAGAAAGACCGACTGGGTTCTTGATCCCCTCTTGATAGTCGATCGCATATTCCTGCGGAATCACGTGAAGCACGCGATGCTCATCGCGAACGCGCACAGATTTCGCCGTGTGCACAACGTTTTCAACGTCTTCTTGCGTCACTTCTTCTTCTGAAATCGGAACCATGCCGATTTCATTCTGGCAGCTAATATGCTTGCCAGAAAGAGCCAGATAGACAGAGGAAATCTGGCAATCTGCCATTAACTCAGCCTGATCGATGGCACGCTGTACGCATTTCACCACCGACTCAAGATCGTTTACCCCACCTTTATCCATACCACGGGACGGGCAACTTCCCACACCAATGATATTGACCATACCGTCGGGCAGAACTTCCCCTACTAAAGCGGCAACCTTCGCGGTCCCAATCTCCAGTCCAACTACCAGTTTTCTGTCCGTCGCCTTGATCATTGTTGTTCTGCCTGTACCTGTGCCTGATTCTGTTGCTGATTAGGTTCCTCAACCGGAGCCGGAACCCAACCGACTGCTGCGCCTGAGTCATAACGCAAATCAACGTAGCTTATCCGTTTGCCGTCAGTCTGTGCCTGCTGCTGTAAAACCGGGTAAAGTTCCACAAAACGCGCCAGACGCTTCATCGTGTCGCCACGGCCAAGATTGAGCTTAATTCCATTCGTTAAAGTCAGTTGCCATGAGCGGCGTGCCGTCATTGCTGCATCTTTTAACGTAAATCTGTCCTTAGCCAGCACCTGCCCCATATCACGAAAACCCTGTAACACTTCGTTTTCACTACCTTCCGGGCCGTACAACATCGGTAAATTTTGCTTACTGACACGATCGCTTGGGACGCTAAAGGAGTTTCCATCTACGTCAACCATGTGCTGATCATTCCAGCGCGCAATGGGCACATATTCAACCAGATGAATCTTCAATTCATCAGGCCATTGCTTTCTTACACTCGCCTGTTTTATCCACGGCAGACGTTCAATCTGGCTCTGGATAATATTGACGTCCTGAGTCATGAACGTGCCAGGCGACCCCAACGCCAGAATTGACTGGCGGATGTCATCATTACGCGTGTAGTGACGTTCTCCGGTGACCACCAGTTTTGACAGGGGTAACCGTTGTGCATCTTCCATCCAGCCCAGTACCATCCAGCCGCTGATAAACACGGTGCACAGCACACCGAGCAGGAAAATGATCCCTGCAAGACGCGTTCCATTACTCCGCCGGGAGGAATACTCTTCTTCCTCTTCGCGGTTGCGCGTGTTCAAGGCAGCCTGAGACATATCAGCCTGCCTGGTCCAAAATACGTACGACTAGCTGTGAGAAGCTCATTCCCGCCTGACGCGCTGCCATTGGCACGAGGCTGTGGCTGGTCATGCCTGGTGAAGTATTCGCCTCTAACAAGTAAAATTGTCCGTCACTATCGAGCATGACATCAATTCGCCCCCAGCCGCGACACCCCAGAACATTCCAGGCTTTAAGCACCAGGGACTGCAAATCCGTTTCGCGTTCAACTTCCAGACCACTTGGGCAGAAATATTGCGTCTCATCAGAGAGATACTTCGCCTCATAATCATAGAAGGTTCCAGCCGGTTGGATACGAATTGACGGTAAAATTTCTTCACCGAGCATCGCAACGGTAAATTCTGGCCCGCTGAGCCATTTTTCAATCAAAACTTCTTCATCATGTTGAAATGCCAATGCTAAGGCAGCAGACAAATCACCCGCTTTGTCGACTTTTGACATCCCTACACTCGAACCTTCGCGGCTGGGCTTTACAATAACCGGTAACCCTAGCGCCACAATGCGTGTATTAACGCTATCCTGAAGGCCCATTTCAAATTCGCGTCGCGTCAACGCCACCCATGGAGCGACAGGCAGACCTGCGCCCTGCCACAGTAATTTGCTGCGCAATTTGTCCATAGAGATAGCGGACGCCATCACTCCGCTGCCGGTATAGGGAAGACCAATTAAATCAAGCAACCCCTGTAACGTGCCGTCTTCACCGCCGCGACCATGAAGTGCAATAAAGGCTTTATCGAAGCCCATCGCTTTTAGCTGCGTGACATCCACCTCTTTAGGATCGACAGGGTGAGCATTCACTCCGCCTTCACGCAGGCCAGCCACAACAGCTGCGCCAGAGTTCAGTGAGACTTCGCGCTCCGCAGAGGTTCCGCCGAGCAGGACTGCAATCTTATCAGCCATGGCGTTCATCCTCCGGAGTTTGCGGCTTCAGTTTGATTTCAGCTAAGGTACGGGCGATTTTGCCAATATTTCCTGCGCCCTGGATGAGAATCAAATCGTTACCGGTCAACACAGGAGCCAAAATTGCCGCGGCCTGAGCAGGATCGGACACCAAAATAGGGTCTACTTTACCGCGTCCACGAATGGTGCGACACAAAGAACGGCTATCAGCCCCTGGAATAGGACTTTCACCCGCAGAATAAACATCCAACATCAGCAACGTATCAACCTGAGACAACACGCTGGCAAAATCGTCATACAGATCGCGGGTACGGGTAAAACGATGCGGCTGGAAAATCATCACCAGGTTTTTATCTGGCCAACCTGCGCGTGCTGCTTTAATCGTGGCATCGACTTCTGTCGGATGGTGGCCGTAGTCATCAACCAGCATTGCCGTACCGGATTTACCGTTTACGCTATCCAGCGGGAATTCGCCGAGGAAATCAAAACGGCGGCCCGTTCCCTGAAAACTTTCCAGTGCGCGTAAAATAGCCTCGTCGTCAATGCCTTCTTCAGTCGCAACCGCAACCGCCGCGGCCGCGTTCAATGCATTATGGCGGCCCGGCGCATTCAGCGTCACATGCAACAATGCTTTATCCTGGCGTGCCAGTGTGAAATGCCCCTGAGCACCAACTTGTTTGTAATCTTCCACACGGACGTCAGCGTCTTCACTGAATCCATAGGTAGTTATTTGACGGCCAACACGTGGCAGCAGTTCACGGATCACAAGGTCATCAACGCACATCACCGCGCGTCCATAGAACGGCAGGTTGTGCAGGAAGTTAATGAACGTCTGCTTTAAGTTCTCGAAGTCGCCCTGGTAGGTATCCATATGGTCAGCTTCGATGTTGGTGACAATCGCCACCATTGGCTGTAAGTGCAGGAAAGATGCATCACTTTCATCCGCTTCAGCAATCAGGTAACGGCTATGACCCAGGCGTGCATGTACACCCGCCGCCTTCACCAAACCACCGTTAACAAACGTCGGATCAAGCCCCGCTTCCGCATAAATGCTGGATACCATTGCCGTCGTGGTGGTTTTACCATGGGTCCCGGCAACCGCAATGCCATGACGAAAACGCATCAGTTCTGCCAGCATTTCTGCGCGACGAATCACCGGGATACGCGCTTCATGTGCGGCAACAATCTCAGGGTTATCGGAAGAGATGGCGCTGGATACCACAACCACACTCGCGTCACGCACGTTTTCTGGACGATGGTTGAAATAGATCGTCGCCCCAAGCGCCGTCAACTGCTGCGTAACAGGGTTTGGTGCCAGATCGGAACCACTGATCTGGTAACCTTCGTTAGCTAACACTTCGGCAATACCGCCCATGCCAGCACCACCGATGCCAACGAAGTGAATGTGCCGGACGCGACGCATCTCGGGCACGATTGAACGCAGTTTCGCCAGTTGTTGTGTATTCATTCTCTAAACGCCATCGACTACTTCAAAAAAAACGTGCAGCGCAACACGCGCTGCGAGGGTTAAGCCTGTGCGGCCAGTCTCACTTCTTTAGCCACCCGCTCTGTCGCATCGGGAATAGCCGCCGCGCGAGCACGTTGTGCCATATCCAGCAATGCTTCCCGATTCCAGCCCGCCAGGGTGGTGGCGACCGCATCTGCGGTAAATTGTGGCTGTTCAAATATTTTCGCGGCTCCCGCTTTCTCAAGCGGAAGCGCATTCCAGTACTGCTGCCTGTCTTTGTGCTGAAAAGGGACAAACAGCGCAGGCAAGCCAGCTGCAGCAATCTCACTCACGGTAAGCGCCCCAGAGCGGCATACCACGACATCGGCCCAGGCATAAGCCGCAGCCATGTCATCAATAAATTCAGTCACCTTATGCTGCGGTTGCCCAGCTTCAGCATAAGCTTGTTCTACTGTCTGTTGCGCACCTTTGCCGCTTTGATGCCAGATAGTCACTGCATCACCCAGTTTCTCTGCAACCTGCGGCATCGTCTGGTTAAGAATACGAGCCCCTTGAGAGCCACCCACGACCAACACACGAACCGGCCCTTCACGGCCCGCAAGACGAGAGTCAGGTAATGGCAGCGCCAGTACATCTACACGAACCGGGTTGCCAACCACATCGGCTTTAGGAAATGCACCAGGGAAGGCCTGCATCACTTTGGTGGCAATTTTCGCCAGCCACTTGTTGGTCAGTCCGGCAATGCCATTCTGTTCGTGTAGCACAACAGGAATACCCAGCGACCACGCAGCGAGTCCACCCGGACCTGAAACATAGCCGCCCATACCTAACACCACATCCGGCTTGAAACGCTTCATAATGGTGCGCGCCTGACGCCAGGCGTTAAAAATACGCACCGGAGCCAGAAGTAGTGCCTTGATCCCTTTGCCGCGTAATCCGGAAATGCGGATAAAATCGATCTCAATACCGTGTTTCGGTACGAGATCGGCTTCCATGCGATCGGCGGTTCCCAGCCAGCGAACCTGCCAGCCCTGGTCCATTAAATGGTGCGCGACAGCAAGCCCTGGGAACACATGCCCGCCAGTCCCTCCCGCCATCACCATTAACCGCTTCGGTTGATTCATCGTGAACCTCGCGTAAACGCCTGAGCTTTTTCCAGACGCGTCTCATAATCTATGCGTAACAACAACATGATGGCCGTCGACATAATCAACAGACTGGAACCACCATAACTGATAAGCGGCAACGTCAGGCCCTTGGTCGGCAGCATACCCGCTGCGGCCCCTACGTTTACCAATGCCTGGAAGCTAAACCAGATACCTATTGAGCAGGCTAAGAAACCTGAGAAGCGGTGATCGATTTCCAGCGCTTTCCTGCCAATCGACATGGCACGGAAAGCGACGAAGAATACCATTAATAGTGCCAATACCACACCGATATAACCCAGTTCTTCCCCAATAATGGAGAAGATGAAGTCGGTATGTGCTTCAGGCAAATACTCCAGTTTCTGCACTGAATTGCCCAGCCCCTGGCCCCAAACCTCGCCTCGACCAAAGGCCATCAAAGACTGAGTCAGCTGGTAACCACTGCCAAATGGATCTTCCCATGGGTTCCAGAAAGAGGTCACACGGCGAATACGGTAAGGTTCGGCGAGGATCAACAGTACGACCGCCGAAATCCCCATGCCGATGATGGCAATGAACTGCCATAATTTCGCCCCCGCCAGGAACAGCATGGCTAATGTGGTTACAAACAGCACCACCACCGTACCCAGGTCAGGCTGCGCCAGCAGCAAGACCGCGAGCACCAGGATCACCCCCATCGGTTTTAAGAAGCCACGGAGGTTATTACGTACTTCGTCAACTTTTCGTACGAGATAGTTAGCCAGATAGCAGAACAACGATAATTTGGTGAACTCTGCTGGCTGAATACGCAGTGGACCAAACGCAATCCAGCGTGATGCACCGTTAACTGAGCTCCCCACTACCAGTACAATCAACAGCATGATAATCGAGGCAATCAGCATAGCTGTACTGTGGCGCTGCCAGAATTCCATCGGCAGGCGTAACGTTACCATTGCCAGGCAGAACGCCAGAATGATGTACAAACCGTCACGTTTGGCGAACAGAAAAGGATCGTTTGCCAGTCGCTGACCTACAGGCATTGATGCTGATGTCACCATGATAAAGCCCACGGCAGCCAGCCCCAGAGTGAGCCAGAACAATGTGCGATCGTACATGATCAGGCTGTCGGTATCCTTCTCCCGAGAGCCCATCACCCAGCCTTTCAGTGCCGCAAACAGCCACGTCAGGATCCCAAATCCTGGCAGGCGCGGCATTTTGAGGCGAGGGAGAGATAAACGCATCAGCCTAACTCCTTCGCCAGACGGGTAAAGACATCACCACGCTGTTCGAAATTCTTAAACTGATCGAGACTTGCACACGCCGGAGAGAGCAGTACCATATCGCCAGGCTTAACGCGCGGAGCAATCAACTGTATTGCCTGCTCCATTGTCTCGGTTTGCTCGGCGATTTCAGGGCGCAAGTCAGCCAGTTCGCTACCATCACGACCAAAACAGTAAAGACGGATGTTATCTCCCGCCAGATAATGCTTCAGCGAAGAGAAGTCCGCTGATTTACCATCACCACCCAACAGCAGATGTAATGTGCCATCAACGTGCAGACCATTTAGTGCCGCTTCCGTACTGCCAACATTGGTCGCTTTGGAGTCGTTAATCCAGCGCACACCGTTGTGTTCCAGCGCCAGCTGGAAGCGGTGTGCCAGACCCGTAAAGGTGGTCAGTGCTTTCAGGCTGGAAGAACGCGGCAAACCGACAGCATCAGCCAGTGCCAACGCCGCCAGCGCATTGGTGTAGTTATGCTGGCCGGAAAGCGTCATCTCTTTCACGTTCAGCACTTTTTCACCCTTCACGCGCAGCCAGGTCTCGCCCTGCTGGCGGTTCAGATGATAATCACCCATGGTGATCCCAAAGCTGATGCAGCGTTCGTCTGCACCGCGCACCGGCATGGTCAGGGCGTCATCGGCATTGACCACGCAAACTTTGGCATTTTCATAAACGCGCAGTTTCGCCGCACGATACTGCTGCAGACCGAATGGATAGCGATCCATATGATCTTCGGTTACGTTCAGGATCGTCGCCGCCGCCGCTTGTAGGCTTGAGGTCGTTTCCAACTGGAAGCTGGAAAGTTCCAGAACATAAAGTTCACAGCCCTTATCCAGCAGCATCAAGGCTGGCAGGCCAATATTGCCACCAACGCCTACATTGATGCCCGCCGCTTTTGCCATCTCCCCGACCAGGGTAGTGACGGTGCTTTTGCCGTTAGAACCTGTAATGGCGATGACCGGGGCTTGCGCTTCACGACAGAACAGCTCGATATCTCCAACAATCTCAACGCCCGCATCTGTCGCAGCGCTGAGTGAAGGATGTGCCAGTGCCATGCCAGGGCTTGCAACGATGAGATCGGCAGCCAGCAGCCAATCATCATTCAGCCCGCCCAGGTGACGTTCAACCTGTTCCGGCAGTGTATCCAGACCTGGCGGAGACACACGCGTATCCATCACGCGTGGCGTCACGCCCCGTGCGAGGAAAAAGTCCACGCAGGAAAGGCCCGTCAGGCCCAACCCGATGATAACGACTTTTTTGCCCTGGTAATCTGCCATGATTAACGTACCTTCAGCGTTGCCAGGCCAATCAGCACCAGCATCAGCGAAATAATCCAGAAGCGCACAATAACACGCGGTTCTGGCCAGCCTTTCAATTCATAGTGGTGGTGAATCGGCGCCATGCGGAAAATACGCTGTCCACGTAGTTTGAAGGAACCGACCTGCAAAATGACCGACAGCGTTTCTACTACGAACACACCGCCCATGATCACCAGCAGAAACTCCTGACGCAGCAGCACAGCAATGATACCCAGCGCACCACCCAGTGCCAGCGAGCCAACATCACCCATAAATACCTGAGCCGGATAGGTGTTGAACCACAGGAATCCCAAACCAGCCCCGACAATCGCCGTACAGACGATCACCAGTTCACCTGCGTGACGTAAATACGGAATGTGCAAGTAGTTGGCAAAGTTCATGTTACCGGTGGCCCAGGCCACTAACGCAAAACCAGCCGCGACGAAAACCGTCGGCATGATTGCCAAGCCGTCCAGGCCGTCCGTCAGATTCACGGCATTACCCGTGCCCACAATCACGAAATAAGCCAGCAGAATGTAGAACAGCCCTAACTGCGGCATCACGTCTTTAAAGAATGGAACCACGAGCTCGGTGGCTGGTGTATCTTTTCCTGCAAGGTACAGCGCAAAAGCCACACCCAGCGCAATGACCGACATCCAGAAATACTTCCAACGGGCAATCAGGCCTTTGGTATCTTTACGCACAACTTTTCGGTAATCATCCACAAAGCCAATGATGCCGTAGCCGATCAGGACCGTCAGTACACACCAGACATACGGGTTAGACGGATACGCCCATAACAGGACCGATACGACGATGGCGGTCAGAATCATGATGCCGCCCATGGTCGGCGTACCGCGCTTGCTGAAGTGCGACTCCGGACCATCGTTACGCACAACCTGGCCGAAAGAGAGTTTTTGCAGACGGGCGATCATACGCGGGCCCATCCACAATGAGATGAACAGCGCAGTCAGCAGGCTGACGATGGCACGAAACGTCAGGTAGGAAAAGACGTTAAAGCCTGAGTAATATTTGACCAAATGTTCGGCCAGCCAAACTAACATGTTCCGTTCTCCTGTAATGCGTGCACAACCTCTTCCATGGCGGCACTACGTGAACCTTTCACTAACACAGTCACAATTTGTTTTTCAGCAATCAACGTTTTCAGACGTTCAATCAATGCCGCTTTATCCGCAAAATGCTCGCCAACACCACTCGCCTGACTAATTGCCTGACTCAGTTTCCCGGTACTCAGAACGCTATCAAGGCTCGCAGCTTTTGCGGCTTCCCCAATCTGGAGATGACAGGCTTCACTTTCATCACCCAGTTCAGCCATATCGCCAACGACCATCACACGATAGCCCGGCATTTCGGACAGAACCTGTACAGCCGCTGTCATCGACCCGACGTTCGCGTTATAGGAGTCATCCAGCAACAACTTGTTTTCGGCAAGCGGGATCGGGAACAGACGTCCTGGTACAGCTTTCAGCGTCGACAATCCGGTTTTGATCGCGTCGTGTGTTGCGCCAACAGCCATAGATAAGGCTGCAGCAGCCAGCGCATTAGCAATATTGTGTCGTCCCGGCAGCGGCAACAGAACATCGACACCCCCTGTTGGGGTATTGAGCGTAAATTCCGTGCCATGTGAGGTCACATGGATATTGGTCGCCGTAAAATCACTATTGGCGGCATTCGGTGAGAAGCGCCAGGTTTTACGCGCACCAATAATGCTCTGCCAGTTCAGCCAGTCATTGTTATCGGCATTCATAATCGCGATACCGTCAATCGGCAGGCCGGTGTAAATCTCACCTTTGGCTTTGGCGACACCTTCCAGCGAACCAAAACCTTCCAGGTGCGCAGCCGCCAGATTGTTCACCAACGCGGCTTCCGGGCGTGTCAGGCTCACCGTCCAGGCAATTTCGCCCTGGTGGTTTGCCCCTAATTCGATCACGGCAAATTGATGTTCTTTGGTGAGGCGAAGTAATGTCATCGGCACGCCGATGTCATTATTTAGGTTTCCTGCGGTATATAGCGTGTTGCCGCACTGGCCGAGGATCGCCGCAGCCATCTCTTTAACCGAGGTTTTACCTGAAGATCCCGTCAACGCCACAACCCTGGCCGGAAGCTGCTGGCGTACCCACGCAGCCAGCTCGCCAAACGCCAGACGCGTATCTTTCACCACAATCTGCGGCAGATCGATATCGAGCTTACGGCTGACCAGCAGCGCACCCGCACCGCTCTCTTTAGCCTGTTCTGCAAAATCGTGTGCGTCGAAACGCTCGCCCTTGAGTGCCACAAACAGACAACCCGCCGTAATTTTACGAGTATCTGTCGTCACTGCATCAATCGTTAGATCCTGACCATGCAGTGTGCCCTGCAGGATTGCAGCAGCCTGGTTCAGCGTGATGCTAATCATGCGACAACTCCCAGCAAACGAGCTGCAGTGACGCGGTCGGAGTAATCCAGACGACGGTTTCCGACGATCTGATAATCTTCATGCCCCTTACCCGCCAGCAGAACCACATCATTCTCCTGCGCTTGCATGATGGCATTTGTCACCGCTTCCGCACGGCCTTCCACCACGTGTGCTCGACCTGCATCCAGCATTCCCGCCAGAATGTCGTTAATGATGGCACGCGGCTCTTCTGTACGTGGGTTGTCATCGGTCACAACCGGAATATCAGCGAACTGTTCAGCAATTGCGCCCATCAATGGACGTTTGCCTTTGTCGCGATCGCCGCCGCAACCAAAGACACACCAGAGTTTCCCTGCGCAATGCAGACGTGCCGCTTCCAGCGCTTTTTCTAGCGCATCCGGTGTGTGGGCATAGTCAACGACCACCGTCGGTTTACCTGGAGCACTAAACACTTCCATGCGACCACAAACTGGTTGCAGGCGTTCAGCGGTTTTCACCAGGTCGTCCAGCGGATAACCCAACGCCAGCAGTGTGGCCAATGCCAGCAACAAGTTGCTGACGTTAAAAGCCCCCATCAGGCGACTTTCAATTTCACCCTCGCCCCATGAGGAGTTGAAGCGAATAGTTGCGCCGCTATCGTGATAATTGACCTCGACAGCCTTCAGCCAACGGCCGCGGCAATTCGGATTAATGTGATCTTCCATCGATACCGCAACCGCATCCGGCAGTTTTGCCAGCCAGCGGCGGCCCACTTCGTCATCAGCATTAATGATCGCCTGACCGCTGTGATGTGTGGAGTACAGCAGCCACTTTGCGGCTTCGTAATGCTCCATATCACCATGATAATCGAGGTGGTCGCGGCTTAAATTGGTAAAGACGGAAGCCGCAAATTTCAGCGCAGCAACACGATGCTGCACCAGTCCGTGTGAAGAGACTTCCATCGCAGCAAACGTCGCGCCTTGTCCTGCAAGACCCGCCAGAACATGCTGAACGTCAACTGCTGAACCGGTGGTATTTTCCGTCGGGTTAACTTTACCCAGCAGCCCATTCCCTACCGTTCCCATCACCGCACTGGTTTCACCCAACAACTGGCTCCATTGCGCCATCAACTGCGTGGTGGTGGTTTTACCGTTAGTGCCGGTTACGCCAACCAGGCGCAACTGGTCGGAAGGCTCGTGATAGAAACGTCCCGCCAACGCGGAGAGACGCTCATTTAACTGGCTGAGATAGATAACCGGCACACCGTGCATTTCACGGATTTCGCCGTCGGTTGCCTCATCTTTAGCCTCAGCAATAATGGCAGCTACACCTTGCGCAATCGCCTGCGGGATATATCGACGCCCGTCCGCCTGATGACCGACCACCGCCACAAAAAGATCGCCAGATGCAGCCGCACGGCTGTCCAGTACCATCTCTCGCAGTGCTCGCTCCGGTGCATTTGACACCCACGGAGCGAGAAGGTCGCGCAAATTACGATCTGCCACCTGTACCCTCGCCTTGATTAATTACATATTCACTTTTCTCGCCAGTCGCCAGCGCATCCGGTTCGATATTCATGGTGCGCAAAACGCCGCCCATGATGGCTCCGAACACGGGCGCGGAGACAGCGCCACCGTAGTATTTACCCGCTTGTGGGTCGTTGATAACGACCACGAGCGCAAAACGCGGATTGCTGGCAGGCGCAACGCCTGCGGTATAGGCAATGTATTTGTTGATATAGCGGCCATCCGGCCCCACTTTTTTCGCCGTACCGGTTTTAATGGCGATGCGATAACCTTTAATCGCCGCTTTCACGCCGCCACCACCAGGCAGCGCTACGCTTTCCATCATATGAACAACGGTACGAACAATGGATTCCGGGAAGATACGCTCACCCGGAACCGGTGGATCAACTTTGGTAATCGACAGCGGGCGATAGACGCCATAGCTGCCAATCGTTGCATAGACTCGCGCTAACTGTAACGGCGTTACCATTAGCCCGTAGCCGAAAGAGAAGGTGGCCCTCTCTATGTCAGACCACCGTTGTTTTTGAGGATATAAGCCACTGCGTTCTCCGACCAACCCCAAATTGGTCGCCTTTCCTAGCCCAAAACGTGAGTAAGTCTCTACTAACGCTGAGGACGGCATCGCTAACGCCAGCTTGGAAACACCGACGTTACTCGACTTCTGCAAAACCCCTGTCAGGGTCAATTCGCTGTAACGCGCCACGTCTTTAATCTCGTGGCCATTAATTCGGTAAGGGATCGTATTCAGAACGGTACTTTCATTGACGATGCCACGCTGAAGCGCTGTCATCACCACCATCGGTTTTACCGTTGAGCCCGGTTCGAACACGTCGGTGATCGCCCGGTTACGCATGGCATCTTTTGCCGTGCCGGTAAAATTATTCGGGTTATAGGATGGGCTATTCGCCATCGCCAACACTTCGCCGGTACTCACGTCCACCAGCACGGCACTGCCGGATTCAGCCTTGTTAAAAGCAACGGCGTTATTCAGCTCGCGGTACACCAGCGCCTGCAAACGTTCATCAATACTCAGGGCCAGGTTGTGCGCCGCCTGGCTGTCGGTGGAAGAGATATCCTCAATGACACGGCCATAGCGGTCTTTACGCACGATACGCTCGCCTGGTTGACCGGTCAGCCACTTATCAAAGCTTTTTTCAACACCTTCAATACCCTGGCTATCGACGTTGGTAAAGCCGATGAGGTGAGCGGTTACTTCGCCGGAAGGATAATAACGACGAGACTCTTCACGCAGGTGTATGCCCGGCAGCTTCAGCTTTCTAATGTAGTCCGCCATATCAGGGTTGACCTGACGAGCCAGATAGATAAAGCGCCCTTTTGGGTTGGCATTAACACGGGCGGCCAACTGATCCAGTGGCATCTTCAGCGCATCCGAAAGCGCTTTCCAGCGGTTATCAAGCGTTATACCACCCGCATCGTGCAATTCTTTGGGATCGGCCCAAATCGCCTTAACAGGGACACTCACTGCCAATGGACGGCCTGAGCGATCGGTAATCATCCCGCGGGAGGTCGATACCTCCTGCACGCGAAGAGAACGCATGTCTCCCTGACGTACCAGCATGTCAGGTGCGATGATTTGTAGCCACGCCACGCGTCCCAGAAGGAAACTCAGCGCCAGCAAAATACAGCCACACAGCAACGCAAAACGCCAACTAATAAAGTTGGCCTGCTCTTCCTGACGTTTTGGTTTTTGCGTTTTTGCCGCTGCTCTCATGCGTCGCGTTTTCCCTTATTTTTGTACTACGATATTTTCCTGCGAAGGATCAACATGCTGCAATTGCAGCTTTTCCGTTGCGATCCGTTCAACCCGGCTGTGATCGCCGAGCGCGTTTTCTTCAAGAATCAGATTTCGCCATTCGATATCCAGTGCATCGCGTTCCAGTACCATCTGCTCGCGTTGCGCAGTTAATAAACGTGTATGGTGGGCTGTTGTTACCACCGTTACGGCCGTCACAATGATGCAAATGAACAAGCAGAGTGGCAGTTTCCCAAACCGCAAAAGATCGTCGCCGATCACGCCAGGCAAAGCATGGCGCTCGTTGCTTCCTAACGATCCTTTAACTTTGCTTAGGGTCTCTGTCACTCTGCTGATCATGCGTTCGTCCTCTCTGCGATTCGCAGCACTGAACTACGGGCACGTGGATTCTCTGCCACCTCTTCTTCACCCGGCATCAACTTGCCTAATGCTCGCAATTGACGGCCGCCCAGCTTCCTGAGTTGTTCTTCCGTCATCGGTAACCCCGCTGGCACTTGTGGACCGCGGCTTTGCTCACGCATAAAGCGCTTCACAATACGGTCTTCCAGCGAATGGAAACTGATAATGGATAACCGCCCACCAGGGGCCAGCACGCCGAGCGAGCTTTTTAGCGCCAGCTCTATTTCCTCCAGTTCACTGTTTACCCAGATGCGAACCGCCTGGAAGGTACGGGTCGCGGGATGTTTGTGTTTATCCTTCACCGGCATTGCCGCAGCAATCACCTCTGCCAACTCTTTCGTGCGTGTCATCGGTTCGATGCGGTTACGCTCAACGATGCCGCGCGCAATACGTTTTCCAAAACGCTCTTCACCAAAGGTTTTTATCACCCAGGCGATATCCGCTTCATCAGCGGTTTGCAGCCACTCGGCAGCAGACTGACCCCGGGTAGGGTCCATGCGCATGTCCAGTGGGCCGTCGCGCATAAAGGAAAAACCACGTTCTGCGTCATCAAGTTGTGGTGAAGATACGCCAAGATCGAGAAGAATCCCGTCGATCTTACCCGTCAGGCCACGCTCAGCAACATAATCGGCGAGCGCAGAAAAGGGGCCATGCACGATGGAAAAGCGAGGGTCATTGATGGTTTGCGCAACGGCAATCGCCTGCGGATCGCGGTCAATTGCCAGCAAGCGTCCTTCCTCGCCCAGTTGAGAGAGAATCAAACGCGAGTGACCACCACGGCCAAAGGTTCCGTCAATGTAGATGCCGTCTGGACGAATATTCAGGCCGTTAACGGCCTCATCCAGCAACACCGTTGTATGTTTATAATTTTCCATCATATTTATAGAGACAAGTCCTGCAGCCGTTCCGACAATGTTGCGGAATCAGACTGCTCAGCGTCGATATCTTCCTTGACCTGTTGATACCAGGTCGTTTCATCCCACAGTTCAAACTTGTTGAACTGCCCGACCAGCATCACTTCTTTTGTCAGACCGGCATGCTGCCGCAACACAGGCGCTATCAGTAAACGCCCTGCGTTATCCATCTGACACTCACTGGCATGTCCCAATAACAGCCGCTGCACACGGCGTTCTTGCGGGTTCATGCTCGACAGTCGCGACAGCTTTTGCTCAATAATTTCCCATTCAGGTAAGGGGTAAAGCAGCAGGCAGGGGTGGTTGATGTCAATGGTGCAAACCATTTGACCTGAAGCGTTCTCGATCAGCTGATCGCGGTATCGGGTTGGAACCGATAAACGCCCTTTGCTGTCAAGATTGACTAACGTTGCTCCACGGAACATGCCAGCCTCACCCCTCCTCACCACTTTAACCCACAAATTCCCACATAAAGGAGTTTACGGAGCGAGGGAAAAGCTTGTCAAGCCAGGACTATCGCTATATCGGCCCGAAAGGCGTCTATTTAGGGATATAACCCGACCTGATTAATAACTGCACAACTGGCGAGGCAAAATTAACGTTATGAATATTTGTAAGAAAAAAACAGAATATGCACACTAGCGTTAAGGGCCACTCAATATCATCGCAGGGAAATATAAAGTGTCAGTTTGCGACGCGGGCGGCATTTTAAGACATATTGTCTGGTGATAACAGCGTCAGATTCATCATAACGGCACGTGGAACCGCAGCAGAGCAGCACAGGCTGGTCGGTGGACAGAAAAAACGGCTGATTATTCATCGGCCGGACAGTCTTTGTAACAAAACAATACAAAACAACGAATGAGAAAGGGCTAAATGCGCTTTTAAAGAATTTAAAAGCCCAAATCAATTAAGAAAAATAGCAGGCTATGATTCCTAAGGAATTATCCTAAATTTTATCCGGGAATTACGATTCTGAATTATTCCACAAAAAAAGGGGCAGTTTTCACTCCCCTTTCTCTATTTCATTAATGGCGACTCAGAATTCCGCGACGATAAAGATTACGTTTGATGCGGGTTAACCCCGGTTTAGGCTTACGCGGCTCATCAAGGCTTGCCAGAACAATTTCCAATACACGTTCTGCTACATCGCGATGGCGCTGGGCAACGGCAAGAACCGGACACTGGAGGAAGTCCAGCAGTTCATTATCACCGAAGGTTGCAATCGCCAGATCGGATGGCAATTTCCCGTCGCGGCGTAATGTCACATCCATAACCCCTTGCAGCAGCGCAAAAGAGGTCGTGAACAATGCCTGCGGCATAGGGTGCGTTTCCAGCCATTTTTCGAACAACTGCGCTGCGGCTTCGCGCTCGTAGCTATTGGCATAGAGATAGTGCACTTCACGTGGATCATCTTTCCAGGCGGTCCGGAATCCTTGCTCACGCAGGAAACTCACAGAAAGCTCCGGTAGGGCTCCCAAATAGAGCACCGTTTCTGCCGGAAACGTTCTCAACTCTGCCGCCAGCATTTCAGCATCATCCTGGTCTGCACCCACAACACTGGTGAAGTGCTCTCTGTCCAACGCTCGGTCCAGTGCAACGATGGGGAACGGATCATTTGCCCAGCGTTGATAAAACGGGTGTTCAGGCGGTAACGAGGTTGAAACGATGATCGCATCCACCTGCCGTTGAAGCAGATGTTCAATGCAACGCATCTCGTTATCTGGCTGATCTTCCGAACAGGCAATCAAAAGTTGATAACCGCGCTGGCGAGCCTGACGTTCGAGATAGTTAGCAATACGGGTGTAGCTGGTGTTTTCCAGATCGGGGATCACCAGGCCTATAGAGCGGGTTCGTCCGGCACGAAGGCCAGCAGCGACAGCATTCGGATGGTAGTTATGTTCACGCACCACTGCCATGACTTTCTCAACGGTCTTATCGCTGACACGGTATTGCTTTGCTTTACCGTTAATCACATAGCTTGCCGTAGTTCGTGACACGCCGGCTAGCCGGGCGATTTCATCCAGTTTCACAATTGCCCCTTAAAAAAAGAAAAGAGTCCATGGCCTTGTCAAGGTTATGGTTAAATCTTTTAACATGTAAACGCAGAATAGTCATCGCGGCAACCGCTTTTATCTGCATTGACTGCCCGTTACGCAAAAAAAAGCCCGGCTTTGGCGACCGGGCAGAAAGAGGCAAATTGTTTTGACATCTAACGCATGATTTTATCACCGCGGGAGAGCCCCACGATACCTGAGCGCGCAACCTCTACAATTTTCGCCACATCCCGGATGGATGCCAGGAATGCATCCAGCTTGTCGCTGGTTCCTGCGAGTTGCACAGTATATATAGAAGGCGTTACATCGATAATCTGCCCACGAAAAATATCCGTGTTCCGTTTGACTTCCTCACGTCCATACCCGCTAGCCTGAATCTTAACCAGCATGACTTCACGCTCGACATATGCGCCCTGCCCTAATTCGCTCACTCGCAGTACATCGACCAGTTTGTGCAACTGTTTTTCGATCTGCTCAAGCACTTTCGCATCGCCCACGGTCTGAATAGTCATGCGCGAAAGCGTCGGATCGTCCGTTGGGGCTACGGTCAGGCTTTCAATGTTGTAGCCGCGCTGTGCAAAAAGCCCAATGACACGTGACAACGCGCCTGACTCGTTTTCCAGTAATACAGATAATATCCGGCGCATATCAGGTTCTCTCCGTTTTGCTTAACCACATTTCGTCCATACCCCCTCCGCGAATGTGCATCGGATACACGTGCTCTGTACCGTCGACAATGACATCGACAAAAACGAGGCGGTTGTTCTTAACGTGCTCAAGTGCTTCACCGAGTTTTGCTTCCAGTTCAGTTGGGTCAGTCACACGCATGCCAACGTGGCCGTAAGCTTCAGCCAGGCGGACAAAATCGGGTAATGACGTCATATAAGACTGGGAATGGCGACCAGAGTAGATCATGTCCTGCCACTGCTTCACCATACCGAGATAGCCATTGTTCAGGTTCAACACCAGAACCGGAAGCTCATATTGCAGTGCCGTAGACAGTTCCTGGATATTCATCTGAATACTGCCATCACCCGTCACGCACACGACAGTTTCATTCGGTAAAGCCAGTTTTACGCCAAGTGCAGCAGGCAGGCCAAAACCCATAGTTCCCAGACCACCAGAATTGATCCAGTGACGAGGTTTATCAAACGGGTAATAAAGTGCAGCAAACATCTGATGCTGGCCCACATCGGACGTCACGTAGGCCTCGCCTTTGGTCAGACGCCAGATCGTTTCGATAACAGCCTGCGGTTTGATATTTTCGCTTTTCGTGTCGTATTTCAGACAATGACGCGCACGCCACTGTTCGATGTTCTGCCACCAGTCACGGATCTCATCCAGTGGCTGTGTGATCGTTTCTTGCCCCAACAGATCCAGCATTTGATCCAGCACCTGACGTGCATCACCAACAATCGGAACATCGGCTGGAACCGTTTTGGAAATCGATGTGGGATCAATATCGATATGCAACACCGTTGCGTTAGGACAGTATTTCGCCAGATTATTGGTGGTGCGATCGTCAAAACGTACCCCGACAGCAAAAATCACATCGGCGTTATGCATGGTCATATTGGCTTCATACGTCCCGTGCATCCCCAACATACCCAAAGCCTGACGATGTGTTGCCGGGAACGCCCCTAACCCCATCAGCGACGATGCAACAGGAAGATTGAGCTTTTCAACCAGCTCACGCAGTTGCGTTTCACAAGCTGAGTTAACCGCCCCACCGCCTACGTAGACAACCGGTTTTTTGGCCGCCAGGAGTGTTTGCAGCGCTCGCTTAATCTGCCCTTTATGTCCCTGGGTCGTCGGGTTATAAGAGCGCATGCTCACCGATTCTGGCCAGGCATAAGGCAGTTTGTTTGCCGGGTTCAGAATATCTTTTGGCAGATCGACAACCACCGGGCCAGGACGGCCGCTTGCCGCCAGCCAGAAAGCTTTCTTAAGCACACCGGGAATGTCTTCCGTTTGTTTGACCAGGAAACTGTGCTTTACGACAGGACGCGAGATCCCCACCATGTCGCACTCCTGAAAAGCATCATAGCCAATCAGCGAGGTAGCAACTTGGCCGGAGAGAATGACCAGTGGGATCGAATCCATATACGCAGTGGCAATACCGGTGATGGCATTGGTTGCCCCAGGGCCAGACGTAACCAGTACAACGCCTACTTCACCCGTTGCTCGCGCCAGCCCATCAGCCATATGCACAGCCGCCTGTTCGTGACGTACCAGAACATGGTCAATGCCACCTACCGTATGTAGCGCATCATAAATATCAAGTACCGCGCCTCCGGGATAGCCGAACACTTGCTTCACGCCCTGATCAATAAGCGATCGGACGACCATTTCCGCGCCAGACAACATCTCCATGCTTTGCCTCCAGGCTTTTTGTTATAGACGGATGGCAGAATTCATTTCCGTTCCGTCTTCTGATCGGGATGTCCCAATCTTATATTTTGCAGAGTGACAGTTACCTTAACCGCTCGTTATGAGGCAGGCAATTAGCAAACGGAGGGCAGCAAATGGCAATGAAAGCAGAAACAACACGCATTGCGACTGGATATGGTGAATTCATCTGGAATAAGTGAACACGATGACAATTCATCGGTTAAAAGAGAGCGGATTCAGGAATTCATCTATTTTTGCGAGGTTCACAGCAAGCAGAAAAAAATCATACAGGACAAAATAACATGGAAATAAAAAAATGCAGGATAAATCGCAAGTTCAGGGACGATTTATCCCGATAAGCTTATCGCCGACAAACGCTGATGAGTAACTCTTCCATCCATTGATGGCCTTTATCCCTTCCAGCCGCTTCATGCCAGGAAAGATAACAGGTTCGGCTATTTAGCTTTAAAGGCAGAGGAAGAACTTGCAGATTTAACTGAGGGGCGAATTCTTCAGCCAGCCAGCGCGGTGCAATAGCGACCAGTTGAGTTTGTGAGACAATATTTAATACGCTCACCATTGCCATTCCCTGATAAGCAACACTCGCTTGTTTATCGATAGTGTCATACCACGGTTGGCTAAATGAAGCATATCGGTCGAGAGCAACAACCGCATGCTGTTCGTTATACACATCGCTTTCCCGCAATGGTCCATTCATACGTGGATGTTTTTTACTGGCCACTAAAACCATTTCATCCTTAAACAGCGGTACACATGAAAACTCTGGACGCCGAAACTCCTCATAACCCAGGACAAATTCTGTCTCCTGATAACGAAGTTGGTGTTCAGTGTTTTGATTTAGCGACGATTTAAATACCAGATGAATATTTGGCGCAATTTCTTCAACTCGATTGTAAATAATCGACGTCAAATAATTATCCAGCGGACTGCACACACAAAGATTGAACGCACGCTCACTCACCAACGGTTCAAAACCAGACCCAGGAAGCTCATTTTGAACTAGCTGAAGCGCCTGCCGGATGGCTCCGAACAGTTGAAATGCGCGGGCCGTGGGCTGAATGCCTCGTCCATAACGCACAAATAACTCGTCATTAAACATTACCTTAAGCCGGGCGACAGCGTTACTCACCGCGGGTTGCGACATCCCAAGTGTCTGTGCCGCTCGCGTGATATTTTGTTCCTGCATCACCGCATCAAACACGGTTAAAAGATTGAGATCAACCGTGCGCAACTGAGGTTTAACGCCATCATACACTCGGGCCTGTTTAATATTATTTTCTGGCATTCCTGATTCCACTGTCACACTAAACTCCCTTTATCAATGAGCAGTAATAACTTCGAAAAATATGATTTACCATGCATATACAACCTACGAAAGCGAATTATTTAAAATTCGGAATATATAAAGCCGTAATCAACGAGAAAACGACAAGCGCTTTACTGACAAAGAAGAGAGTTCTAAACATATAAAAAGCAATATGCGCGAGATCAAATCATAAATGATGTAAATAAACAATCACCTGTCAGGTTAATGATGGTTTAAGTATTATTAAACTATTAAAGCCAAAGCACGCGCAGTAGTTAACATTCCATTATCATAACATCCCATTTTTGGGCCTCCACATCATTCATCATAGTTATAATTTAATGATACTTAAAAGATTTACGATCACAGGGAGTAAAAATCATATTATGTTTAATTGATACAAATTATATTTAAATCATTCCGAAGATGAATGCCATTTCCAAAATTAGACAATTAGAATGGTCATAAAAGAAAAAACCAGCACAATAAGCTAAAGTTAATGGGTGCATCACGTCGGGGAATTGATGTCATTTTACCCCAAGGGGTTGACATGAATCACCGTATCCAGTACCACTAGATACATATCGTATTTATCTGGAGCATGATTCATGACTCGCAACATTCGTTCACTCGGTCTACTACTACTAAACGCATCCACTGTGCGCGGTAGACTGGCGGGCGAAATTCAGCATTGAATCGTCTTCAGTAAACAAGAAACCCGCGCCATTGCGCGGGTTTTTTTATGCTCGTAGCAAGGCGACCTAAGACAGACAAGGACCTAACCCATGAGCCAGCAAGTCATTATTTTCGATACGACCTTACGTGACGGTGAACAGGCATTACAGGCAAGCCTGAGTGTGAAAGAAAAACTGCAAATTGCACTGGCCCTCGAACGCATGGGCGTCGACGTGATGGAAGTGGGCTTCCCTGTCTCTTCACCGGGTGATTTTGAGTCGGTTCAAACCATCGCACGTCATGTCAAAAACAGCCGTGTATGTGGCCTGGCCCGTTGTGTTGAGAAAGATATTGATGTCGCAGCCGAATCGCTGAAAGTCGCGGAGGCATTCCGTATTCATACCTTTATCGCCACCTCGCCGATGCACATTGCGACCAAGTTGCGCAGCACGCTGGATGAGGTTATCGAACGTGCAGTTTATATGGTTAAACGCGCCCGCAACTACACCGATGATGTTGAATTCTCTTGTGAAGATGCCGGCAGAACGCCAATTGAAGACCTGGCTCGTGTGGTTGAAGCGGCCATCAATGCCGGCGCGCGCACCATCAACATTCCGGACACCGTCGGCTACACCATGCCGTTCGAATTCGCCAACATCATCACCGGTCTGTATGACCGCGTTCCAAATATTGATAAAGCCATCATCTCCGTTCATACCCATGATGATTTGGGCCTGGCCGTCGGCAACGCCATTGCCGCCGTTCATGCCGGTGCACGCCAGGTTGAAGGCGCGATGAACGGTATCGGTGAGCGCGCAGGTAACTGTTCGCTGGAAGAAGTGATCATGGCCATCAAAGTGCGCCGGGACATCATGAACGTGCACACTCAGATTAATCACAACGAAATCTGGCGCACCAGCCAGACCGTCAGCCAGATTTGCAACATGCCGGTTCCGGCGAATAAAGCGATTGTCGGTATTGGTGCATTTGCGCACTCCTCAGGTATTCACCAGGACGGCGTCCTGAAAAACCGCGAAAACTACGAAATCATGACGCCAGAGTCCATTGGCCTGAACCAGGTGCAACTGAACCTGACGTCACGTTCCGGCCGCGCTGCGGTGAAACATCGCATGGAAGAGATGGGCTACAAAGAAAGCGACTACAACATGGATCACCTGTACGACGCTTTCCTGAAGCTGGCCGACAAGAAAGGCCAGGTCTTCGACTACGATCTGGAAGCGCTGGCATTCATAAACAAACAGCAGGAAGAACCTGAACACTTCCGTCTGGACTACTTCAGTGTGCAGTCTGGCTCCAGCGACATTGCCACCGCCTCCGTCAAACTGGCCTGTGGCGATGAAGTTAAAGCGGAAGCCGCTAACGGCAACGGCCCGGTTGATGCGATTTATCAGGCAATCAACCGCGTCACCAGCTATGACGTGGAACTGGTCAAATATGATCTGACTGCCAAAGGCCAGGGTAAAAACGCACTGGGTCAGGTGGATATCGTGGTCAATTACAACGGTCGCCGCTTCCATGGCGTCGGCCTGGCGACCGATATCGTTGAATCTTCTGCCAAAGCAATGGTGCATGTCCTGAACAACATCTGGCGCGCCGCCGAAGTCGAAAAAGAATTGCAACGCAAAGCTCAGAATAAAGAGAACAAAAAGGAAACCGTGTAATGTCGAAGAATTACCATATTGCTGTGTTACCGGGCGACGGTATTGGTCCGGAAGTGATGGCACAGGCGCTGAAAGTACTGGAAGCCGTTCGCACGCGTTTTGCGATGAAAATTAGCACCAGCCACCATGACGTGGGTGGGATCGCTATCGATAATCACGGGACGCCATTGCCAAAAGCAACCGTCGAAGGCTGTGAAAATGCCGATGCTGTCCTGTTTGGCTCCGTGGGTGGTCCGAAATGGGAGCATCTGCCCCCCGCTGAACAACCTGAGCGTGGCGCACTGCTGCCATTGCGTAAGCATTTCAAATTGTTCAGCAACCTGCGTCCAGCGAAGCTGTACCAGGGGCTGGAAGAGTTCTGCCCACTGCGTGCGGACATCGCCGCGAATGGCTTCGATATCCTGTGCGTGCGTGAGCTGACCGGGGGGATCTATTTTGGTCAGCCTAAAGGCCGTGAAGGCAGCGGTCAGCATGAGAAAGCTTTTGATACCGAGGTGTATCACCGTTTTGAAATCGAACGTATCGCCCATATCGCCTTTGAATCCGCGCGTAAACGCCGCCGTAAAGTGACGTCGATTGATAAAGCGAACGTTCTGCAGTCCTCTATTTTATGGCGTGAGATCGTCAGCGAAGTCGCAAAAGGGTATCCGGACGTCGAGCTGGCACACATGTATATCGACAACGCGACTATGCAGTTGATCAAAGATCCTTCTCAGTTCGATGTTCTGCTGTGCTCCAACCTGTTTGGCGACATCCTGTCGGATGAATGCGCGATGATCACCGGTTCCATGGGCATGCTGCCTTCCGCAAGCCTGAATGAAGAAGGGTTTGGTCTGTACGAACCTGCAGGCGGTTCCGCACCGGATATCGCAGGCAAAAACATCGCAAACCCGATTGCCCAGATCCTGTCCCTGGCCCTGCTGCTGCGCTACAGCCTGGATGCGAACGATGCCGCCACCGCCATCGAAAATGCCATCAACCGTGCGTTAGAAGAAGGTATCCGTACCGGGGATTTAGCCCGCGGCGCGGCAGCAGTCAGTACCGATGAAATGGGCGATATCATTGCCCGCTATGTCGCTGAAGGGGTGTAATCATGGCGAAGACGTTATACGAAAAATTGTTTGATGCGCACGTTGTGTATGAAGCGCCAAACGAAACCCCGTTGCTGTACATCGACCGTCATCTGGTCCACGAAGTGACCTCTCCACAAGCCTTTGACGGCCTGCGTGCGCACAAACGTCCGGTTCGTCAACCGGGAAAAACCTTCGCCACCATGGATCACAACGTCTCCACCCAGACCAAAGATATCAATGCGTCAGGTGAAATGGCGCGTATCCAGATGCAGGAGCTGATTAAGAACTGCAACGAGTTTGGCGTAGAGTTGTATGACCTGAATCACCCGTATCAAGGCATCGTCCACGTTATGGGGCCAGAGCAAGGTATCACGCTGCCGGGCATGACCATCGTCTGTGGTGACTCTCATACCGCCACACACGGTGCGTTTGGTGCACTGGCCTTTGGTATTGGCACATCTGAAGTTGAACACGTTCTGGCGACACAGACCCTGAAACAGGGCCGCGCCAAAACCATGAAAATTGAAGTGAAGGGCAAAGCCGCGCCAGGCATCACTGCAAAAGACATCGTACTGGCGATCATCGGTAAAACCGGCAGTGCAGGCGGTACAGGTCACGTCGTTGAATTTTGCGGCGAAGCCATCCAGGCGCTGAGCATGGAAGGCCGTATGACCCTGTGCAACATGGCCATTGAGATGGGTGCAAAAGCCGGGCTGGTTGCGCCAGACGAAACCACTTTCAACTATGTGAAAGGCCGCCTGCATGCGCCGAAAGGCAAGAATTTTGATGATGCGGTCAACTACTGGACAACGCTGAAAACTGACGACGGTGCAGCTTTTGATACCGTTGTGACCTTGCAGGCAGAAGAGATTGCGCCACAGGTCACCTGGGGAACAAACCCAGGTCAGGTCATTTCCGTCAACGACAACGTGCCTGATCCGGCCTCCTTCGCCGATCCAGTCGAACGTGCCAGCGCAGAAAAAGCGTTAGCCTACATGGGGCTGAAACCTGGTGTACCACTGACAGATGTCACCATTGATAAAGTCTTTATCGGATCCTGCACCAACTCCCGTATTGAAGATTTGCGTGCCGCAGCTGAGATCGCCAAAGGACGTAAAGTCGCGCCGGGCGTGCAAGCGCTGGTTGTACCGGGTTCTGGCCCGGTGAAAGCACAGGCGGAAGCAGAAGGTCTGGACAAAATCTTTATTGAAGCCGGTTTCGAATGGCGTTTGCCGGGTTGCTCCATGTGTCTGGCGATGAACAATGACCGTCTGAACCCAGGCGAACGTTGTGCCTCTACCAGCAACCGTAACTTTGAAGGCCGTCAGGGTCGTGGTGGACGTACCCACCTGGTCAGCCCGGCGATGGCCGCTGCTGCTGCCGTCACCGGCCATTTTGCCGATATTCGCAGCCTGAAATAAGGAGACAATCATGGCAGAGAAATTTACCCAACATACAGGCCTGGTTGTCCCACTGGATGCAGCCAACGTTGATACTGACGCGATCATTCCCAAGCAATTTTTGCAGAAAGTCACCCGCACGGGGTTTGGCGCGCATCTGTTTAATGACTGGCGTTTCCTCGATGATCAGGGGCAACAGCCTAACCCTGAATTTGTGCTGAACTTCCCGCAATTTAAGGGTGCGTCGATTTTACTGGCGCGGGAAAACTTTGGCTGTGGCTCATCGCGCGAGCATGCTCCGTGGGCACTGACAGACTACGGTTTCAAAGTGGTGATCGCGCCGAGTTTCGCCGATATCTTCTACGGCAACAGCTTCAACAACCAGTTGCTGCCTGTGACGCTGAGCGATGATCAGGTCGACGAATTGTTCAACCTGGTGCAGGCGAATCCGGGGATGTCGTTTGAAGTGGATCTGGAAGGGCAAGTCGTAAAAGCCGGGGATAATACCTACAGCTTTACGATTGATGCTTTCCGCCGCCATTGCATGATCAATGGCCTGGACAGCATTGGTTTAACCCTGCAACACGACGATGCGATTGCCGCTTACGAAAATAAACAGCCTGCGTTTATGGGCTAAAAAAAGGGCCTGCGTCATGCAGGCCCTTTTTTATCGGTTAGTCATGTTTCAGCATGTTCTCTGCGACAGGCAAGTAACGCAGTGAGAAGTACAACCGATCCTTACCGCAGGAAGATGATTGTCTCAGAGCTTTCGCGATGGCGTCCGCAGGCTGAGGCACAGCACTGAATGTCTTACCAGGACGAACGCTAAAGATTTCATAGACGATCCCACTGGCAGGCGTATCGCCCTGACAACCAGAACTCGCCGCCAGATAAAGATCCCGAACGGCATCACTCCGTGTCCCAACGCCCCGCCCATCCTGCACCCAGACGTTAATGCCACGGACATGGATCTCTGCCAGCATCTGGCTATAGCTCTCTGGCGTCATATTCCCGGCAAAGAAGCTACTGATATAGACCGGTTTATTCTCCACCGCAGTGAGCTGTTTACGGGTATTCTCCAGCCAGCTAAGCAGTAACTCGCGGGCATGTGTATTGCGCCAGTTATGGTCGTCAATTTCAGCACTGATGTACCAGCCATCAGGCTGAAACGCCATCTGATCGCGCCAGCGTTTCGCCTGAGCGATATCCGCCACACGCAGTCGACCCAGGTAGTGTTCCAGCGCGGCTGCGGGTTGTTTCTGACGGTCAAAAAACGCAGGGTCTGCGTTCAACCCGAGCACGACTTTCAGCCCGGCCGCACGTGCGTGCTCTGCACGCTGGCGTAACAGAAAACGACCATTTTCATCAGCAAAAGCATCGCCGTACTGCGTCCATTGCAGCACCAGCGTATCAAACCCCTGCTGGCGCAACGTCTGCATCAGAGACGTCCACTGGACCTCTGTTACGCTGTTATCTCTCAGCTGTGGCTGCCAAAACACCCCTTTCATCGCACAGGCCAGAGGACTTACCAACAGCAGAAGCAGCACAATTTGACATCGTTTAAACATTACCAATGAACTCCCACGGTGAGGAAAGCGTTATTACGTTCCCCAACATTCTGGTTAATCGATTTAAAGGTGTGCTGGTATTCCAGTCCAAGACTGACTTTATGCGGCCAGGCGTCGTAATGTGTCTGCCCGGTCCAGATGTTCCAGCGAACACCAACACCACCTAACTGACTTCCCACCGTATAGTCATCACGATAACCGTTGAGCTGAACATGCGCATAGGGCTCAACCGTCTGCCCTTGCGCAACTTTCTGATGCCAGCTGGTACGGTAATCCACCGTCCAGGCCTGCGTATCCTGGCGAACGTACTGTGCGCCATCAAGATAGAGGTTCTGCGCAAACCAGCCTGGTCCGTTCGGATGCCACTCGTCGCTGTATCGCCCGTTGTTAAAGAACGACGCGCTTACGCGTAGCATCGCATCGGCCTCACCGTGGTGGTGATCAAGGGGAACTTGCTGTTCTGCGGCAAAAAACAGCGTGTAATCGTGCAACGGTTTCCAGCGGATCCCCGTTCCCAGCATCGGCTGTTTGACGGGCAGCACCACATTGCTTCCACTGGTATCGGCAAACAGACGGCTATACACCGACAACATATCGCCTTCCAGCAACATATTACGGCCAATACGATACTCAGCCTCCATCTGGCCATAGCTACGGTAGCTTTTACCCATAGCAACGTTCCCCGGTATCGTACTCGCGGAGTTCATTGCACCGGAACGCAGACCTATTGTGGAATCAAAACTGAAGCTCCAACGGCGGGCAATGTCCTCATGCAGGCGGCGAACGTTAAACCTCTCCTGGTTTTGCGCCGGCGTCAGCGGGCTGATCTGCGCATTGGCATCAATATCATCGACCACCACACGGGCATACTGTTGGGTCTGCGGAATATCGGCCAGACGCTCATTCACATACATCAGTTGACGCACCAGTTGCGGATCATCAGGCGTGGACTTGAGCGCAGTTTCGAGCATATCCCGCGACGAAGCATAGTCGCCGTTGCTCCACAGGGCATAGCCAAGCGCCGCCTGCGCGTCGCTGTTAGCGGGTTCGATCGACAAAGCCTGCCGCAAATCGTCAACAGCCGTTTGCGTTTTACCCTGCTCGCGATACAGCGCGGCTCTGGCAAGCAGCGCCTTCACCGTTGGCTGGATCGCAATCGCATGGCTAAGATCGCTGATGGCGTTTTCAGGCTGCGAAGGCAGGAAACGCTGGGCATGTAACCACCACCAGGCCTCGGTATTGTCGAGTCCACGGCGCTGGGCTTCATCAAGCCATTTGTCGCGGTTTGCCGTATCCCCTGCCGCATGGGCCGTGGTGGCTGCCGCCATCACATCTTCATTCTTCATGTCCGCCAGACTCAGCGCTTTCCAGGCACGCATGGCGACAGGATAGTCCTCAACAGCGTAGGCCTGATAAGCCACGGCGCGATGCTGCCAGGCATCTGGCTGACGTTTTTCCGCCTGCTGGAGCGCGTGCAGCGCCATACCAGGATTGTCGTGCTGGTAGCACCCGGCAAGGCTGCGCCATGTCGCAGCATTATAATTAGCCGACATATCCCCAAACAGCCGACGTGTCGTCTCGCAATCCTGATTAACCCCAGGTAACTGACTTTGTGCCTGGCGCAAAGATGCCGTAGCCAGCGGCGCGGACAGCCGCGCACGCTGCGCGGCTGTCATCAGCTCAGGATAGGTCTGCAGTAATCCCGCCAGACGTTCGATCAGCTGTCCAGCTGCATGAGATTGTCCACCAAAAGGATAACGCTGAAGCAAAAGTACCGCCGCATCACGGGACTGGTTGGCCTGCATCAGCAGCCATGTCAGTTGATCAAGTTGCTTAAGATTACCGGGATCGCGCTGGTACATCTGGCGTGCTAAGCGAATACTTTCCGCCGTATCCTGGTTCGAGGTACTCAGAGCAAATCGCTCTTCCAGCATGTCATTGGCCGGAAACTGTGGGGAATACTGGCGAAGCAGTTGATACGGATCGTTTCCGAAGCGGGAAATCAGGTACAGCCAGCGTTTTTCCTGGGCGGCATCCTGGAAGTGAGGCTTATTCTCCCTGAGGTAACGCTGCAACGCCGCGCGATCACCCCGCGTGGCCAGCGTACCGGCATAATCCAGTTGATGCTGGGCATCGCTAAACACACCTTGCGATTGCAGAGCCAACAGGCGATCGTCAAGTTTCCCGGCGAGCAGTACGTCAAACCACTGTTTTTTCTCGGCATCACTCAACCGGTTTTGCTGCTGTTTACGGGTAAAAATGTCATCAGCCGCTGGCCAGACTTTGAGGTAAATCGCCCGCTGTATAATCGCGTCTTCCAGCTCACGTCCTTCGCCAGAAGCGGCAAAAGCGGTATCGTTCAACTGCGCTCTGGCAACTGCCAGCTGTTCCAGCTTCAATGCATTTTGGCCCGTCTCAGCCCGACAACGCGCAGTAGGTGCGGCATCACAGCTTTTTTGCTGTGCAAGCAGTTGCTCAATCGTCGTCACCGGGGTGGTAATAACCGGGATCTCTTCCAGCCGCTGCACCAGGCGTTTATCGCCTGGATAGCGTTTCAGTTGCGCTGTCAGCACCTGACGGGCTTGCTCATCATGCCCGAAATGGCGATAGGCATCAGCCAGGTACAGCGTCAATGGCACATTGTCAGGAAGTTGCTGATGGATGTAGCGGAACTCTTTGAGCGCAGTCTGTTCATCCTGACTCTTTTGCGCTCGTACTGCCTTTTCCAGATGCGGATAAATCACAAAGTGTCGATAATCACTCAGCCCCAGTGCGGTGGCTGAAGTCTCTGTGATCTGGCTTTCCGCCAGCACCGGGCTACTGAGCAGTGCAGCAACCAGTACCGTTAATAATCGCGGTGCAATGCGGATTTCATGTTCCCTGTTCATGCCTGTTCCTGCTCCAGTTCATCCAGTTGCGACTCATTAATTCCGGCGCGTAACAACAGCTCGCGCATGGATACCTGAAGTTCTTTTTGTAATTCAAGAACATGATCAAGCATCTCTTGCGTAATGACGCCTTCTGACACCAGGAATTCCCCCAGTGGCATATCGCTTCGCTCATGACGCAACAACAGCACCGACATTGCGGAGTGGTTGATATGTCCGAGCGTCGTCAACACTTCAGCGAAGAGCAGTTGTCGAGGAACGAAGTATTGCCAGATGTCATCAGCCTGTGATGGTGTGAGCCAGCCTTTTGTCACCGCTGAGCGGAGCATCTCCCGGTCATCCCGATTGCGATAACGTGCATACCAGTAGCGCAAGCCAGTAACCACCTGACCACGTGGCACAATGACATAATTCACCTGATGCCCAACTTTACGCTCCAGCGCCGCCAGCGATACCGGGTCGATCCCATCCTCACTGGCAACCGTCAGCAGATTACCGTCAACGCGCAGGGGTAATACGGCATATCGCAAGGCAACCGAAGCAGGGATCATAGCGATGAGCGACTTATCAATCTCCCACGCATCAATGGATTCGGTTTTAACACCATTTTGCTCCGCCAGCGCGGCAGCAAGCTGTTCCGCCGTAATCATTCCCTGCATCAACAGCGATCCGCCCAGACGTAAACCCAAAATACGGTTTGTCAGCGCATCTTCGAGCTGTTCTTCGGTAATCACCTTCTGCTCAATCAGAATTTGCCCTAATGGACGCAGTGCGCGGTTTTCGCCCGTCACGCTTGGGAAATCATGGGTGGTTTTATCCCATGCCACGCGGCGCGGATCCCCATGCTGAATCACCTGGCGCAGGGCACGCCAGTTGGCCATGAAGTTGATCAGGTTGCCCCAGAACAAACGCAACACGGACAGCAAACCTTGCGTAAGGCCATAATAGGCTGTCACAAAAATCACGCGCTGGAGAATTCGGTTAGCCATGAGACCGAAGTTAATCCAGAGCAGCGTCACTAACCAGGGCCCACCCGTGAAAATAGAGAGGAACTGCCAGGCATCTGGCCACAACCGCTGGTAAATCAGCAGCATCACCAGCTGGATCATAATGATCATGGCAAAGAAGCTCAGGAAGTTACTGATCGCTCCTTTCCGATCTCGCCACAGGAAGTAGTTAAGCGTAGGGCTATCAGCCCAGCGGTGGGTTTTAAATCCCTGGAAAACGATGCCGATGATCCAGCGTGATTTCTGGCGCATGGCGGTCGTAAAGGTATCCGGAAAATATTCCCGCACACAAATCACGGACGACCAACGGACGTTCTGTAAAAACCGGCGTGGACGTTTGGCTTCCTGAGAAGGGTCCACCACCGGGAAACGTACAAAGATTTCCGTCATCCCTTTGGCCTTCAGACGGAAGCCAATGTCGTAATCTTCGGTAAGACTCTGTACATCAAAAGCAATACCATCACCATCAGCCAGCAGTGCCATTACCGCACGACGGCTAAAACATGTCCCTACACCTGCACTGGGAACTTGACCAGCGATGGCCTCACGCACCGGTACATCTTTACCGTGGAGTTCGGCGAATTCATCGATATAGGACATGCTGGTAAAATGCGTCCAGCTACGTTCAAACGGATAGACAGGGATTTGGATAAGATCTTTTCTGTCGACCAGATAGTTAAACAAACGCAGCTCCATCGGCGAAATAACATCTTCCGCATCATGCAAAATAAAGCCGGCAAAGGTGAAATTCGCGCTGCGTTCAAACTGGGTAATGGCGTCGAGAATATTATTCAGGCAATCCGCTTTACTGGTGGGGCCAGGCCGGGCACACACGACTTTGTGCACATTCGGAAAACGGGCGCAGACTTCATCCACATCTCGCTGAGTATCTGGATCGTTTGGATAAGTACCCACGAAGATATGGTAATTCTCGTAGTCCAGCGTCATTGCCGCCAGTTCAGCCATATTGCCAATCACACCGGTTTCATTCCATGCTGGAACCATAATCGCCAGCGGTTTTTCATCGGGCTTATACAGCTCGCGATAATCCATGCGCGGGTGGCGACGATATACCGTTAATAGCCTGAAAAGGCGACGACACCAGTAGACAATATCGATGAATAAATCATCTAAGCCACTGATTAACATCATTATGGCAAGCGTAATTGCAACAAATTTAAGACCATAAAGATAGGCGGAAAAAATATCCACGAACGAATTCATCGTGTTTACCGATTATAATTTGTTAATGAGTGGCAAAATAGCAACATAAATGAAGGCTAAACTGCGGTTTTTTAAAGAAATTCATAGGCAGCAGAGATGACTTTTCACTGGCATATCCATCGCCGTCTGGGGTGTGTCCGTAGACCATAATAGCGTACTCTTGCAGGTGCGCCAGCAACAGTTTTCACCGTCAGTCCGTTGAACAGTAAGGTAAAAATATCAATAATGGGGCGATATTTTACATCACAAAAATAGTATTTTATTGATCTCAGAAGTGCAACAAGCGATTAATTAAAGCGGCTCAATTCTGTGTGCCATACACACTTAGGCTGTTTCTCATGTATCTATTTCATAACACCTGAGAAAATGACGGAAACAATATGCTTCCGTCAGCCAGGCTATATTCAAAAAACGTGTCTATCACACATCTTTGACACGGCAGGTCAGCAGCAGTGTGACAACGGATATCACCGCAATCACCCAATACACCGCCGAATGACCGTAGCTTTGGGACAATGCTCCCTGAATAACCCCCGCCAGAATAACGCCCGTTGAGATGCTGTTGGTAAAGAGCGTGGTTGCAGAACCCGCTCTTCCGGGCATCAGATCCTGGAACCAGAGCATGCCGATCCCGGCGACGATACCAATGAAGACCGCATTGAACAGTTGCAGCACCAGTAACGCCTCACGTGAGTGGAAGAAAATTAACCCGAGATAGAACACTACACCTGCGGCGACGGCAATCACCATCATCGGGCGTTTTCCAAAACGTTTGACGTAGTAACCCGCCAGAATCATCGCCGGGATCTCAAGCCCGGCAGCCGTTCCCATCAATATCCCAGCAAGTTTGTCCGGAAGCCCCAGATCGCTGCTGATCCACAGCGGCATATCAATGATGTACATGGTGTTGCAAGTCCACATCAGCGTAGAGGCGATAAACAACATGCGAACGTTTTTATCTTTCCAGCCGCTCACCTGAGTTATCGGCTTATCTGCTGTCTGTTCCACCCGCGCCACCGAGGGTAACACGAAGGCAATCAGCGCCAGACTGATGGCAAAAATCCCCGCCGCAATGGAGAACATCATGGTGAAGCCATAATTCAACGCCAGCATAAACGCCAGCGGCGGGCCAATAACCCATGCCAGTGAGAGTTGCGCACGCATTACCGAACTGAACATCACCACTTCACGCGCAGAATTATCGGCGTATTCACGGGCCAGCGCGAAAAGCTGCGGCATTGCGGTATTCGCCAACGAGGCGAGCAACACGCCGCAGGTAAGAAGCGTCAGGTAATGGCGGTTGAAAGCAAACAGCAACGCATTTCCTACCGCCATCGCGCAGCAAAACAGAATCAGCTTACGGCGATCCCCACGGCTATCCGATCGTTTCGCCAGCCCAAGGCTGACCAGGATCCCGGCAATCGCGTTGATGGTGTAAAACAGGCCAACCCAGAAAGGTTGCGCACCGACTTCACGGCTGAGGAACAGGCTGAGCGTCGGAGCCTGTAATGCCCCAGCCACGCCCATCATAAAGGCCACCAGCATAAAAGCGGCATAGACGCCGTTCAGGCGTCGCCCCATTGTCATCAACCAGAGCATGCGCAAATCCTTATGAAGAAAGCGATTCAAAAGTGGGTGGAATAATAAACGAAAAAAGCCAGCAAAAACATTTTGCTGGCGGGTGATTAGCACCAATACTCAGTCACACATGATCGAGGCGAGTTAGCGAGAAGAGGTCGGTTTCGTAACATCCCACTGCATCAGATCCTCCAACATTTTCAGCCGCTGTTCTGCGCACCGGCGGGCCAGCCAGGACACTCCCTTTGTCGCTGAAAAATACTGCTGATAAAACTGACGTGCGGTAGACCTCTTCATAATTTACCTCCTCGCTTCATCGGGAAGAATTATTGGCTTAATATAGGGATTAATAAATTGCTGATTTTTTGTCAGGAGTTCCCCTTTTATGCCGTCCGGTCGTCTGCAACAACAATTTATCCGCCTTTGGCAGTGCTGTGAGGGGCAATCACAGGACACCACGCTAAACGAGCTGGCCGAACTGCTGAACTGTTCCCGCCGACATATGCGTACATTGCTCAACACCATGCAGCAGCAGGGCTGGCTGAACTGGGAAGCCGAAGCGGGGCGCGGCAAACGCTCGCATCTGACCTTCCTCTATACCGGGCTGGCGCTTCAGCAACAACGAGCAGAGGATCTGCTGGAGCAGGACAGAATCGATCAACTGGTGCAACTGGTTGGCGACAAGGCGGCTGTACGCCAGATGCTGGTGTCTCATCTTGGCCGCAGCTTTCGCCAGGGACGCCACATCCTGCGGGTGCTCTACTACCGTCCGATGAAAAATCTGTTGCCTGGTACGGCATTACGCCGCTCTGAAACGCACATGGCTCGCCAGATCTTCAGCGGGCTGACGCGCATAAATGAGGAAAACGGGGAACTGGAAGCGGATATTGCGCACCACTGGCAACAACTTACCCCACTCCACTGGCGCTTTTTTCTTCGTCCAGGCATCCATTTCCACCATGGCCGTGAACTGGAAATGAGCGATGTCATTGCCTCGCTTGAGCGTGCCCGCAAACTGCCGCTTTATTCCCACATTTTACATATTCACTCACCTACAGCCTGGACGCTGGATATTGAGTTATCCCAACCCGATAAATGGCTGCCCTGGCTGCTTGGCTATGTGCCATCCATGATCTTGCCGGCCGAATGGGGGTCTCTGAATAATTTCGCCAGCCTGCCGATTGGCACAGGGCCATACTCGGTATCACGCAACAATAATAACCAGTTGAAGATCCGGGCGTTCGATGACTATTTTGGCTACCGGGCGCTGATCGACGAAGTGAACGTCTGGGTGCTACCGGACATCAGCGAAGAACTCAGCGTTGGTCTGACAATAGAAGGCCCCACAACAGGGGAAAAAGCCGTAGAGAGCCGCCTTGAAGAGGGCTGCTACTATCTGCTGTTTGATGCCCGGACCCATCGCGGTGCAAACGTGGATGTTCGCCGATGGGTGAGCCACATTCTGGCTCCTGCAAACCTGATTTACCATGCCGAAGAGCAGTACCAGACTTACTGGTTCCCGGCCTATGGATTACTTCCCCGCTGGCATCATGCTCGCCCGATTAGCAGTGAAAAACCCGCTGGGCTGGAATCCATCACCCTCAGTTACTACCGCGAGCACGTCGAGCACCGCTTCATAGCCAGAATCATGAGCAAACTGCTGGCGGCTGAAGGCGTCAAGCTGGAGATCCAGGAAGTCGACTATGATGAATGGCATCGCGGTGACATCATCAGCGATATCTGGCTGAACAGCGCCAACTTCACCCTGCCGCTTGATTTCTCGCTGTTTTCGCATCTGTATGAAGTTCCGCTGATCCAGCACTGCATCGATCGCGACTGGCAGCAGGATGCCGCGCAGTGGCGCGCAGGCGAGATGAATCTGGCGTCCTGGTGTCAGCAGTTACTTGCCGGACAGGCAATTGTGCCACTCATTCACCACTGGCTGATGATCCAGGGCCAGCGAAGTATGCGTGGTTTGCGCATGAACACCCTGGGCTGGTTTGACTTCAAATCGGCCTGGTTTGCGCCACCAGAACCATAATACTTTCGTAATTTTCACCAAATCATTACAATACCGCCGTTCTCAACGGGGTGCTGCATCACTGCTGATGTGCGCTGAGATAATACCCGTCGAACCTGATCCGGATAACGCCGGCGAAGGGATTTGAGGCTGTCGCTCAAAATCCTTTGCCACTCAACTCTGAGGTGCAAAGTGTTAAAAAAAGTTCTTCCCCTGCTGGTGCTTTTCGCACTGCCTGCTGTCGCAAAACCCGTCCTGACGGTCTACACCTATGACTCTTTCTCTGCCGACTGGGGTCCTGGCCCGGTGGTCAAAAAAGCCTTCGAAGCGGACTGCAACTGCGAGCTGAAGTTCGTGGCGCTGGAAGATGGTGTCTCCTTGCTCAACCGTCTGCGGATGGAAGGAAAAAACAGCAAAGCCGATGTCGTCCTCGGCCTGGATAACAACCTGCTTGATGCCGCCTCACAAACCAAACTGTTTGCCAAAAGCGGCGTAGCAACCGATGCCGTCAGCGTTCCTGGCGGCTGGAAAAACGATACCTTCGTGCCTTTCGACTATGGCTATTTTGCGTTTGTGTATGACAAAAACAAACTGAAAAACCCACCGAAAAGCCTGAAAGAGCTGGTTGAAAGCGATCAAAAATGGCGCGTGATTTATGAAGATCCGCGTACCAGCACACCGGGGCTTGGTCTGCTGCTGTGGATGCAAAAAGTGTATGGCGATAAAGCACCGGAAGCCTGGCAGAAGCTGGCGGCCAAAACCGTCACCGTCACGAAAGGCTGGAGCGAAGCCTATGGTTTGTTCCTGAAAGGAGAAAGTGACCTGGTGCTGAGCTACACCACCTCCCCGGCCTATCACATTATTGCTGAGAAGAAAGACCACTACGCTGCCGCCAATTTTGCTGAAGGACACTACCTGCAGGTAGAAGTCGCTGCGCGTACCACCGCCAGCAAACAGCCTGAACTGGCCGAAAAGTTCCTGAAGTTTATGGTTTCTCCTGCGTTCCAGAATGCGATCCCAACGGGCAACTGGATGTATCCGGTGACCAATGTGACGCTGCCTGCCGGTTTTGATCAACTGACCAAACCGCAAACCTCACTGGAATTTACACCGCAGCAGGTTGCTGCGCAGCGTGCTGCATGGGTAAGTGAATGGCAACGCGCCGTCAGCCGTTAATCCCCGGCTGGTTAGTCCCTGGGCTGCTCGCCGCCATCCTGATGGTGGCGGTCAGCCTGGGTGCATTCCTTGCGTTGTGGTTAAACGCGCCAGAGCGCGATCTTGTCTCCCTCTGGCATGATAGCTATCTCTGGCATGTCATCCGTTTTTCCTTCTGGCAGGCTTTTCTCTCCGCATTGCTGTCCGTCGTTCCGGCGATCTTTCTGGCTCGCGCGCTCTACCGACGACATTTTCCTGGCCGACAGGCATTGTTGCGTCTGTGTGCCATGACGTTGATCCTTCCTGTGCTCGTCGCGGTGTTCGGTATTTTGAGTGTTTACGGGCGTCAGGGCTGGCTGGCCTCACTGTTCAGCCTTCTCGGACTGGAGTGGACCTTTTCGCCCTACGGTCTGAAAGGCATCCTGCTGGCACACATCTTTTTCAATATGCCGATGGCAACACGGCTCTTTTTGCAGGCGCTGGAAAATATCCCCGGTGAACAGCGCCAGCTCGCAGCACAGCTCGGAATGCGCGGCTGGCCGTTCTTTCGTTTTGTCGAATGGCCCTGGCTGCGGCGACAAATCCCCCCCGTCGCTGCACTTATTTTTATGCTCTGCTTTGCCAGTTTTGCGACAGTCCTCTCGCTCGGCGGCGGCCCCCAGGCAACCACCATTGAGCTGGCAATCTATCAGGCACTGAGCTACGACTACGATCCAGGACGGGCCGCATTGCTGGCCATGGTGCAAATGGTCTGTTGTCTGGGGCTGGTGCTACTGAGCCAGCGCTTAAGTAAAGCGATTCCTCCGGGCAGTAATCAAATAGCAGGCTGGCGCGATCCGCAGGATTGTCTGTACAGCCGCATTACCGATACCGCCTTGATTACGCTGGCATTATTGCTCCTGCTGCCGCCACTGATGGCGGTTGTTGCCGATGGTCTGAACCTGAACATGTTGTCCGTATTATGGCAACCTGTGCTCTGGCAAGCCCTGTGGACCTCTCTGCGCATTGCGCTGGCTGCCGGGGTGTTATGCGTAATACTGACCATGATGCTGTTATGGAGCAGCCGTGAGCTTTACGCCCGCCAGGCCAGCAAGGCCGGGCAGGCGCTTGAGTTGACGGGCATGTTGATTCTGGCGATGCCCGGTATTGTGCTGGCGACAGGCTTCTTTTTACTGTTCAACACCACCATTGGGCTGCCGGAAAGGGCTGATGGTATTGTGATTTTCACCAATGCGCTAATGGCTATCCCCTACGCGCTTAAAGTGCTGGAAAACCCCATGCGCGATGTGAACAGTCGTTACAGCGTGCTGTGCCAATCGCTGGGGATGCGCGGCTGGCGACGGTTAAAAGTCGTGGAACTGCGCGCGTTAAAACGCCCGCTGGCTCAGGCTCTGGCATTTGCCAGCGTCTTGTCGATTGGTGATTTTGGCGTGGTTGCGCTTTTTGGTAACGACGATTTCCGCACGTTACCCTTCTGGCTCTATCAGCAAATTGGCTCTTACCGCAGCCAGGATGGCGCCGTAACGGCATTGCTGCTGCTCTTACTGTGCTTCGCCTTATTTACCGTTATCGAAAAACTTCCGGGGCGTGATGTTAAAACTGATTGATGTGACCTGGCTTTACCAGCATCTGCCGATGCGTTTTACGCTGTCCGTTCAGCAGGGTGAAATGATTGCTGTCCTCGGCCCGAGTGGTGCGGGGAAAAGCACCTTGCTGAACCTGATAGCCGGTTTCCTCCCGCCTGCCAGCGGCACAATTATGATTGAAGGCCGGGAACATACTCGCACGCCGCCCGCCAGGCGTCCGGTATCAATGCTGTTTCAGGAAAACAACCTGTTTACCCACCTGACAGTCCGGCAAAACATCGCGCTGGGAATGGATCCAGGGCTGAAACTCAACGCCGCGCAACAGCAGAAACTGGATATCATCGCAGCGCAAATGGGGATCACCGCATTTATTGACCGTCTGCCTGGCGCGCTTTCAGGCGGACAACGTCAGCGCGTGGCACTGGCACGATGTCTGGTTCGCGAGCAGCCAGTATTACTGCTCGACGAGCCATTTTCCGCTCTCGATCCTGCTCTGCGCCAGGAGATGCTTTCTCTGGTGAAAGAGGTCTGCCAGCGCCAGCAACTCACCATGCTGATGGTTTCCCACAGCATTGAAGATGCCGCCCGGATTGCGCCTCGTTCGGTAGTCATTGCGGATGGACGTATTGCCTGGGATGGTGAGACGGAGGCACTGCTAAGCGGCACCGCGGATGCATCTTCCCTGTTGGGGATCCGCGCGAACTGATGCCCTCAAAGCAGAACAGAGGGCTCGTCAGTTATCGGCTTACCACTTTCAATAAAATCTCAGAATAGACCGGCATCAACGGGTGACGAATAAGCGCCACCAGTGCGACCACTGCAATACCCAACATTAGCGGTGCAAGCCAGAGTAAACGTGAGCGAGGCAGAAAATGCGTCAGGCGATCCACTGCCGCTTTACCACTGCGCCACAGTCGCCAGCACAACCACACCGCCAGCCACAACAGCACTGCCGTCGCCAGCAACAGCCATTTAAAATGGCCGCTTTGCATATCGGCAGGAATATCAATGGCGGCCCCGGCCAGAATCCCCGGCAAGAAATAGAAAGGCGGCCAGAACACACAGCCAATGATGTTGGGCAGGATAAATTTCGATACGGGAAGATCCAGCATCCCTGCGACCATCGGCACTAACGGGCGTGTTGGCCCCACAAACCGACCGACCAGAATGGTGAACATGCTGTGCTGATGAAGAGCGTGCTCGGTTTTATCCAGCAGCGCTTTATTCTTTTTCATGAATGACCAGCGGTGCAGCGGTCTCTTAAAACGCCAGCCCAGCCAGAAAGAGATCCAGTCCCCCAGCAAACAACCGATAATACCGGCCAGCCACGCCTGCCAGAAATTTACCTCGCCGCTACCAATAAGCGCGCCGAGGCCCGCCATCATAACCGTGCCAGGTAGAATCAGCCCAACCAGCGCCAGCGACTCAAGAAACGCCACCAGCGCAACCGCGATCAGCGAATACATAACGGACTGAGTAATAAAATGTTCCAGCAATGCCTGCATAACTATTCCGGTCAGAAAACGAAGCAGGGATTCTGCAAAGAGGTCCCTGGCACGTCAAGACAACAATTGTCTAAATAGTTTACTGGCTGTGATGAAACTTCACCTGCGTGTTTATCTTTTTTTACTTTTCATTCACATCCTGCACGGAATTCACTGGGGCTCGCACCGGTACATTTCTTAAAAACACGCGAGAAATAAAGCTGATCCTCAAAGCCCACATTTCGTCCTACGGTTGCGATAGGCATTCGGGTCGTACTGAGCAACAGTTTCGCCTGGCTGATACGTTGATCTTCACGCCAGCTCAACACACTGACTCCCAGTTGCTGACGAAACAAATGTGACAAACGTGACGGTGACAGGCAGACGTGCTGGGCAACGCTGGCGATATCGAACTGACTATCTGCCAGATGGTCGCTGATGTACTGACAGGCATCGCGGACCCGGTTATCCAGCGGTGGATTGAGCGATTCGTTGATGGCCTCCATACGCCGTAGTAGCACCTGTTCCAGCAGATTAATCGCCAGCAGTTCTGCATAACGTCCCCCTGCCTGCCCGGCCTCGATAATCTGGGCGAATAATTCCCGGAACTGAGTCAGATGAGCTTCATCAGGACGATAGAAACCCGTATGGGCAAAAATAGCGGGCCAGGAGAGCCACTCCTGCCAGTAGGCGCGGGGGCGGAAATAGACCCACTGGTGATACCACTCTTTAGCATCCGGATGACGCCCGTAATGGTGAATTTCACCCGGCGGGAACAGCAACATATCGCCAGGACGGCAGACAAACTGCTGGTCATTATTTTTGATCACCCCTTCACCACGCACAGTCAGGTTCAAAATAAACCCTTTCATTCCCAGCGGTCGATCAACGAAAAAATCGAGATAGCCTTCCGATTCAATCGGGGTCAGCCCCGCGACCAGATGGGCATTAAATGAGTAGCCCGGCAGTAAGGGGTCATTTTGCGTTTCGGCCATATTTCAGTTCTCCCGGCAGTCCCGAAGGAAACCAATTGTCCATATCTAAAAAAGCAGTATAAAAACGGGCCTCTGAAAGCACTAAAAAGTATCACTTCGCTTTTAGGTCCGCCTTAACTCAGCCCTTCCCCCTGATTTATCCGTTGATGAGCGCGGATCAGCAGTAACAAAAGTGTCTATAACTGCGGCAGAAATGTCCACATTGAATATTTGCACGGCGTCACACTTTCAACCGCAACAGCACGTTAGTCCATAAGATTAGCGGATCCTGCCTGACGATTTTCGCCCCCAGTCTCTAATGTTCTTTCATACCTGTTTTTTGATGGAGCAACACCATGGCAATTGCGATTGGCCTCGATTTTGGCAGCGACTCAGTTCGCGCCCTGGCAGTGGAGTGTACAACTGGCCAGGAAATAGCAACCAGCGTTGAGTGGTATCCGCGCTGGCAGGAAGGGCGCTACTGCGATGCGCCAAACAACCAGTTCCGTCATCACCCGCGTGATTACATTGAGTCGATGGAAGCAGCAATTAAGACCGTACTGGCGGAATTGAATGAAGCTCAGCGTGCGCAAATCGTCGGGATTGGCGTCGACAGTACTGGCTCAACACCCGCCCCTGTTGATGCTGAGGGCCGGGTTCTGGCCCTTCGCCCTGAATTTGCCGATAACCCAAACGCCATGTTCGTATTGTGGAAAGACCATACCGCCGTCGAAGAAGCAGAAGCCATCACCCGTTTGTGCCATCAGCCAGGCAAAACTGATTATTCCCGCTATATCGGGGGAATTTATTCCAGTGAGTGGTTCTGGGCGAAAATTTTACATGTCACGCGCGCCGACAGGGCCGTTGCACAGGCCGCAGTCTCGTGGATTGAACTCTGCGACTGGGTTCCGGCACTCCTTTCCGGCATAACGCGTCCGCAGGACATCCGCCGTGGTCGTTGCAGCGCCGGGCATAAATCGCTGTGGCATGAGAGCTGGGGTGGGCTGCCACCCGCTGCGTTCTTTGATGAACTCGATCCGATCATCAATAAAAATCTCACGTATCCCCTGTTTACGGATACATACACCGCAGACATGCCTGTTGGCACACTGTGTGACGAGTGGGCCAAACGCCTGGGCTTGCCGAAAAATGTGACGATTTCAGGTGGCGCATTTGACTGCCATATGGGCGCAGTCGGCGCAGGTGCACAGCCAAATACGCTGGTCAAAGTCATTGGGACGTCAACCTGCGACATCCTGACGGCCGATAAAGCGAGCGTGGGTGACCGCGCAGTGAAAGGCATTTGCGGCCAGGTGGACGGGAGTGTCGTTCCTGACTTTATCGGACTGGAGGCAGGTCAATCAGCATTTGGTGATATCTACGCCTGGTTTGGTCGCGTATTAGGCTGGCCGCTTGATCAGCTGGCCGCAGCACATCCTGAGCTGAAGGCACAAATCGCCGCCAGTAAAAAACAGTTACTGCCGCAACTCACCGATGCCTGGGCACAAAATCCATCACTTGATCACCTCCCGGTCGTGCTCGACTGGTTTAACGGTCGCCGGACGCCGTTTGCCAACCAGCGTCTGAAAGGGGTGATTACCGATCTCAACCTGGCCACCGATGCTCCGGCTCTGTTTGGTGGCCTGATTGCCGCCACTGCTTTTGGCGCACGCGCCATTATGGAGTGCTTCACCGAACAAGGGATCGACGTTAACAACGTGCTGGCACTGGGCGGGATCGCCCGTAAAAACCCGGTGATCATGCAGGCCTGCTGCGACGTTCTTAACCGTCCGCTACAAATTGTGGCCTCCGATCAGTGCTGTGCACTGGGGGCCGCTATTTTCGCTGCGGTAGCCGCAGGTGTTCATGCAGACATTCCGACAGCGCAGAAACAGATGGCAAGCGCCGTTGAAAATACGCTTCAGCCACGCGCCGAGCAGGCTCAACGCTTTGAACAACTTTATCAGCGCTACCAGCAATGGTCGAAAAGCGCCGAACTTCACTATCTCCCTGTCGCCGCCCCGGCCAAACACACCGCGGACACTACGGCAACCCTGACACATTAAGGACACAATAATGACCATTTTTAATAATTATGAAGTGTGGTTTGTCATTGGCAGCCAGCACCTGTACGGGCCGGAAGCACTGCGTCAGGTGACACAACATGCAGAGCATGTCGTGAATGCACTGAATGCAGAAGCAAAACTGCCGTGCAAACTCGTGTTAAAGCCACTGGGAACATCTCCCGATGAGATCACCCATATTTGCCGCGATGCAAACTACGATGACAAATGTGCAGGCATGGTGGTGTGGCTGCACACCTTCTCTCCGGCCAAAATGTGGATCAACGGCCTGACCATCCTTAATAAACCACTGCTGCAATTCCATACCCAGTTCAACGCTTCCCTTCCGTGGGACAGCATTGATATGGACTTTATGAACCTGAACCAGACTGCGCACGGCGGCCGCGAGTTCGGTTTCATCGGCGCACGTATGCGCCAGCAGCATGGTGTGGTGACTGGTCACTGGCAGGATCAACATGCGCAACAGCGCATCGGCTCCTGGATGCGCCAGGCGGTCTCCAGACAGGATACCCGCCACCTGAAAGTGGTGCGTTTTGGCGACAACATGCGTGAAGTTGCAGTGACCGACGGCGACAAAGTCGCCGCGCAGATCAAGTTCGGCTTCTCCGTGAATACCTGGGCGGTGGGCGATCTGGTACAGGTCGTGAACGAGATTACTGACGGGGAAGTCAGCGCGCTGGTCGATGAATACGAAAGTAGCTATCGCCTGACCGCAGCCGCGCAGATACACGGTGACAAACGTCAAAACGTACTGGATGCGGCACGCATCGAACTGGGGATGAAGCGTTTCCTGGAACAGGGCGGCTTCCATGCCTTTACCACCACGTTTGAAGATCTCCATGGCCTGAAACAACTTCCAGGCCTTGCAGTACAACGTCTGATGCAGCAGGGCTATGGCTTTGCTGGCGAAGGCGACTGGAAAACCGCCGCCCTGCTTCGCATCATGAAGGTGATGTCAACCGGTCTGCAGGGCGGCACTTCCTTTATGGAGGATTACACCTACCACTTCGAGAACGGCAATGATCTGGTGCTCGGCTCGCATATGCTGGAAGTGTGTCCTTCTATCGCGGTCGAAGATAAGCCGATCCTCGATGTTCAGCACCTCGGCATCGGAGGCAAAGCCGATCCGGCACGCCTGATCTTCAACACCCGTACCGGACCGGCGATCAACGCCAGCCTGATCGATCTGGGCGATCGCTTCCGCCTTCTGGTGAACTGCGTCGATGCTGTCGAAACCCCGCACGCACTGCCGAAACTGCCGGTCGCTAACGCACTGTGGAAAGCACAGCCTGATCTACCAACAGCTTCCGAAGCCTGGATTGTGGCCGGTGGCGCACACCACACCGTCTTCAGCCACGCGCTGGATCTGAACGATATGCGTCAGTTTGCAGAACTCCACGATATTGAGCTGACGGTGATCGATAACGATACCCGTCTGCCGGCATTCAAAGATGCACTGCGCTGGAACGAAGTCTATTTCGGTTCAAAACGTTAACAGGGGAACCTTTGGCCTGCCGCAGGGTGGGCCTCTTTTCCTGGAGGATTGCATGTTAGAAGATCTTAAACGTCAGGTGCTTGAAGCCAACCTGGCGCTGCCGAGGCATAACCTCGTGACGCTGACCTGGGGCAACGTCAGCGCAGTCGACCGTGACAAAGGGGTATTCATTATCAAGCCTTCTGGCGTCGATTACAGCGCGATGACGGCGGAAGATATGGTGGTGGTCAGCATCGCGACCGGTGACGTTGTGGAAGGGAAGAAAAAACCCTCTTCCGATACCCCGACCCACCGTCTGTTGTACCAGTCATTCCCGTCCATTGGCGGTATTGTGCATACCCATTCTCGCCATGCGACCATCTGGGCTCAGGCCGGACAATCTATCCCGGCGACGGGCACAACGCATGCAGACTATTTTTATGGCACGATCCCCTGCACGCGGAAAATGACCGATGCGGAAATCAACGGCGAGTACGAATGGGAAACAGGCAATGTGATCGTTGAAACCTTTGAAAAACAGGGTATCGGCGCCGCACAAATGCCAGGCGTGCTGGTGCACTCTCACGGCCCGTTCGCATGGGGAAAAGATGCGGAAGATGCAGTGCATAATGCCATCGTGCTGGAGGAAGTGGCCTATATGGGGATTTTCTGCCGCCAGCTCTCACCGCAACTGCCGGATATGCAACAAACGTTGCTGGATAAACATTACCTGCGTAAACACGGCGCAAAAGCCTATTACGGGCAGTAATAATCTCCCCCTTCGGGACGAGTGATTATCCGGCAAATCACACCTGTATAAAACCACAGCATAACCCCCTCAACCAGGCTATACTCACGCCTGGTTTTATTTCAGGGGATAACGGCGTGACGCAGGCACAAGCTGGCTTTTTACTGACCCGTCACTGGCGGGACACTCCGCAGGGGACAGAAGTCGAGTTCTGGCTGGCAACAGATAATGGCCCGCTAAACGTGACGCTACCGCCGCAGGAATCTGTCGCCTTTATCCCCGAGTCTGATGTCGAAAAAGCCAAACACATGTTGCGGGGCGAAAACGGCTGGCGCATCACCCCACTGGCGCTGAAAGACTTCCATCGTCAACCTGTTTACGGCCTTTATTGTCGCGCCCATCGCCAGTTAATGCGCTATGAAAAGCTGCTGCGGGAAACGGGTATCACCTTATACGAAGCCGATATTCGTCCCCCCGAACGTTTCCTGATGGAACGGTTTATTACCGCACCAGTCTGGGTTGATGGAACACCGCAAGGCAAACGCCTGGTTAATGCCCGCCTTAAACCGAACCCGGACTATCGTCCGCCACTGAAGTGGGTCTCGCTGGATATCGAAACCACACGCCATGGCGAGCTGTACTGCATCGGCCTGGAAGGATGCGGGCAACGGGTTGTGTATATGCTCGGACCGCCCAATGGCGACGCCGCTGCGCTCGATTTCCAGCTTGAGTATGTGAATAGCCGTCCGCAACTGCTGGAGAAGCTTAACCACTGGTTTGTTGAGCATGATCCTGATGTGATCATCGGCTGGAACCTCGTCCAGTTTGACCTGCGTGTTCTGCAAAAACATGCCGAACGCTACCGTATTCCCCTGATGCTGGGGCGCGACAACACCGAAATTGAATGGCGTGAACACGGCTTTAAAAACGGCGTATTTTTCGCACAGGCCAATGGCCGTTTGTTTATCGACGGCATCGAAGCCCTGAAGTCGGCCTTCTGGAGTTTCTCGTCATTCTCTCTTGAGACCGTCTCCCAGGAACTGCTCGGCGAAGGGAAATCTATCGATAATCCCTGGGACAGAATGGATGAGATTGACCGGCGTTTTAACGAAGATAAACCCGCCCTGGCGACCTATAATCTGAAAGATTGCGAGCTGGTTACGCGGATTTTTCACAAAACAGAGATCATGCCCTTCCTGCTGGAACGCGCAACCGTCAATGGACTGGCGGTGGACAGGCACGGAGGATCTGTCGCCGCATTCGGCCACCTGTATCTGCCGCGAATGCATCGGGCTGGGTACGTTGCCCCCAACCTCGGTGAAATCCCTCCGCAGGCAAGCCCCGGCGGTTATGTCATGGATTCCCGCCCCGGCCTGTACGACTCTGTCCTGGTGCTGGATTACAAAAGCCTTTACCCGTCGATTATTCGCACCTTCCTTATCGATCCGGTTGGTTTGATAGAAGGCATGGCGCAACCGGATGATGCACACAGCACAACGGGCTTTCTTGGCGCATGGTTTTCCCGTGAAAAACACTGCCTGCCTGACATCGTCAGCCAAATCTGGCACGGGCGTGATGAGGCCAAACGTCACGGCAATCAACCGCTGTCGCAGGCGCTAAAAATTATCATGAATGCCTTTTACGGCGTGCTCGGAACCAGCGCGTGCCGGTTCTTCGATCCGCGCCTCGCCTCGTCAATCACCATGCGCGGGCATGAGATCATGCGCCAGACCAAAGCACTGATTGAGTCTCAGGGCTATGACGTCATTTACGGTGATACCGACTCAACCTTCGTCTGGCTAAAACGTGCACACAATGAAGACGACGCCTCACGAATTGGCAAAAAACTGGTCGCTTTCGTCAATAGCTGGTGGCAAAACCATCTACAAAAAGAGCGATTAACCAGCGCATTAGAACTGGAGTTTGAAACCCATTTCAGCCGCTTTTTGATGCCGACCATTCGGGGAACCGATCAGGGTAGCAAGAAGCGTTACGCCGGGTTAATTCAGGAGGGTGAGGACCAGCGCATGGTGTTTAAAGGGCTGGAAACGGTGCGAACAGACTGGACGCCGCTGGCGCAGCAGTTCCAGCAAACGCTCTATCGGCGGATCTTTCGCAACGAGCCCTATCAGGATTATGTGCGTGAGACGATTGCCCGCCTGATGGCCGGTGAGCTGGATGATCAACTGGTGTACCGCAAACGCCTGCGCCGCCCACTGGCGGAATACCAGCGAAATGTCCCCCCGCACGTCCGTGCAGCACGTCTGGCTGATGAAGAAAACATTCGCCGTGGGCGTGCGCCACAGTATCAAAACCGTGGAACCATCAAGTACATATGGACCACCAGCGGCCCGGAACCGGTAGATTATCAACAATCGCCGCTTGACTACGAACACTACCTGACGCGCCAGCTGCAACCCGTCGCTGACGGAATTTTGCCCTTCATCGACGATGATTTTGCTACACTAGTGACAGGGCAACTTGGCTTATTTTGACGCGTGACGAAATCGCTGCCATCCAGTACCATAGCGCCCTTTCCATTCCCGGACCCATTTTTCGATACCGTCATTTATGACGGTGGTTGAACTATTGCCTGCAATTAAAGATTAGAGCCGAACAAATATGCCTTTTACACTTGGTCAACGCTGGATCAGCGATACAGAAAGCGAACTTGGATTGGGAACTGTGGTAGCGCTGGATGCGCGTATGGTGACACTCATGTTCCCCGCAACCGGTGAAAACCGTCTGTACGCACGCAATGACTCCCCGGTTACCCGCGTGATGTTCAACCCGGGCGACACCGTTTCCAGCCATGAAGGCTGGCAGCTGAAGATTGAAGACGTAAAAGAAGAGAATGGATTGCTCGCTTACATTGGCACACGTCTCGATACCGACGAGACTGATGTCATCCTGCGTGAAGTGCTGCTCGACAGCAAACTGGTTTTCAGCAAGCCGCAGGACCGCCTGTTTGCCGGTCAGATTGACCGCATGGACCGTTTTTCTCTGCGCTATCGCGCACGTAAGTATCAAAGTGAACAGTACCGCATGCCGTGGAGTGGCCTGCGCGGTCAGCGCACCAGCCTGATCCCACATCAGCTTAATATTGCCCATGATGTAGGCCGTCGCCACGCGCCACGCGTGCTGCTGGCAGACGAAGTTGGCCTGGGTAAAACCATTGAAGCCGGCATGATCCTGCATCAACAACTGCTCTCGGGCGCTGCCGAGCGCGTTCTGATTGTGGTTCCTGAAACGCTGCAACATCAGTGGCTGGTCGAAATGCTGCGCCGCTTTAATCTGCGTTTCTCGCTGTTCGATGACGAACGCTACGCTGAAGCCCAGCACGATGCGGACAACCCGTTCGAAACGGAGCAATTAGTGATCTGCTCGCTGGATTTCGTGCGCCGCAGCAAGCAGCGCCTGGAACACCTGTGCGATGCCGAATGGGATCTGATGGTCGTCGATGAAGCACACCATCTGGTCTGGAGTGAAGACGCCCCAAGCCGTGAATACATGGCCATTGAACAATTGGCTGAGCGCGTGCCTGGCGTTCTGCTGCTGACGGCAACCCCAGAACAGCTGGGCCTGGAGAGCCACTTTGCCCGTCTGCGCCTTCTTGATCCAAATCGTTTCCACGATTTTGAGCAGTTTGTTGAAGAGCAGAAAAACTATCGCCCGGTGGCTGACGCAGTCACGCTACTGCTGGCGGGTAAAAACTTATCGAATGATGAACTCAATACACTGAGCGATCTGATTGGTGAGCAGGACATCGAGCCGCTGTTACAGGCAGCAAACAGCGACAGTGACGACGCGGAATCCGCTCGTCAGGAACTGATCGCCATGCTGATGGACCGCCACGGAACCAGCCGCGTGCTATTCCGTAACACCCGTAACGGTGTTAAAGGCTTCCCGAAACGCGAACTGCATACCATCAAGCTTCCATTGCCGACCCAGTATCAAACGGCGATTAAAGTCTCCGGCATTATGGGTGCGCGTAAAACAGCGGAAGAACGTGCGCGCGATATGCTTTATCCGGAACAGATTTACCAGGAGTTCGAGGGCGATACTGGCACATGGTGGAACTTCGACCCGCGCGTTGAATGGCTGATGGGCTATCTGACTGCCCACCGCTCACAGAAAGTGCTGGTGATCTGCGCCAAAGCGGCAACCGCCCTGCAACTGGAGCAAGTGTTGCGCGAGCGCGAAGGTATTCGTGCAGCAGTGTTCCACGAAGGCATGTCTATTGTTGAGCGAGACCGTGCGGCAGCCTGGTTCGGTGAAGAAGACAGTGGTGCACAGGTTCTGCTGTGCTCTGAAATCGGTTCTGAAGGGCGTAACTTCCAGTTTGCCAGCAATCTGGTGATGTTCGATTTGCCGTTTAACCCGGACCTGCTGGAGCAACGTATTGGCCGTCTGGACCGTATTGGTCAGGCACACGATATTCAAATTCACGTCCCTTATCTGGAAAAAACAGCGCAGTCCGTTTTGGTACGCTGGTTCCACGAAGGGCTGGATGCATTTGAACATACCTGCCCGACAGGTCGCACCATTTACGATCAAGTGCATAGCGATCTGATCGGTTATCTGGCCGCCCCAGAAAATACTGACGGTTTCGATGAGTTGATCAAATCCTGCCGCGAGAAACACGACGCGCTGAAAGTTCAACTGGAGCAGGGGCGTGACCGCCTGCTGGAGATCCACTCCAATGGTGGAGAGAAAGCCCAGGCGCTGGCAGAAAGTATCGAAGAACAAGATGATGACACCAGCCTGATCAGTTTCTCTATGAACCTGTTTGATATCGTTGGCATCAATCAGGACGACCGTGGCGAGAACATGATTGTCCTGACACCATCCGATCACATGCTTGTGCCTGATTTCCCAGGCCTGCCGGAAGATGGCTGCACCATCACCTTCGAACGTGACGTGGCGCTGTCCAGGGAAGATGCACAGTTCATTACCTGGGAACATCCGCTGATCCGCAATGGACTGGATCTGATTTTGTCAGGTGATACTGGCAGCAGCACCATTTCACTGCTGAAGAACAAAGCCTTGCCGGTAGGTACGTTGCTGGTGGAGCTTATCTACGTTGTTGAAGCGCAAGCGCCAAAACAGTTACAGCTAACCCGCTTCCTGCCGCCAACGCCTGTGCGCCTGCTACTGGATAAAAACGGTACAAACCTGGCTGCGCAGGTCGAGTTCGAAAGCTTTAACCGTCAGCTCAGTGCGGTCAACCGCCACACGGGCAGCAAGCTGGTGAATGCGGTACAGCAAGATGTCCACGCGATTCTGCAACTGGGTGAGTCTCAGGCTGAAAGCGCGGCCAGAGCGTTGATTGACACGGCACGAAGCGAGGCGGATGAGAAGCTGTCTGCCGAGTTATCTCGTCTGGAAGCCCTGAAAGCAGTGAACCCGAACATTCGTGATGACGAACTTGCTGCTATTGAAAGCAATCGCCAGCAGGTTCTGGAAAGCCTGGATCAGGCTGGCTGGCGTCTGGATGCACTGCGTCTTATCGTCGTGACACACCAGTAAGCGGAGCACAAGATGGTAATGGAGCCCTACAATCCCCCGATGGAGCCCTGGCTGGTCATCCTGTATCAGGATGAACACATTATGGTGGTCAACAAGCCGAGTGGCCTGTTATCCGTCCCTGGGCGTCTTGAAGAGCACAAAGACAGCGTGATGACGCGCATTCAGCGCGATCATCCGCAGGCTGAGTCTGTCCATCGCCTTGATATGGCAACCAGCGGCGTGATTGTGGTGGCTCTGAATAAAGAGGCTGAGCGTGAACTCAAGCGGCAGTTTCGCGAACGTGAGCCGAAAAAACAGTATGTGGCGCGCGTCTGGGGTCACCCGGAAAAAGCAGAAGGTCTGGTAGATTTACCGCTGATTTGCGACTGGCCGAACAGGCCAAAGCAAAAGGTCTGCTACGAAACCGGCAAAGCAGCGCAAACCGAGTATGAAGTGCTGGAGTACGCGCCCGACAATACTGCGCGCATACTGCTTAAACCGATTACCGGGCGCTCGCATCAGCTTCGTGTCCATATGCTTGCCATCGGCCATCCGATTCTGGGAGACCGATTCTACGCGCCACCAGAAGCGCTGGCATTAGCGCCGCGGTTACAACTGCATGCGCAAATACTGACCATTACCCATCCGATTTTCGGTAATGCGATGACGTTTAAAGCTCCGGTGGATTTCTAAAATATAACTGAGTTGTATATATTAAGATAAACAAAATTCACAAATTAATAAAAACCAAACCGCCAGAAATCGGATAAAAATATAATCCCCCCCTTATTTTTGTAAGGGGCTGATTAATGAAATGGGAAAAAAAACTGCTTGCCAGTTTTATCTCTTTTGCGCTTTGTGATGCTAACGCAAGTGTGATGCGTGAAGACGTTTCCGTGCAGGATTACAGAGATTTTGCTGAAAACAAAGGGAAGTACAGCCCTGGCACGACAGGGATCGTGGTGTATAAAACGGATGGAACTGTTGCAGGGACACTCGATTTTCCAGTGCCTGATTTTAGCGTATCAGATAGTCTGGGTATCGCGACGCTGGTCGGCCCATCTTATATCACCAGCGTAAAGCATAATGGGGGTTATACTTCTGTTGATTTCGGGAACAATGCAAAATTCAAGACGAAATATGTCCTGATTAACCGTAATAATCACCCTGTCGTTCCTGAATATAATATAGACTTTCACGTACCACGACTTAATAAAGTGGTGACAGAAAGCGCTCCGACGCCAATTCTTAAAGACAGCAGTGCTTTAAAAGAGAAATCACGTTATACATGGTATACGCGAGTCGGTTCTGGCACACAGAAGCAGGTTGTTCCAGGGACAAATAATGTCACAACATTAACGGGTGCCTATAACTGGGTTACTGGTGGTATGTTTACAAACCCGGTATTCGAAAATGCTTACCGGTTACGTTGGGTAAACTACGGTCCGCCTAATCCACAAGCACTCCCTTTTAGTTCAGCGGTGCAATCAGGAGACAGTGGAAGCCCTGTTTTCGTTTACGACAATCAGGATAAAATATGGAAACTGATTGGAGTATCTCCATGGATAAGTGGGAGTACCCCTTATTCCGTCAATAGTTACAATCTTTATTTCCGTAACGATTTTTATCAGAGTGTATTAGCTAAAAACACCGATCCCGATGTAACGGACAGCGCTGAGAACGGCAGCATAATATGGCGCAGTGATAATATTTCTCAAGGTGCCGCAAACTGGCAATGGCATGGAGTTGCGAACAAAGAATTACCTTCCCAGTCAACAAATGCTGAGCTAGATGCCACCAAAGATCTCCGTTTTAATGGTGACGGGGGGACAATCGTTCTTGAGCAATCCGTCAATCATGGTGCGGCTAAGCTCCAGTTTTCAAATGACTACATCGTCAAACCTGCTGAAGGACAAAACTATACCTGGGTCGGTGGTGGTGTAGAAGTCGATGCGGATAAAACCGTCAACTGGCAGGTTAATGGTCTGGCTGGCGATACACTTCATAAAATCGGCGCGGGTACACTTTATGTTAACGCAGAAGGTATCAACGGCGGTGCGCTAAATGTCGGTGATGGTACTGTTGTATTAGCACAACGTGTCGATGAGAAGGGTCAACGTCAGGCCTTTTCAACTATCACGCTGGTAAGTGGCCGCCCTACCGTACAACTGGCGGGCGAAGGTCAAATCACGGCTGATAACGTCCAGTTTGGCTTCCGTGGCGGTAATATTGATCTCAACGGTTACGATATGACCTTTGACGAAATCAAACACAACGATAACGGTGCTACCCTTCTCAACAATAATAACCAGCAACGCTCTACGCTCACGCTCTCTTCTGACAAAGACCGGTTGTTTATTGGTGAAATCGGTGCTGCTGAGAGCCAGAGGAATCTTGATATTGTCGTATCCACTGAGGAAAGCAAAACGCGAACGCTGGCGGGTAATGTCGCAGTCAATACGTTGTCCCTCACTAACGGCAATCTGATCCTGCGCGGGCGTCCAACCCCGCATGCTAATAATATCGTGTTTAGCAACGACTGGATTGATAGCACCTTTGCTGTCACGACCACAACCGTTAGCAGTAATACGTCCCTGATGGTGGGTGAGCATGGCGACTTGAGCAGCAATGTGAATATAAGCGACAACGCAGAACTGATACTGCAAAGCCGGAGTAAATTCAGCGGTTCAGCCTTACTTGCCGAAAATGCCACATTGCGCGTTATTCAAGACAGTTCACTGGATCAAAGCACCGATGGCTTTAATGACGTTGAAATTACCGCTGACATCGGCGGAGACGGCAAACTGGTGAAAGAGGGAAACGGAATCCTGTGGTTCACGGGTAATGGCGATTGGACGGGAGGTACAACAATCAATGCAGGGCAACTGGCACTAAATGGTCGTCTCTCCTCTTCACTCACGATGGGCAGTGGGACACTGTTAAGTGGCTCTGGAACCACGGCCGATATCACGCTTGGCAACAACGCGGTGATTTATCCCGGCTGGCAGCGCGAAACACCCGAAATCTTACTGAAAGCTAGCGTGTTCGAACCAGAAACCCTGAACATTAACGGTACGCTGACCACTGGCAGCAATAGTCAGGCGGTTCTGCGCACACAGCTCGGTACAGCCAGCAGCCTTTCCGACCGTCTGGTGATCAATGGCGATATCAGCGGAAATGAACCGCTGTGGCTCAATCTCTCACTTTCGGGAGAAACCCTGAATACCGATACCAACAACAATGGTAAAGCCGATGCGCAAGAAGGTGTCTCGCTGGTGCAGGTAAACGGCAGTGTCAGTAAGGAAAGCGTTAAGCTCAGCGGTGGTTATGTTGCGATGGGGGCATGGCGCTATTCACTTTATGCCTTCGCACCAGGGAAAAGCGATGCAGGTGATAATCTCACCTCCGGCAAGCGATATTGGGACTACCGTCTGCAAAACGATCTTCTTTTTGAAGGGGAAAACACCATCCCAGCCGAAGAGGTCGTTGACGAGCCAGACACACCAGCTGACGATGAACTGCCTGATGTAACACCGCCGGAGGATCTCCCTTCAGATCCAGAACAGCCCGCAGACAACGTTCGTCGTGCCGTTATCCCACAAGTACCGTCCTATCTGTCACTGCCGACGGCGCTACTGAACTACAACAATTCCCTGCGAAGCACACTTCACCAGCAAGCTATGCGGTCGGAGAAAGAAAATCTGGGCATCTTTATGGAATACTTCCATCAGGATGATCGCTATAACAGCAACCTGAGCTTCAGCCAGTTTGGTTACGATTTCGATCAAAAGGCAAACGGCTTCCTGTTTGGTGGGCGTGCAGCACACTGGCAAAGTCCTGATGAGTCACAGCACCTGTCCCTTAACGTCGCATGGTCAACGGCTGAGATTAGCGTCACACCACATGCGCAGGATGGAGAAAGCCAAGGGGATTACACGGCACATACATTGAGCACACTGACCGAATGGCGTCATGCTTCCGGCTGGTTCGGTGAACTACTGCTGGACGTATCTAAATACAGTGGTGATATCAGCACCACGCTGCGCGGTGAAAGTATTGCTAAAGTGAAAGCGAAAGGTCTGACCGCCGATCTGAACGTGGGGAAAGATCTCACCTTTGGCAAACATGTTGTCACTCCAGCGATAGGGGTGGGAGTACAGTACCTTGATATTGATGATATCGACGACGTTGATAATACGCACACGTCTTACGACAGTATCGTCCGTCCGCTCTATCACGTCGGTCTTGGTTATCGCTATCATCTTACTGATGCGCTGGAGTTCACAGCCGGTTCACAGGTGAACTGGGATGAAAATAATAATCCTGGCGTGACGATCTCCGGGAACAATGCGGATCAAAGCGCCGACTTTAGCGCCGCCACCCCAGGTAGCTATGCCAGTTTCAATCTGGGGATAAATGGAAAAGCTGCTGAAAACATTACGCTCTTTGCTAACGGTGGCTACCAAACCCGCCTGGGCGAGGCAGGTATTGACGGCTGGCAATTCAATACGGGTGTGAACGTGTCGTTCCGCTAAATCACAAAAACAAAGGGCCGCTTACGCGGCCCTGCTTATCTAAAACCTTTCTGCTCTTTTATCAACTCGTAGGCTTTCTGAATTTCCTGAGCTTTCTGCTTCGCCATTTCCATCATCTCTGGCGGCAAGCCTTTCGCCACCAGTTTGTCCGGATGGTGCTCGCTCATCAGCTTACGGTAGGCTCGTTTGATCGTCGTTGCCTCGTCTGTTGGCTTCACGCCCAGCACATTGCAGGCATCTTCCAGCGTTGGGCCACGCTGCGCCTGCTGCCAGCCACCACCAGAAGACTGCTGTTGCTGATACCCGCCACCAAACTGCGCGCCCCCCTGCATCATGCGCAGGAACTGATCGAACTGCATGCGGGAGATACCCAGCTCTTCGGCGATCACATATAAAACATCACGCTCATTAGGGTGCAGGGAGCCATCAGCGAATGCCGCCTGGATTTGGATCTCCAGAAACATCCGAATTAAATCAAAACGGCCAAAGCAGATGCTGCGGAACTGACGCATTTTTTCACGCAGTGGATAATTGTCCGCTTTACCAATGCGAAACGCATTTTGCGCCGCTACACGAGACTCCCCGTGCAGATTCATACGATCCATGAAGACGCTGGCAATCTGGATATCAGCTTCTGTCACACGCCCTTTCGATTTAGTGAGATGCCCCATCACTTCAAACGTGGTGGCAAAAAAGAGCGACTGACGCTCGCGCTGGTTGGCAAACCAGGCCATTTTACGGCTGCGCGCCTTGTCAAACATATGGCCAATAATGAGGCCCAGCACGATTCCCCAGAACCCAGCGCCCATCATTAATGCGAACGCAACACCGATTATTTTACCCCAATACTGCATATACTCCCCAAATAGTCAGGTTCCCGGTTCGACATCACGCCATCATTACAGTGGTCGAGCCACGGTCAATTGAGGGACATCGCCTATAATTTGCATTATCATACCCGTCATTCGATAGCGAGCCTAACACTCTGGTGCGCAAACGGGCAGGATTAACGCTGGCACTGCGCTAATGAGTAAGATAGTCTCTGAGCGTTTGTAAGCCGTAGCCACTGATGACGGAACACTAAATACAACGTATGAAAAAACGTATCCCCACCCTCCTGGCCACCATGATTGGCACAGCCCTGTATAGCCATCAGGGACTGGCAGCCGATCTCGCCTCGCAGTGTATGCTTGGCGTCCCAAGTTATAATCGCCCATTGGTGACGGGTGATACGAATAACTTGCCGGTAACAATTAATGCTGACAGCTCAAAAGGCACGTATCCTGACAACGCCACGTTCACGGGCAATGTGGATATTAATCAGGGCAACAGCCGTTTGCTGGCAGATGAAGTGCAGTTACACCAGAAGCAGCCGGAAGGTGCGGCCGAACCGGTTCGAACGGTGGATGCGCTGGGTAATGTGCACTACGACGACAATCAGGTCATCCTGAAAGGTCCGAAAGCCTGGTCCAACCTGAATACCAAAGATACTAACGTCTGGGAAGGTGACTACCAGATGGTAGGACGTCAGGGCCGTGGTCAGGCAGACTTGATGAAACAGCGCGGAGAAAACCGCTATACGATCCTGGAAAATGGCTCTTTCACCTCCTGTCTGCCAGGCTCGAATACCTGGAGTGTAGTGGGTAGCGAAGTCATCCACGATCGCGAAGAGCAGGTTGCGGAGATTTGGAACGCGCGTTTCAAACTCGGCCCCGTCCCCGTTTTCTATAGCCCATACCTGCAGTTGCCGGTAGGTGACAAGCGCCGTTCAGGCTTCCTGATCCCCAATGCCAAATACAGCACCTCGAACTATTTTGAGTTCTATCTGCCGTATTACTGGAACATTGCGCCGAACATGGATGCCACCATTACGCCGCACTATATCCACAAGCGCGGCAACATACAGTGGCAAAATGAATACCGCTATCTGACCCAGGCGGGTATTGGTCTGATGGAGTTTGACTATCTGCCTTCAGATAAAGTCTACCAGGACGACGTGAATAATCCGTCTGGCGACAACCGCCACCGTTGGATGTTCTACTGGCGTCATGACGGGGTGATGGACCAGGTGTGGCGTTTCAATGTCGACTACACCAAAGTCAGCGACTCAAGCTACTTTAACGACTTCGATTCGAAATACGGTTCGAGTACCGATGGCTATGCCACGCAGAAATTCAGCGTCGGTTATGCTCTGGAGAACTTTAACGCGACGGTCTCTACCAAAGAGTTCCAGGTCTTTAGTAACCAGACGAGCAGTACATACGGTGCTGAACCACAGTTAGACGTTAACTGGTATCAGAATGATGTCGGTCCGTTCGATACCCACGTTTACGCTCAGGCGGTGCACTTCATCAATACGAGTTCAAGTATGCCGGAAGCGACACGCGTCCACCTTGAACCGACCATTGATCTTCCGTGGGCGAACGACTGGGCAAGCCTGAACACCGAAGCTAAGCTGATGGCGACTCACTATCAGCAGAAAAATATTGATGATTACAACACCAGCAATAACGCTAATCTTGAAGAGTCGGTCAACCGTACGCTGCCGCAATTCAAGATGGACGGTAAGCTGATTTTCGAACGCGATATGACCGTAGCGGACGGATATACTCAGACGCTCGAACCTCGTATGCAGTACCTGTACGTGCCGTATCGTGATCAAAGTAACATCAACAACTACGACTCTTCTTTACTGCAGTCTGACTATAGCGGTCTGTTCCGCGACCGTGCATATGGCGGTCTTGACCGTATCGCATCAGCCAACCAGTTGACCTCGGGTGTTACATCTCGTGTTTATGATGATGCAGCCGTTGAACGTTTTAACGTTTCTGTTGGTCAAATCTACTATTTCACCGAGTCTCGCACCGGTGATGACAACATCAACTGGGAGAAAGACAACAAAACAGGCTCACTGGTATGGGCGGGTGATACCTACTGGCGCATGACTGACCGTTGGGGTTTACGCGGTGGTCTGCAATACGATACGCGTCTGAATAATGTTGCGACAAGCAGTGCGGCAATTGAGTATCGTCGTGATGAAGACCGGATGGTACAGTTGACTTATCGTTATGCCAGCCCGGAATACATTCAGGCAACATTACCCCAATACACTGCAGAGCAATACAAAGAAGGTATCTCGCAGGTGGGTGGTGCGGCAAGCTGGCCTGTCGCCGATCGCTGGTCGATTGTGGGCGCGTACTACTTTGACACCAACACCAATAAGTCAGCCGACCAGATGTTAGGTCTGCAATATAACTCCTGCTGCTATGCGCTGCGTGTAGGTTACGAACGCAAACTTAACGGCTGGAATACCAACAACAATCAGAGCAAATACGATAACGTCATCGGCTTTAATATCGAATTACGTGGCCTGAGCTCCAACTATGGTCTGGGCACGCAGCAAATGCTACGCTCGAACATTCTGCCGTACCGTACTTCTTTGTGATGTAGTTGATTTGCAACGTAATCCGCTTTGCGGTTAATTGAAATGGAAAAAGTATGAAGAACTGGAAAACGCTGCTGCTCGGTATCGCCATCGTTGCGAACACCAGCTTCGCGGCCCCCCAGGTTGTCGATAAAGTCGCCGCTGTGGTTAACAACGGCGTAGTGCTTGAAAGTGACGTTGATGGCTTGATGAAATCTGTGAAGCTCAACTCGGGCCAGGCAGGTCAACAACTTCCAGATGACGCAACGCTGCGCCACCAAATCCTGGAACGTCTGATCATGGATCAGATTGTCCTCCAGATGGGGCAGAAAATGGGCGTAAAGGTCACTGACGAGCAACTCGATCAGGCGATTGCTAACATTGCCAAACAGAACAACATGAGCATGGACCAGATGCGTAGCCGCCTGGCCTATGATGGCATCAGCTACCCAACGTATCGTAGCCAGATCCGCAAGGAAATGCTGATTTCAGAAGTGCGTAACAATGAAGTTCGTCGCCGTGTCACCATCCTGCCACAGGAAGTTGATGCCCTGGCGAAACAGGTTGGCAATCAAAATGATGCCAGCACCGAGCTGAACCTGAGCCACATTCTGATCCCACTGCCAGAAAACCCAACATCCGATCAAGCCGCTGAAGCAGAAAGCCAGGCGCGTTCAATCGTTGAGCAGGCTCGTAATGGCGGCGACTTCGGTAAACTGGCGATCACCTACTCTGCCGACCAGCAGGCGCTGAAAGGCGGCCAGATGGGCTGGGGTCGTATTCAGGAACTCCCTTCAATCTTTGCCCAGGCACTGAGCACGGCGAAGAAAGGCGATATCGTGGGTCCTATTCGTTCAGGCGTGGGTTTCCACATTCTGAAAGTGAATGACCTGCGTGGTCAGAGCCAGAGCATCTCCGTAACGGAAGTTCACGCACGTCATATCCTTCTGAAGCCATCTCCGATCATGACTGACGACCAGGCTCGTGTGAAGCTGGAGCAGATTGCAGCTGACATCAAGAGCGGTAAAACCTCCTTTGCGAATGCAGCAAAAGAGTTCTCTCAGGATCCCGGCTCAGCTAACCAGGGCGGTGACCTTGGTTGGGCAGCGTCAGATATTTACGATCCTGCTTTCCGTGATGCGCTGATGAAACTGAATAAGGGTCAGATGAGCGCTCCTGTGCATTCCACGTTTGGCTGGCACTTGATTGAACTGCTGGATACCCGCAACGTGGATAAAACCGACGCGGCGCAAAAAGACAGAGCTTACCGTATGCTGTTTAACCGTAAGTTCTCTGAAGAAGCAGCCACCTGGATGCAGGAACAACGCGCCAGCGCTTACGTGAAAATATTGAGCAACTGATGAAACAACATCGTGTTGTCATCACTCCCGGCGAACCCGCCGGGATTGGTCCGGACCTCGTCGTCCAGCTCGCCCAGCGTAGCTGGCCTGTCGAACTGGTCGTCTGCGCAGACGCAACACTGTTACAAGACCGGGCAACATTGCTCGGTCTGCCTTTAACGCTTCTGCCCTACGTTGAAGGCCAACCGCCTGTGCCACAGCAGGCTGGCTCGTTAACCCTTCTTTCCGTACCGTTGCGGTCACCCGTTATACCCGGCCAACTCAGCACAGAAAACGGTCATTACGTCGTCGAGACGCTCGCGCGCGCGTGTGATGGTTGTCTGAAGGGCGAGTTTGCCGCATTGATTACCGGACCAGTGCATAAAGGTGTGATTAACGAGGCGGGTATTCCCTTTACCGGCCACACTGAATTCTTCGAAGAGCGTTCGCAGAGTCCAAAAGTGGTGATGATGCTGGCGACCGAAGAAATGCGCGTCGCGCTGGTCACTACCCATCTGCCGATCAAAGCGATTCCGGATGCCATTACTCCCGCACTTCTGCGTGAGATCATCACGATTTTGCATCACGATCTGCAAACCAAATTCGGTATCGAACAGCCGCATGTTTTGGTATGTGGCCTGAACCCACATGCTGGAGAAGGCGGGCACATGGGCACGGAAGAGATCGATACCATCATTCCAGTGCTGGATGAAATGCGCGCGAAAGGGATGGATCTCAGCGGGCCGCTGCCTGCCGATACCCTTTTTCAGCCCAAGTATCTGGATAATGCCGACGCCGTGCTCGCGATGTACCACGATCAGGGCCTGCCCGTGCTAAAATACCAGGGCTTTGGCCGGGGTGTGAATATCACTCTCGGTCTACCTTTTATTCGAACGTCTGTTGACCATGGTACTGCGCTGGATTTGGCGGGTCAGGGAAAAGCAGATGTCGGCAGTTTTATTACGGCGCTTAATCTCGCCATCAAAATGATCACTAATACGCAATGACTAATCGAGTCCATCAGGGCCACTTAGCCCGCAAACGCTTCGGGCAAAACTTCCTCAACGATCAGTTTGTGATCGAAAGTATCGTCTCGGCTATCAATCCGCAAAAAGGCCAGGCTATGGTTGAAATCGGCCCAGGACTTGCGGCACTGACCGAACCTGTCGGTGAACGCCTCGACGAATTAACGGTTATCGAACTGGATCGCGATCTGGCCGCTCGCCTGCAAACGCATCCATTTTTGGGGCCAAAGCTGACGATTTATCAGCAAGATGCCATGACAATGAACTTTAGCGAGCTGTCTGAAAAGCTGGGTAAACCACTGCGCGTCTTTGGTAACCTGCCTTACAACATCTCTACGCCGCTTATGTTCCATCTGTTTAGCTATACTGATGCCATTGCCGACATGCATTTCATGTTGCAAAAAGAGGTCGTCAACCGACTGGTTGCCGGACCAAACAGTAAAGCGTATGGTCGACTGAGTGTTATGGCGCAGTACTACTGCCAGATTATCCCTGTGCTTGAAGTACCACCAACCGCCTTTACACCAGCACCAAAAGTAGATTCAGCCGTTGTTCGCCTGGTGCCGCACGCCACGATGCCGCATCCGGTTAAAGATTTGCGCGTACTGAGCCGTATCACGACGGAGGCATTTAACCAACGTCGTAAAACCATCCGCAACAGCCTCGGTAACTTGTTTACCGTCGAGGTATTAACGGAACTGGGTATCGATCCGGCCATGCGTGCAGAAAACATTTCCGTCGCGCAATACTGTCAGTTGGCGAATTACGTTAGCGACAACGCGCCGCCGAAGGAGAGTTAAGTCATGTATGATTCGCCCCGCGTCTGTGTTCATGTGCAAAGCATCTATATCGAATCGCAATCCACACCGGATGAAGAACGTTTTGTATTTGCTTACACCGTAACCATACGCAATCTGGGGCGGATGCCTGTGCAGTTGCTCGGGCGATACTGGCTTATCACTAATGGCAATGGCCGTGAAATCGAAGTCCAGGGTGAAGGTGTCGTGGGTGAACAACCCCACATCGCTCCTGGCGAAGAGTATCAGTACACCAGCGGTGCAGTGATAGAAACACCGCTGGGAACCATGCAAGGCCATTATGAAATGGTCGACGTCGATGGTAATGCCTTCCGCATTGCCATTCCTGTGTTCCGTCTCGCCGTCCCAACACTCATTCACTAATACAATGTCTACATATCTCATTGGCGACGTTCACGGTTGCTACGATGAACTGATCGCGTTGTTAAAACAGGTCGATTTTACACCTGGGCAAGATACGCTGTGGCTGACGGGCGACCTGGTTGCGCGCGGCCCTGGCTCTCTTGACGTCCTGCGCTACGTAAAATCACTGGGCGACTGCGTGCGCCTTGTTCTCGGCAATCATGATCTGCATCTGCTGGCCGTCTTTGCGGGGATCAGCCGTAATAAACCCAAAGATCGTATTTCACCGTTACTGGAAGCGCCGGACGCCGATGAGCTGCTCAACTGGCTCCGTCGCCAGCCATTGCTGCAAATTGATGAAGAGAAAAAACTGGTGATGGCTCACGCCGGGATCACTCCACAGTGGGATCTCGAAACGGCAAAAGCCTGTGCGCGTGACGTTGAAGCGGTTCTGGCAAGCGACTCCTATCCGTTCTTCCTCGATGCCATGTACGGCGATATGCCGAACAACTGGAGTGAGGAGTTAAGCGGTCTTGCCCGTTTGCGCTTTATCACTAATGCATTTACCCGCATGCGCTATTGCTTCCCGAACGGTCAGCTGGATATGTACTGCAAAGATACACCAGATAATGCCCCTTCCCCGCTAAAACCGTGGTTCGCTATTCCTGGCCCGGTAACAAATGAATACAGCGTGGTGTTTGGTCACTGGGCATCGCTTGAAGGGAAAGGCACGCCTGAAGGGATTTATGGACTGGATACCGGGTGCTGCTGGGGCGGAGAGCTCACCTGCTTACGCTGGGAAGATAAAACCTACTTTGTGCAGCCGTCGAACCGGCAACTGGACTTAGGGGAAAATGAGGCGGTCGCCTCCTGATACTTTTTAGCCTCCCCCGTCGGGGGAGGCTAATGACTTAACGGCGCTCCAGAATCTCGAAGCAGTAGCTGTGTGAGTTCTGCTCATCCGCATCATGGAATTCACTGAACACGGATTCCCACTCGTCCGGATCGTAATCCGGGAAATGGGTGTCCCCTTCCACTTCCGCATCAATATGCGTCAGATACAGCTTCTGCGCTTTCGGCAGGAACTGCTCGTACACACGACCACCACCGATAACCATGATCTCCTCGGCATTACCGCAGGCTGCAATCGCCTCTTCCACGGATGTTACCCACTCGACACGATCGTCAGTACCGGGCTTGCTACTGATAACGATATTCTTACGACCCGGCAATGGACGACCAATCGACTCCCAGGTCAGGCGGCCCATCACTACCGGCTTGTTTAACGTTGTACGTTTAAACCATGCGAGATCGGCAGGCAGGTTCCACGGCATGGCGTTTTCCATACCGATGACGCGGTCTACCGCCAGCGCTGCAATCAGACTGATCATTGAAAAATTCCCGGATGCAAAAAATTGCCGCCACTATACGGAAAGCATAATCTTTCGTCGACTACAGCCAGAGTAAAGAACGGGAAATTTTTTAAAATTGCTGGCAACTCCACTTCACGCATTAGGTTTACTCTCTGGTTCATCCTGCGGATTGCCCGTATGTTTTCCCTCTTCAGTGCCTTGCCAGCCGTGTCGCTGGACAAGCGACAGATGGTTACGATCCTCGTTAATAATTTCCGTCAACATCGCACTGGTGCGTTTAAACACCGCCGCACGTTCTGACGCTGTGCTTTCCGCCATCTCCACCATCTCTTCCACCATTTCGGTGTTGAAGCGACGGAACCAGTCCGCACGCTCGCGGGCCTCATATGCACCTAATCCAAGACTTTCCAGCGCCAGACGTCCCGACTTAATCGCACCTTCAAACGTTTCACGTTCCGGTGTCTCAACGCCGGCCTGACGCAATTTAATGTAGTGATCGACATCGCGGGCACGAGAAATGATCGCCAGATTCGGGAAATGCTCTTTCACCAGTTCCACCAGTTGCAGACTGGTTTGTGGATCATCGATCGCATTAATCAGCACTTCCGCTTTCGCCGCACCTGCGGATTCCAGTAAATCAACACGGGTCGCATCACCGTAGAAGACTTTCATATCGAATTTCCGCAAGGTATCAACATGGTCAGGATCGTGATCGAGGATCACCATTTTCACGCCGCTCGACAGCAGTAAACGTCCGGTGATCTGCCCAAAACGACCAAACCCGGCAATAATTACGCGCGGCTGCTCTTCATCAATTTCATCCGCTTCGCGTTCTTGTTCGCTGCCGGATTTCTCCAGACGCGTCAGTACCACCAGCAAAACCGGCGTTACCGCCATCGACAAAGCCACCGCCAGCGTTAACGCTTTTGCCCATTCAGGATCGAGCACGTTTGCCATCTGCGCTGCACCAAATACCACGAAAGCAAATTCACTTCCTTGCCCCAGCAAAACAGCAAACCAGCGACGCTGTTTGTTGGGAACATTCAAGGGACGGGCAATGAGCCACAGTATCCCCATTTTAATGACCAGGAAGCCCACCAGCAGAATAATGATCCGCAGTGGATGCGTCATCAGCGTGCCAAAATCGATGGACATACCCACGCCGATGAAAAACAGCCCCAACAGCAGTCCCTTGAAGGGCTCAATATCGCTTTCCAGTGCATGACGGTATTCGGAGCTTGCCAGTAACACCCCCGCGAGGAACGCCCCCATCGCCATCGACAACCCAGCTTCTTCCAGCAATAAACCGAAACCAAACACCAGGAACAGTGCTACGGCACTGAACACTTCCCGCAGGCCAGATCGAGCCACAAAACGCAGCAGAGGACGTGTAACGTAGCGGCCTAACAAAATAACCAGCGCCAGTGCACCCGCTACTTTTAACGCCGACAACGCAAATGTACCCAGCGTGGTTGATGCGCCGCTAGCTGCAAGAAGCGGGATCATCGCCACCAGCGGGATGGCGGCAATATCCTGGAACAACAGCACGGAAAACGCGCTACGTCCCATCTGGGATACCGTCAGGTTACGTTCATTCATCGCCTGCATGGCAATCGCCGTGGACGAGAGCGCCAGGGTCATCCCAATCAGCTCCGCGACTTTCCACTCCATGCCCAGCAGGATACAGAACCCGCCCAGTAACAGGCCGCAGGCCACCATCTGTAGTGCGCCCCCCCCAAATACCGACGCCCGCAGTTTCCACAACCGTTGCGGATCAAGCTCCAGGCCAATCACAAACAGCATTAGCACCACGCCGATTTCCGCAAAATGCAAAATTGACTCGGCATCAGTGACCAGGCGAAAACCCCAGGGGCCAATGACACAACCCGCAATCAGATAACCGAGCACAGACCCCAGTCCCAGCCGAACGGCCACGGGAACAATCAGCGCTGCCGCCCCCAGGTAAATCAGTGCCTGTATCAGCGTATGGCTATCCATTGTGCGCCTCCAGCCACTCAAGTAAGCGTTGTTTGTAGTGACGAGCCTGCGCCTGCAACGTCTCATCGTCGCAGACAAAGGTGCAGTGCATCGCAAAAGGAGGAAGCCAGGTCAGTCCACAATAGAGTGCAGTTGCCTGTAACGGCTGTGCCAGTACCTCAAAACCTGGGAACGAACCGATATCAAAGTGACTTTCGCCACCTCCGGTGGTCACGGCCCACATCAGGCTTTTCCCCTTCAGTGCGTTACCGTTATGGCCGTACGCCCAACCGTGGGAAAAGACCTTGTCGATCCAGAGCTTGAGTAAAGGAGGTGTGCTGTACCACTGCATCGGGTGCTGCCAGATAATCAGGTCAGCACGTGCCAGCGCCGCCTGTTCGGCGGCGATGTCGATATTAAAATCGGGGTAAAGTTGATAAAGGGAGCGGATCTCCACGCCGTCGAGCGTCCCTGCCTGTTCCAGCATCCGTTTATTCGCATGCGAGTGATGCGGATAAGGATGCGCATAAATTATCAGAATCATTGAGTAGCCTGTCTTCACGCGTATTGCAATCAGCAGAGTGTAGACAGTTAATTGAACCGCTTACAATGATAACTGTTATTTATGTATCCGGGAGTTACGCGCGACGAGGCTGCTTACTGACGAGTTCATCATCAGGGGTTACACTCAGGTCGCATTTTTTCGGCAGCAGGAAGGTCATGGTTCCGGCAATGAGCAGCGATCCCGCCAGCGCACATACTGCGACATTTTGACCATAAAGATAAATCATCACCCCCACCAGGTACGGGCCACAAAAACCCCCGAGGTTCCCCAGACCGTTAATCACCCCACGGGCGCTCCCCGCCACTTCTGGCGCAGCAATTCGACCCGGCATTGACCAGAAGGGACTGGTTGCCGCCTTCAGGAAGAATCCGCAGATCACCAGTGCGATGTACGCCGCCACCACATGTTCGCGCAACACGACGGAAGCAATCAGCGCAGCAGCAAAACAGTACAGTGAAAAACGAACCCACAGTCTGCGCTTACCGCTGCGATCGCTGAACAGAGAAATCACGTAGATCCCCGCAAGCGTCGCCACAAAAGGCAGTACCGCCAGGAAGCCCACGCTCGCCATATTTCCACCCGTCAGCCCCTTAAGGATCGTCGGCAGCCACAGCGTGTAACCGTAATCGCCAGTCTGGTAGAAGAAGTTAAGGATCACCAGCTTCATCAGCCCGGCATTGCGGAAGACATCTTTAACGGGCGCGTTACTCACGGGGGCTTCTGCCAGTTTTGCGGCCCGCTCTGCCGCGAGGGTTTTCACCAGATAGTCACGTTCAGCCGCCGGTAACCAGCGGGCCTCTTCCGGGCGATCGCTTATCATGAACCACCACACGGCCAGCACCACCAGTGACAACAAGCCTTCGATGATAAACAGCCAGCGCCAGTCGAGCGAGGCGATAATGGCCCCGGAAACCGGGGCTGTCAGCATCCCGCCAAGAGGAGCAAACATCATTACAAAGGCATTGGCACGCCCTAACTCTTTTTCAGGGAACCAGTTGCTGACCATCGTCAGAACGACGGGTAACATCCCCCCTTCAGAGACACCGAGAATAAAGCGCAAAACCAACAGTTGGTATTCATGGGTCACAAAACCTGTTGCTACGGATACCACCGCCCACGCCATCAGGGACCAGGCAATAAAACGTTTCCCGCTGCCATTAACGGCAATACGTCCACCCGGTATTTGCAGAAATAAATAACCAATAAAAAATATACCACTGGCAACACCAGACATCTGACTGGTAATACCTAAATCTTCTTCCATACCGCCAGGTAACGCGAAACTAATATTAACCCGGTCCATAAAAGAAATAATACAGGCGATCAAGACCGGCGTAATAATACGCAACCAGCGGGTGCTGGGAATGTTCTCGTTCATATTTTGCACTCTCTATGCAGAGGTTATTGTTGTGATTACATAAGAACCAGGTACAGAGATAAAACGTGAAGAATTAATTAATCGCGTTGGGTAATACCGCGCCTGCAAAATAAGCGGCAACGTTGGCATAGACCACGTCGCTCATTCGTTGCCGTGTTTCATGGGTCGCACTGGCGACATGTGGTTGCAGCACGACATTCTCGAGCGCCATCAACTCCGCAGGAACATTCGGCTCATCGTCGAAAACATCCAGACCCGCACCGGCGATAACACCGTTTTGTAACGCCCGAATTAATGCCGGTTCATCAATCAAAGAACCTCTGGCGATGTTGATAATCCAGGCATGCCTCGGCATCACGTTAAATACTGAAGCGTCGATCAGACCCCGGTTAGCATCACCGCCAGATGCGGCAACCACCAGAAAATCACTTTCATGGGCCAGCGTATGCAGGTCAGCACACCATTGATAACCCAGTTCTGGCGCGGGTTTGCGGTCGTGATACAGCACCTGCATATCAAAACCGCAAGCACGGCGGGCAATTGCCTGACCAATGTTGCCCATGCCCAGCAGACCAATCCGTTTTCCGCTCACCTGCGTAGCCAGCGGCAGGCCACCACTGAGCCAGCGCCCTTCCCGCACGAAACGATCGCCCTGGCATAGCTGGCGAGCACCAGCCAGCAGAAGCCCCATCGCCAGATCGGCTACATCGTTGGTTAAGACACCGGATGTAATCGTGACCGCGATATTCCGGGAGCGGACATAGTCCAGATCCACGGCATCAGTACCAACGCCAAAGATAGCCACCAGCCCCGCATGTGGCAGCAGCTCCAGCACGCTGTTTTGTACGCCCACATCCCCACGCGTCACGACGGCGGCAATGTTCTCACCTTGCTCACGCAGGAATGCGATGGGATCGTCCTGTTCGTACAGGCGCAGCAGTGGGAACTCGCTCGCCAGCTGCGTCTGCAGGCTATCGATAACGGGGGCCACTAAAAGAACAGCGCGGGAAATAGCAGTAGTCATGGGATCACCTGTTTGAAGTTTCGTTAAGACTGATGACACTATCAAACGGGTTTTTTGTAGGGTTTTTTGCGATCTCCGTCACGCTGAATCGTGTTAAAAACGGCTGTTACACCGTCCGTGATCGGTAAGACAATTTAGATGGTTTCCCCCATCGACAGGCGGTAGTGCAGATCGACTTTTTCAATCGTTGGCAGCCCTTTGATTTTCTTTATCAGGATCTCGGTTGCCACCTTGCCCATCTCCGCACGCGGTGTCAAAACGCTCGCCAGACGGGGGGAGACAATCTGGCCGATCTCCAGGCCATGAAAACCGGCAATCGCCATCTCCTCCGGTACGCGGATACCCGATGCCAGACACTCCTGTAACACGCCGACAGCAAGGTCATCGTTGGTACACAGAATACCGTCCATACTGGCATACATCTGGCGCGCCAGGGTCATCATGCCTGTCCCGATGGACACTGACGAAACCTTATTGGGCGCAATACGCCCCACCGCCAGCCCGGCACGCTCCATCGCCTGGCAATACCCGGCATAACGCTGCTCATCGCGGACATCCGACATCGAACCAAAGTAGACAATATGCCGCTTACCGCTTGCCAGCAGCATATTGGTCATATCCAGGCCCGCATTGAAATTATCAAACCCCACGTTGATGCGCCCAGGGTTATCAGACAACCCCATGACTTCAGCAACAGGGATTTTTGCCGCATTGAGATATTTTTCTGCCCGTAGGGTGTGCACAGACTCGGTTAAGAGCAAGCCTTTGACGTTAAACGCCAGCACTGCAGCAATCTGCTCCTCTTCACGCTGGCGGTCATAGTCATAATTCACCACCAGCGTCTGATAACCGTGTGCAGCGGTAACCGATTCGATACCCGCTAACAGATCGGCAAAAATTTGGTTATGAAAGGAAGGAATTAATACGCCAATACGTGGAACAACGGTACTGCTCATGGCCGGATTATCCGGGTCCGGCTCATAGCCAATCTCTGCAATCACGCTGGCAATACGTTCCGCTGTATCGGGCTTCACTTTATCGGGAGTACGTAAATAGCGACTGACGGTCATTTTCGTTACGCCAGCCAGCTCTGCAATATCATTAAGCGTAATACGTTGTACTTTCATCAACCAACCCGTCAATTACCGCCGCCACATCAGGCCATTATGCCTGCCACAGGGGGAAAAGAGAATCGCGCAACCTGGGCAAAACCCCTACACAGTGTGGCATTTCCCGCCCCGCTTCACGTTTAGCGTAACCCCTTTTCGTAACACGATTTGAAGTGATCTTCATCACAGTTTTACCAGGTGAAAATCCGTGAGATAGAACACACGACGTTATCTCTATTCAGCCGTTAATCAGGATATCAAGATGAAAGATCTTTTCAGCTTACAAGGTAAACGCATTTTAATTACGGGCGCAGGGCAAGGTATTGGTTTTGTCATGGCTCAGGGTCTGGCGCAATACGGTGCGGAAATTATTATTAATGATATTTCTGAAACCCGGGCTAATGATGCCGTCATGAAATTACGCGATGAAGGCGCAACGGCTTATCCGGCGGTATTTAATGTCACCGACGCAGATTCCGTAGAAAATGCCATTAGCCAGATTGAAAAAGAGATTGGCGCAATTGATGTGTTATTTAATAACGCGGGCATTCAACGTCGTCATCCTTTTACCGAATTTCCGGTCCAGGAGTGGAATGACGTTATTTCCGTTAACCAGACCGCCGTATTCCTGGTTTCTCAGGCTGTGGCTAAACGTATGGTCACTCGCCGACAGGGAAAAATAGTCAATATCTGCTCCATGCAAAGTGAACTGGGGCGCGACACCATTACGCCGTATGCGGCAGCTAAAGGGGCAGTCAAAATGCTCACCCGCGGCATGTGCGTCGAGCTGGCTCGCCATAACATCCAGGTCAACGGCATTGCCCCCGGTTACTTCAAAACAGCGATGACGCAAACGCTGGTCGACGACAAAGCCTTTACCGACTGGCTCTGCAAACGTACACCGGCGGCGCGCTGGGGTGATCCTCAGGAACTGATGGGAGCTGCGGTGTTCTTGTCCTCAAAGGCATCTGATTTCGTTAACGGGCATCTGCTGTTTGTCGATGGCGGCATGCTGGTTGCCGTCTGAGTCGGGAGGCATTATGGCGGGACAATGCATTATTCTGATGGGCGTATCGGGTACGGGAAAGACGACAGTCGGGCAAGCCCTTGCCCAGCAACTGGGGGCAAAGTTTATCGATGGAGATGATCTTCACCCACGGCAGAATATTATCAAAATGGCGGCGAGTCAGCCGCTTAATGACCAGGATCGCAACCCCTGGCTGGAGCGGATTGCGGACGTCATGTTTAGCCTGGAGCAAAAGAATGAATCCGGCGTGCTGGTCTGCTCGGCGCTAAAAAAACGCTACCGCGACCAACTGCGCAAGGGGAGTGATAATGTGCGCTTTCTTTGGCTGACAGGGGATTACGACTGCATCCTCGGGCGTATGCAACAGCGTAAAGGGCATTTTATGCCAGAAGCGTTGTTACGCAGTCAGTTTGCCGCACTGGAAGCTCCTGATGAAAGCGAACCGGATATTATCGCCGTCGATGTCGCGCCGAACGTGGCGCAGATCGTGACAAACGCATTAACGCTACTCGAACAGACACATCCCAGGGAGATACTGGCATGATTATCGATACCTTAACCGCAGCCGCTAAAAACACCTCGTATCCGCGGGCTATCCGTAAAGCGCTTCACGCGGTTATCGCGCAAGATCCGCATACACTACCCGCCGGGAAATATACGGTGGAAGGCGATAATCTCTTTTTCTCTGTGGTCGAAGGCCAGACAAAATCGTTGACAGAACAGCGTCCAGAGTATCATCGGCAGTACATAGATATTCATATTGTTCTGAAAGGTGAAGAGATTATTGGGGCGGGGAATAAGGGGCTTAGCATCACCCCGAACGGTCCATTTAATGATGCGCATGATATCGGCTTTTGTGAACACATCAGCAGTGAAACGTTGATTCACCTTCATCCGGAGGAGCTGGCGATCCTCTTCCCCGGCGAACTACACCGCCCAATGTGTGCGCTTGATGCAGGTGCACCGCTGCGCAAGATCATCGTCAAAATCAATCAGGATCTGCTGTAGGTTGTATTGCTGGCCCCATTCACGGGGCCACTGGCAGAACTTAGTTATCCAGCTCACCCATGGATTTAACCTGGTCACGGTTAATCTGCTCGGTTTTACCCGTCTCGGCATTTTTGTAGGATACCAGGCCCGTATCATCATCCACCTGCGGCTTACCGTCAGTCACAATGGTTCTGCCGTCAGTCGTTTTAACAGCCTGATTAGATGAACAGCCTGCAACGGTAAACAGCGCTGCTGCGGTCAAAATCGATGCGATCAGTTGTTTATTTTGCATGGTGTTTTTCCCTGCTCTCAGTTGAATGTCATTATCGTCCTAACCATTTTAGGTTAGCTAACTGAGCCGGGAGGGGAAACCAGAAGGTTCTGAAGTGGGGATAATACCCGGCAGACGAGATGCTGCCGGGCATTTTGGCTTACTTGTTAATTTGCGCGTGCATTTCCTGTACTGAAGTCACCTTCTCGGTCGCATCCGCATTCAGCGCCATGGCTGTTGCAAAACCGCCGTTCAGGGTGGTGTCGTAGTGCACTTTGTACTGCAGTGCGCTGCGGCGAATCAGTTTGGAGTCTTCAATCGCTTGACGACCTGCCGTGGTATTGATGATGTAGGTGTATTCGCCATTCTTGATACGGTCCTGAATGTGCGGACGACCTTCATGCACCTTATTCACCAGACGCGGGTTAATGCCTGCTTCACCCAGAACAATCGCCGTTCCGTGAGTCGCATCCAGCTCGAAGCCCTGTTTCAGCAGTTTAGCGGCCAGGTCAACCACACGCTCTTTATCACCTTCGCGCACAGAGAGCAGCGCACGCCCCTGTTTTTTCATGGTAGAGCTGCTGCCCAGTTGCGCTTTTGCGAACGCTTCGGCGAATGTACGGCCCACACCCATCACTTCCCCGGTCGAGCGCATTTCTGGCCCTAACAGCGGGTCAACGCCAGGGAATTTATTGAACGGAAGCACAACTTCTTTCACCGAGTAATACGGTGGAATGATCTCTTTAGTGACACCCTGCTGAGCCAGCGTCTGGCCTGCCATTACGCGAGCAGCCACTTTTGCCAGCGGCACACCCGTCGCTTTGGAGACGAACGGTACGGTACGCGCCGCACGCGGGTTCACTTCAATCAGGTAGACTTCGTTATCTTTCACCGCGAACTGCACGTTCATCAGGCCGCGAACCTGTAGCTCGAAGGCCAGTTTCTGCACCTGCTGGCGCATGACGTCCTGGATCTCCTGGCTCAGGGTGTACGCTGGCAGAGAACAGGCTGAGTCACCGGAGTGAACACCGGCCTGCTCAATGTGCTCCATGATGCCGCCAATCAACACCATTTCGCCGTCGCAAATCGCATCCACATCCACTTCAACCGCATCGTCGAGGAAACGGTCGAGCAGGACTGGTGCGTCGTTGGATACGCTTACCGCGGTCTGGAAGTAGCGACGCAGGTCAGCTTCGTCATAAACGATTTCCATCGCGCGGCCACCCAGCACGTAGGATGGACGAACCACCAGCGGGTAACCAATCTCTTTGGCCCGATCAACGGCCTGTTCAATCGCGGTGACAGTGGCGTTTGCCGGTTGTTTCAGTTTCAGACGGTCAACCGCCTGCTGGAAACGCTCGCGGTCTTCTGCACGGTCAATGGCATCCGGGCTTGTGCCGATAACCGGAACACCTGCCGCTTCCAGCGCACGCGCCAGTTTCAGCGGGGTCTGGCCACCGTACTGCACGATAACGCCTTTTGGCTTCTCGATACGCACGATTTCCAGCACATCTTCCAGCGTTACCGGCTCAAAGTACAGGCGGTCAGAGGTGTCGTAGTCGGTTGAGACGGTTTCCGGGTTACAGTTCACCATGATGGTCTCGTAACCGTCTTCACGCAGCGCCAGCGAGGCGTGTACACAGCAGTAGTCGAACTCAATACCCTGGCCGATACGGTTTGGACCGCCGCCGAGTACCATAATTTTATCGCGGTCAACGGATGGGTTCGCTTCGCACTCATCCTCATACGTGGAGTACATGTATGCAGTGTCAGTCGCAAATTCTGCGGCGCAGGTATCCACGCGTTTGTACACAGGATGCAGGTTGTACTGGTCACGCAGTTTGCGGATTTCCGCTTCGCGAACACCAGCCAGTTTCGCCAGACGCGCATCAGCAAAGCCCTTGCGCTTGAGCACGCGCAGGAAATCGGCATCAAGGCCGTTGATGCCCATCTCAGCCACGCTCTCTTCGAGACGAACCAGCTCTTCAATCTGCACCAGGAACCAGCGGTCAATGTTGGTCAGGTTGAATACGCCATCTACAGACAGGCCTGCACGGAAGGCATCGGCGATGTACCAGATACGCTCAGCGCCTGCATCTTTCAGCTCACGGCGAATTTTCGTCAGCGCTTCCGGGTCATCCAGGCTGACTTTCGGGTCAAAGCCGGTTGCGCCCACTTCCAGGCCGCGTAGTGCTTTTTGCAGGGATTCCTGCTGCGTGCGGCCAATCGCCATCACTTCACCCACCGATTTCATCTGGGTGGTCAGGCGGTCATTCGCGCCCGCGAATTTCTCGAAGTTGAAGCGCGGAATTTTAGTCACAACGTAGTCGATAGACGGTTCAAACGATGCCGGAGTACGGCCACCGGTGATATCGTTCATCAACTCGTCGAGGGTGTAACCCACAGCCAGTTTCGCCGCGACTTTAGCAATCGGGAAGCCTGTTGCTTTGGATGCCAGCGCGGAAGAACGTGATACACGCGGGTTCATCTCGATAACAATCAGACGGCCATTTTTCGGGTTCACTGAGAACTGAACGTTTGACCCGCCAGTTTCCACGCCAATTTCACGCAGCACCGCCATCGAGGCGTTACGCATGATTTGATATTCTTTATCGGTCAGTGTCTGGGCTGGTGCAACCGTGATGGAGTCACCCGTGTGGATACCCATCGCATCAAAGTTTTCGATAGAGCAGACGATGATGCAGTTGTCGTTTTTATCACGCACCACTTCCATCTCGTACTCTTTCCAGCCAATCAGCGACTCATCAATCAGTAGCTCTTTGGTTGGGGAAAGATCCAGGCCACGTTCGCAAATCTCTTCGAACTCTTCGCGGTTGTACGCGATCCCGCCGCCCGTGCCGCCCATGGTAAAGGACGGACGGATGATGCACGGATAGCCCACGTCAGCCGCCACAGCCAGCGCTTCTTCCATGGTATGTGCGATACCGGAACGTGCTGTGTCGAGACCGATTTTTTTCATTGCCACATCGAAACGGCGGCGGTCTTCTGCTTTGTCAATCGCATCAGCGGTTGCGCCGATCATGGTGACGCCGAACTCTTCCAGCACGCCCTGACGTTCCAGTTCCAACGCACAGTTCAGCGCAGTCTGGCCGCCCATGGTTGGCAGAACCGCGTCCGGACGCTCTTTCTCGATGATTTTACGTACGACTTCCCAGTGAATCGGCTCGATGTAAGTTGCATCAGCCATTTCCGGGTCGGTCATGATGGTTGCCGGGTTAGAGTTGACCAGGATAACGCGGTAACCCTCTTCACGCAGGGCTTTACAGGCCTGCGCGCCGGAGTAGTCAAATTCACAGGCCTGACCGATAACAATCGGGCCAGCGCCAAGGATCAGGATGCTTTTTATATCTGTACGTTTTGGCATTTTCTTCTCGGCTCCTGATTATTTAGCGGTCTTACGGTATTGCTCAATAAGTTCGATGAAGTGATCGAACAGCGGTGCGGCATCGTGCGGGCCTGGGCTCGCTTCCGGGTGACCCTGGAAACTGAATGCAGGCTTGTCGGTACGATGGATGCCCTGCAGAGTGCCATCGAACAGCGATTTGTGTGTCACGCGCAGGTTAGCAGGCATAGATGCCTCATCGACGGCGAAGCCGTGGTTCTGGGCGGTGATCATCACGGTATTATTATCGATATCTTTTACCGGATGGTTGCCACCGTGGTGACCAAACTTCATTTTTACGGTGTTAGCTCCGCTCGCCAGCGCCAGCAACTGGTGGCCAAGACAGATGCCGAAGACCGGAACATCCGTTTCGAGGAAGGAGGTAATCGCGTTGATTGCGTAATCACATGGCGCCGGGTCACCAGGGCCGTTGGAGAGGAAGATACCGTCCGGATTCATCTTCAGCACTTCTTCAGCAGAGGTTTTCGCCGGAACCACTGTCAGGCGGCAGCCGCGATCAACCAGCATGCGCAGAATGTTACGTTTCGCGCCGAAATCGTATGCCACAACATGGAAAGGCAATTCGCTCTCTTTTTTCGCTTCCGGCAGCTCACCTTCCAGCGTCCAGCTACCTTGTGTCCAGCTGTAGGCTTCCGCGGTGGTGACCTCTTTCGCGAGGTCCATGCCGTTCAGACCAGGGAAAGCTTTTGCTTTTTCCTGCGCCAGGGCCGCATCCAGGTTATCACCCGCGATGATGCAACCGTTTTGTGCACCCTTCTCACGCAGCAAACGCGTCAGCTTACGGGTATCGATATCAGCAATCGCCACGATGTTATGGCGCTTCAGGTAAGAAGAAAGATCTTCGGTATTGCGGTAGTTGCTGGCAATCAGCGGCAGGTCGCGAATAATCAGACCTTGTGCATGTACCTGAGAGGACTCTTCATCAGCGGCGTTAGTGCCGACATTGCCGATATGGGGATAAGTAAGGGTGACGATTTGGCGGGAATAGGAAGGATCAGTGAGGATTTCTTGATAACCGGTCATTGAAGTATTGAAAACGACTTCCCCAACCGCCGAACCTGTTGCCCCTATGGCCCGACCGATAAACTGGGTTCCGTCTTCCAGAACCAATAGCGCTGACTTAATCAAAACACCCTCCAGAGAATATTCACTCACTTTATCTGCATATTAATTCACAACCATGTCATGAATCAATGCAAATTTGTTGCCAGTGGATTTTCGGCAAACGGCGGCATTCTGGGGATTTAGTCGGTGAAAGTCAACTCAAAACGGATATTTTGTTTGTTCTTTTGGGAAGCTGGCGCGCGTTAAGCCGATTAACCGACAAAAAGATCAAGTAAATCACATCGGAAAACGCTTGCGTGGCACGTTTAATGGAAAATAAAGAGAGAAGACAGTAAAAAGTAGACCAGATGGTCAAAATTTACAAAATACCAACACAAAAACACAAGATAACGTTTATTTTCAAGAGTTATGTTTAATTAATTCAGTTAAACATGAAAAATAAAAGGGCAATAAAATATTGCCCTATGCAATCAATGCATTACGACTGCAATAACCACATCACGATGGGTAATAAATCTTACAAATTGTTGAGATCAAGTACATCTCGCATATCAAAAAGACCATATTTCTTGCCTTTTAGCCACAAAGCAGAACGTACCGCACCATTGGCAAAGGTCATACGGCTTGATGCTTTGTGCGTAATCTCTACACGTTCGCCAATGTCGGCGAACATCGCAGTATGTTCACCGACGATATCGCCCGCACGAACAGTGGCAAAGCCAATCGTACCGGGTACGCGCTCACCGGTGTAACCTTCACGGGTATAAACCGCACACTCTTTTAAATCTTTATTCAGTGCATGAGCAATCGCTTCCCCCATCGCCAATGCTGTACCTGATGGCGCATCGACTTTATAGCGGTGGTGCGCTTCGACAATCTCGATGTCGGTATAATCACCCATGACCTTCGCCGCTTTCTCCAGCAGTTTGAGCATCACATTCACGCCCACACTGAAGTTTGCTGCAAAGACGATAGCAACATGCTGTGACGCTTCCAGGATTGCCTGCTTACCGGCATCGTCAAAACCTGTTGTGCCAATGACCATCCCTTTACCGTGCTGACGGCAAAATGCCAGATGATTCAGCGTCCCTTCAGGGCGAGTAAAATCGATGAACACATCGAAATCATCTTTTACTGTATCCAGGCTGCTTTGAACGGTGACACCGGTTTTGCCAGCCCCTGCTAATTCACCCGCATCCGTTCCTAGCAGAGATGAACCTTCGCGCTCCAGCGCAGCGCCAAGCGCCACACCATCCATCTGTAGCGCCGCCTGAATCAGCTGTCGGCCCATACGTCCACCCGCGCCAGCAATTGCGACACGGATCTGTGCATCATGCATAGTTATTCTCTTACGTTAAAATGATGTAAACCGTTTTCAGATTACCCAGCCTTCGTCTAGGCCGCCAACTGAAAACACCGATAATTAGAATTTAACGTGAAACTGACTTAAATATCAGAAAAAGACATGATTTCGTCTTCACGATAAAGTAATGGCTAAAAAAAAGGCCAGCACATGAGGTGCTGGCCTTTTATCTGAAAAGGGATTATTCGACTTCACGGGCGTCAATACGCAGTTCTTTTGGCACTTCGAAGACGATATTTTCTTCGCGGCCTTCAAGCGGTATCGCCTCACCGCCCCCTAGCTCTTGCAGACGAGAAATCACGTTCTGCACCAGAATGTCAGGTGCGGATGCCCCTGCCGTTACGCCTACACAGCCCGCATTTTTGACCCATGTTTCCTGAATATCCGTCGCGTCATCAATCAAAAAAGCAGCTTTGCCCATCCGCTGTGCCAGTTCAGCCAGTCGGTTGGAGTTGGAGGAGTTTTTAGAACCGACAACCAGCACGACATCAGCCTGCTCGGCCAGCGCACGCACGGCTTCCTGACGGTTGGTCGTGGCATAGCAGATATCGTCTTTACGCGGCCCAACAATCTTCGGGAAACGACTGCGCAATGCGTCGATCACATCAGACGTATCGTCCACTGAAAGCGTTGTCTGAGTCATAAACGACAGACGAGCTTCATTTTTCACATTCAGTGAAAAGACATCATCCGGTGATTCCACCAGGTACATCCCCCCTTCCGGGTTGCTGTACTGGCCCATGGTTCCTTCCACTTCCGGATGGCCTGCATGACCAATCAGAATAGACTCTTCACCACGGCGACTGGCGCGCGCCACTTCCATATGGACTTTGGTCACTAACGGGCAGGTCGCGTCAAACACCGTCAGATCGCGGCTTTTGGCTTCGTTACGTACAGCCTGAGATACGCCGTGTGCAGAGAAAATCAGGATCGCCCCATCTGGCACTTCGCTGATCTGCTCAATAAAAATCGCCCCGCGCTCGCGCAGGCTGTCAACCACATAGCGGTTATGCACCACTTCGTGTCGAACATAGATAGGTGCGCCGTATATTTCCAGCGCATTTTCAACAATGCTGATAGCGCGGTCTACACCGGCGCAGAAGCCGCGCGGGTTAGCCAACAGGATCTGCATTCACATCCTCCAGCGCTGGGTCAATCTCCAGCACGTCGACATCAAAATGGACGGTACGCCCGGCTAGCGGATGGTTGAAATCGACGGTGATTGAATCGCCGTTGATCTCGCGGATCACGCCAGGCATTTCGCTGCCATCCATTGCGGTAAAGAGCATAATTGCGCCGATTTCCGGCTCGCCCGCATCCATAAATTCACGGCGAGAGAAATACTGGATCAGATCCGGGCTTGGCACGCCAAATGCCGCATCCGGCTCCAGCGAAAACGCCTTTTTCTCTCCCTCTTTCAGACCCAGAAGCTGTTGTTCCAGACCTTCAGACAGGGAAGTATCACCAAGACGAAACAGGGCCGGTTTACCGTTGTTGCGTGTGGATTCCGCGGTTGAGCCATCATCCAGTTTCAACGTGAAGTGAACCAGTACTGCGCTATTGCTCTGTATGGATTTAGACATGCACATCGTCCAGTTGTTTTAACCCGGCGGCATAATGCACACCGGGTGGGAGAGATTACGCCTGTTTTTTCGCAGCTGCGTTCGGCAAGAAGCCTTCCAGCACAATTAACGCCGCACCGATACATATTGCGCTATCGGCCAGGTTAAAGGTTGCAAAGTGCCAGTCGCCGACATAGAAGTCGATCATATCGACAACAAAACCATGCCACAGACGATCAAACAGGTTGCCTAATGCACCACCGATGATCAGAGCATAAGCAATGTTATTCAGTTTTTGCGTCGCCTTCGAACGGTACATCAGCACCGACAGTACAACGCAGATACCGAGCGCGATACCGGCGAAGAACCAGCGCTGCCAGCCACCGCTGTCAGCAAGGAAGCTGAATGCCGCACCGTAGTTACGGGCATAGTGCAGGTTAAGAGACGGGAACAGCGGCACTGTCTCCCCCAGAGCGAAATTCTGGAGGATCAGATACTTGCTGCCCAAATCAATAATCAGCACTACCACCACCAGCCACAGCCAGCGCAGTCCTGTTGAACAGAGAGATTTACTCATCAGGCAAACTTACGTTTCTCGCCGTCTCCGGCGACGTTGCTCACACAGCGTCCGCAGATTTCTGCGTGTTCCGCCACCTGACCGACATCCGTTGTGTAATGCCAGCAACGCGGGCATTTCTCACCGTCGGCTTTGCTCAGAGCAATTTTCAGCCCTTTGAGCAACTCGCTCTGCTGTGCATCTGCAGAAGCGTCGGCATAATCCGCAACTTTTGCACCAGAGGTCAACAGGACAAATCGTAATTCATCACCCAGCGCTGTCAGTTTCGTCGCCAGCTCAGGTTCTGCATACAGCGTCACTGCCGCTTCCAGAGAGCCGCCGACTTTCTTGTCAGCACGAGCCTGCTCGATGACCTTATTCACTTCACCACGAACTTTCAGCAGCTCATCCCAGAATGCATCGTTCATGGTTTCAGTGCCAGAGAGATCAAACAGACCTTCGTACCATTCGCCCGTGAAGACATATTTCTCACGATCGCCTGGCAAGTAGCCCCAGATTTCATCCGCAGTGAAGGACATGATAGGCGCCATCCAGCGTACCAGTGCTTCTGCAATGTGGAACAGCGCAGTCTGGCAGCTACGACGGGCTACGCTGTCCGCTTTCGCGGTGTACTGGCGGTCTTTGATGATATCGAGGTAGAACGAGCCCATCTCAATGGAGCAGAAGCGCATCAGGCGCTGTACCACTTCGTGGAAATCGTAAGATTCATAGGCTTTCAGGATATCGTCCTGAGCCGCTTTCGCGCAGCCTACAGCCCAGCGATCCAGCACCACCATCTCTTCCGGCTGTACCATGTCTTTTACTGGGTCAAACCCATTCAGGTTTGCCAGCAAGAAGCGCGCGGTGTTACGGATACGACGATAACTGTCGGCAGCACGTTTCAGGATCTCATCCGACACGGCCATTTCGCCGGTATAGTCAGTCGATGCCACCCACAGACGCAGGATATCCGCGCCGAGTTTGTTCATCACATCCTGAGGAGAGACGGTGTTACCGATGGACTTGGACATTTTACGGCCCTGACCATCCACGGTGAAACCGTGAGTCAGTACCTGGCGATATGGCGCTTTGCCCTTCATCGCGGTAGAGATCATCAGAGATGACATAAACCAGCCACGGTGTTGGTCAGAACCTTCCAGATACATATCTGCCGCATGGCCGCTAAACTCCGGACGCACATCAACCACTGAGGAGTGGGTTGATCCTGAATCGAACCATACGTCCAGGGTATCTGGCACTTTCTCGTAGTTATCCGCATCTGCACCCAGGATGTCGCGGGAGTCGAGATCCCACCATGCCTGAATGCCGTCAACTTCAACGCGCTTCGCCACTTCTTCCATCAATTCCAGGGTACGCGGATGCAACTCCTGTGTCTCTTTGTGGACAAACAGAGACATCGGCACACCCCAGGTACGCTGACGGGAGATACACCAGTCAGGACGGTTTGCCACCATGGATTCGATACGCGCCTGGCCCCAGTCCGGGATCCACTGTACGCCTTTGATCTCTTTCAGAGACTGCTCGCGCAGGCCTTTCTGATCCATGCTTACGAACCACTGCGGCGTTGCACGGAAGATGATTGGCGACTTGTGACGCCAGCAGCACGGATAGCTGTGTTGCATCTTCTCAACGTGCAGCAACGCGCCACTGGTACGCAGCATGTCGACGATGATGTCGTTTGCTTTGAAGACGTTAATGCCATCCAGAGACGGGTATGTTCCTGGCAGGTAAGAGCCGTCAGGACCAACCGGGTTGGCGATTTCCAGACCGTATTTCAGGCTGATATTGTAGTCGTCAGGACCGTGACCGCCTGCGGTATGGACTGCGCCCGTACCGGCTTCCAGCGTAACGTGGTCACCCAGGATTGCCGGGACATCGAAGTCCAGGAACGGGTGTTTGAAGCGCATCAGCTCCAGCTCAGCGCCATTCACAGTACCCAGAATGCTGTATTCGCTGATATGTGCGCGCTTCAGTACGCTTTCGACCAGATCTTTCGCCAGGATAACCGCCTGACCTTCAACCTGTACCAGCGCATATTCAAATTCACCAGACAGGGAGATCGCTCGGTTTGCTGGCAGTGTCCACGGAGTGGTCGTCCAGATAACCAGAGAGATTGGGCCGTTTACAGATGACACGCCAAATTTGGCTTTTACGGCATCCTGGTCAACGGCCTGGAAAGCCACATCAATGGATGGTGACGTTTTGTCGTAATACTCAACTTCCGCTTCTGCCAGTGCAGAACGGCAATCTACACACCAGTGCACTGGCTTCGCGCCTTTGTGCAGGTGGCCGTTACCGATGATTTTGCCCAGCGCACGGATGATGTTGGCTTCGGTTTTGAAGTCCATGGTCAGGTACGGATGTGACCAGTCGCCCAGTACGCCAAGACGGATAAAGTCTTTACGCTGACCATCAACCTGGTTTGCAGCGTATTCGCGGCATTTTGCGCGGAATTCCGCTGCGGTGAATTTCTCACCCGGCTTGCCGAATTCCTGCTCCACTTTCAGCTCAATTGGCAGACCGTGGCAGTCCCAGCCTGGAACATAAGGCGAGTCAAAACCCGTGAGTCCTTTGGACTTCACGATAATGTCTTTCAGAATCTTGTTTACAGAGTGACCAATATGAATGCTGCCATTCGCATATGGAGGGCCATCATGCAGAATGAAGGTTTTTTTGCCTTTTTTGGCTGCACGAATGATGCCGTACAGGTCATCATCGGTCCAACGCGCCAGCATTCCCGGTTCGCGCTTGGCGAGATCGCCGCGCATCGGGAACCCTGTTTCCGGCAAATTCAGGGTTGATTTATAGTCACTCATCAGATTCTCGGTTCCGTATTTATCACGTAGGCATTTAAGCCGGGTTTGATAGCCCAAAAAACTCGCGGGCGGTTAATTCATCTCGCGCGATTTGTGCTTTAAGTTCATCCAGCGAACCAAATCGCTGCTCATTGCGTATTTTTTTACGCAGGATTACATCTATATGGCGACCATAGAGGTCCATTACAACATCCAGCAGATGGACTTCCAGCTGCTGTCGCACACCGGCAATGGTTGGACGTGTGCCAATATTGGCGACACCGAAGAATGGCGTATCGCCCAGTCCGGTCACTTCTACCGCATAGACCCCTTTAACCGGGGATACCTGACGACGTAGCGGTATATTCGCCGTCGGGAAACCTATCGTACGGCCCAGCGCATCACCGTGTACTACACGGCCTGAAATGGTGAATGGATGCCCCAGCAGATTTTCTGCCGTTTCCAGTTCATCATCTGCCAGCGCCTGGCGAACCGCCGTGCTGCTGACACGAACGCCGCCTTCACAGAACGTCATCGCACTGGTGACGTCAAAACCGTACTCCAGACCAGCCTTCTGTAATAACAAGAAATCGCCCTGACGACCAGCGCCAAAGCGGAAATCATCGCCCACAGCGAGAAACTGCACGCCAAGCTGCTTGACCAACAGGTCGCCAACAAAATTTTGTGCTGTCAGCGCGGCAAAGCGACGGTCGAAACGTACACAGAGTACGTAGTCCACACCGCACTCCGCCAGATAGCGCAATTTCTCACGCAGGCGAGTCAGGCGTGCGGGCGATTTATCGCCCGCAAACAGCTCCAGCGGCTGTGGCTCGAATATCATTACTACGACGGGCAGACCACGGGCCTGCCCCTCTTTACGCAATCCCTGCAACAGCGCCTGATGCCCACGATGCACGCCGTCGAAATTACCAATAGTCAGCACGCACCCATGAGGGGCGTTACTGAGATTATGTATGCCGCGTATCAGCTTCATGACTGGCTCAAAACAGTGAAAATCGCCAGAGTATACCTTGTACAGCGGTTAAGGTTAACCGGCGATTGTTCCCGCAAAACAGAAAGCCGTAATGATTTCATCATGCTGACCTTTCAGAGAGAAAAAAACTGCCGCTGGACGACGATTTTTCTGCCGAAAAGCTGTATTCACGAGAGACAAGCTGGTAGAATCCTGCGCCATCACTACGTAACGTAGCGTCGCCATACAACGGCGCTTATTTGCACAAATCCATTGACAAAAGAAGGTATAGAGGGCATATTCCTCGGCCTTTGAATTGTCCACATAGATCATATTTGGGAGTTGGACCTTGGCTAATATCAAATCAGCTAAGAAACGTGCCATCCAGTCTGAAAAGGCTCGTAAGCACAATGCAAGCCGTCGCTCTATGATGCGTACTTTCATCAAGAAAGTATACGCAGCAATCGAAGCTGGCGACAAAGCTGCTGCACAGAATGCATTTAACGAAATGCAACCAATCGTGGATCGTCAGGCTGCTAAAGGTCTGATCCACAAAAACAAAGCAGCGCGTCATAAAGCAAACTTGACCGCGCAGATCAACAAACTGGCTTAATCGCCACTTGTTGTTGCTTGTTTAAAAGAACCCGCTTAACGCGGGTTTTTTTATTGCCTTACATTACCGGGGGCGTAAAGAGCGCCGAATAATCACGGTTGCAGATACGCTGTACTGCCGGGTGCTGAATCATCCTTTCTGCGAAAATCGCGTGATACTCTTCCATGACGTTGTCTACCCGTCCAATCTCCGTAATTTTGTGATCCGCATAGAGATCATGCGCATAGAGTGTGGGCGCAACGAAGATAGCATTATGTGCTTCGCCAAACGCTTTCATCAGCGCAGCATCATCAAACTCACCGAGGATCTCAACCTTAAGCCCCTGGGAGTTAAACCAGTTCAGCAGCTTACGGCCAAGCATGGAACGCCTTCCGGGAACCAGCAAACGACGCTCCTCAAGGCAAGCCGGGAAGGGTTTTTCCGGTGGCGGATTAATACACCAGAAACTCACGCCGCATTCACCAATCTTCACCGAGAACAATCCTTCCTGCTGGGTGGAATCAATCGGACAATCCGAAATAATCATATCCAGCTTGTGTTGACTCAATTGCTCCAGCAGCATCTCATGCGTGGATTCAAAGCAGCGCAGATGGATCTGTTCATCCTCCACGACAGCCGCATCCAGCACCCCGCTCACCAGACGTTTTGATAACGCATCGGCCACGCCCACATCAAAGAGCAAATTCGACTCTTTGCGATAATTCACGATATCGAGCATCTCCTGGCTGAGGGTAAACATCTTATCCGCATAACGGAACACCAGTTCTCCCAACTCGCTCGGCTCAATACCGCGGCCTTTACGCTTAAATAGCTTCCCTTGCAGACGCTCTTCCAGGGCTTTTATCTGCCCGGTAATGGTCTGTGGCGTCAGGTAGAGGGCTTCTGCAGCACCGACGACCGACCCTTCTTTATAGACATGCCAGAAGTAGTACAGATGGTTGTAATTTAAATGAGACATCGTCCCTTCACTCCCTGATTGTATGCCGGGAGAAGGTGCTCCCCTCTCCCGGTCTCCGTTATGCCTGACCTAGGTGTCCCGGCAATTTCATCTTCAGCAACGTAAAACCAATCACTGCCGCCAGTAATGACCCGATTAAGATACCGAGTTTAGCCCACACGATAAGCTCAGGCGCATGAGCGCCAAATGCCAGCGTCGAGATGAAAATCGACATGGTAAATCCGATGCCGCACAACACGCCTACCGCCATAATCTGCTTGCAGGTTGTTCCCTGAGGCAATGAAGCGAGTTTAAGTTTAAGCGCCAGCCAGCAGAAAAGGCCAATACCCAATGGCTTACCAATAAGCAGACCCGCAGCAATACCTAACGGCAGCATTGAGGTCAGGCCTTCCAGCGTCACTCCATCCAGCGAAACACCCGCGTTAGCAAAGGCAAACAGCGGCAGGATCATGAAGGCAACCCAGGGATGGAGCATATGCTCAAGCTGTTTGGCAGGCGATTTCCCCTCCTGAGCCTTAAGTGGCACGAAGAAGCCCACAATGACACCCGCCAGGGTCGCATGCACGCCCGATTTCAACACGGCAGTCCACAGGATGATCCCCACGAGGACATAAATACCAATGCGGCGAACATTGCAGATATTCAACAGCGCCAACACAACAATCGCAGCAGCAGCAACGCTTAATGACAATATCGACAGTTCGCTGGTGTAGAACAACGCGATAATGACGATTGCCCCGAGGTCATCAATGATCGCCAGCGCCATCAGGAAAATTTTCAACGCTACCGGGACACGATTTCCCAGTAACGCCAGGACACCGAGAGCAAAGGCAATGTCCGTTGCCGCCGGGATAGCCCAACCGTGGCGGGCAACCGGGTCCTGATAGTTAAAGGCCAGGAAAAGAAGTGCCGGAACAACCATTCCGCCGATTGCCGCAATCACCGGAAATGCGGCGCGCTGACGGCTGGCAAGCGATCCCTGAACCAGCTCACGTTTGACTTCCAGCCCCACCAACAGGAAGAACACAGCCATTAACGCATCATTGATCCACAGCAGCATGTTTTTATTGATTTCCAGAATACCGACCCGAAGTTCAACAGGGGTTTCCAGAAATGCGTGGTACAAGTCGCGTGTTGCACCCAGGTTGGCCAACACCATCGCCGTCACAGCAGCAATAATTAAAATGATGCCGCCGGATGCTTCATTGCGGAAGAATTGATGTAGAAGTTTCACTTTTTATTCTCTCTTTAACGACAATACCTCGATAAAACCATATTACCAAGCCAAACCAGTCGGTAAAAACAGATTAATATTGACTATATGCTCGATTTTACCGAGCTATTATCACGTACAAGAAAAAGCCCGGAATCGCTTCCGGGCTTTGAGAAATTCACATCTGTCAGAGGTTGATTAGCGGGTCAAATCATCAAAGAATTTTTTCACGCCATCAAAGAAGCTTTTGGAGCGCGGGCTATTTTTTTCACCCGTTGGGCCACCAAAGCTATCCTGCAAATCCTTCAACAGTTGTTTTTGTTTCTCATTCAGGCCCACAGGCGTTTCAACCACAACGCGGCACAGCAAGTCGCCTTGCGCTCCACCGCGGACTGATTTCACACCTTTGCCGCGCATGCGGAACAGTTTTCCTGTCTGCGTTTCGCCCGGTACTTTCAGTTTGACGCGTCCATCCAGTGTCGGTACTTCGATTTCACCGCCAAGCGCTGCCATCGCAAAGTTAATTGGCACTTCACAGTACAGGTTATTGCCTTCGCGCTCGAAGATTGGATGCTGCTTCACCTGAACCTGAACGTACAGATCGCCTGCTGGTGCGCCATGCTCACCCGCTTCGCCTTCGCCTGTCAGACGGATACGGTCGCCCGTATCGACACCCGCCGGGATTTTAACGGACAAGGTTTTGGTTTTCTCAACGCGACCATGACCATGACACTTAGTGCATGGGTCTTTAATCAGCGTACCGCGACCATGACAGTGCGGACAGGCCTGCTGTACTGCAAAGAAGCCCTGACGCATCTGCACCTGGCCTGAACCGTGACAGGTTGGACAGGTCTGTGGTTGCGTTCCTGCTTTCGCGCCGCTGCCATGACAGATATCACACTCTTCCAGCGTCGGAATGCGGATCTCTTTGGTCACGCCCCGTACCGCTTCTTCAAGAGACAGATCCATGTTGTAACGCAGATCCGCACCACGAGCTGCTCGCTGACGTCCACGACCGCCGCCGAAGATATCGCCGAACACATCGCCAAAGATATCGCCAAAATCTGCGCCGCCGCCAAAACCGCCGCCACCAAATCCACCGCCTCCCATGCCGCCTTGTTCAAAGGCCGCGTGACCGTACTGGTCGTAGGCTGCACGTTTCTGTGCGTCAGTCAGGATTTCGTAAGCTTCTTTGATCTCTTTAAATTTGGCTTCGGCCTCTTTGTCCCCCTGGTTACGGTCCGGGTGGAATTTCATAGCCAGGCGCTTATACGCCTTTTTGATTTCACGCTCTTCCGCAGTTTTCGGAACGCCTAAAATCTCGTAATAGTCTTGCTTCGCCATTGGTTTTTTTAAGCCCCTTAACATGCGAGCACGGGCGTGGAGAAATCTCCTACGCCCGTGCCGATTAATTACCCTGCATCAGGGCGATTATTTTTTATCTTTCACTTCTTCGAACTCAGCGTCGACAACATCGTCGTCTTTCGCATTGTTCGCGGAAGCGTCAGCGCCAGCCTGCTGTTGTGCGTGCTGCTGCTGAGCAATTTCCATCAGCTTCTGAGAAGCCTGCGCCAGTTCCTGCATCTTCGCTTCGATATCCGCTTTATCTTCGCCTTTCAGAGAAGATTCCAGCGCGCTCAGTGCAGTCTCGATCGCCGCTTTGTCGTCAGCTGGCAGTTTATCGCCTGCTTCTTCAACCTGCTTACGGGTGCTGTGCAGCAAGTGGTCACCCTGGTTGCGGGTCTGCACCAACTCTTCGAATTTACGGTCAGACTCAGCGTTTGCTTCCGCTTCGCGAACCATTTTTTCGATTTCATCTTCGTTCAGACCAGAAGATGCCTTGATGGTGATTTTCTGCTCTTTACCGCTGTTTTTGTCTTTCGCGGAAACGTGCAGAATGCCGTCAGCATCGATATCGAAGGTCACTTCGATTTGCGGCATGCCGCGTGGTGCTGGGCTGATACCATCGAGGTTGAACTGACCCAAATCTTTGTTATCTGCAGCACGTTTACGTTCACCCTGCAGCACATGGATGGTTACCGCAGACTGGTTGTCTTCAGCGGTAGAGAACACCTGGCTGTGCTTGGTTGGGATAGTGGTGTTTTTGTTGATGAGTGCAGTCATCACACCGCCCATGGTTTCGATACCCAGAGACAGCGGGGTAACGTCCAGCAGCAGTACGTCTTTAACATCACCCGTCAATACCCCCCCCTGAACGGCTGCACCAATCGCAACAGCTTCATCTGGGTTAACGTCTTTACGAGGCTCTTTACCAAAGAATTCAGCAACTTTCTTCTGAACCATTGGCATACGTGTCTGACCACCGACCAGGATAACGTCCTGGATGTCCGATACGGACAGGCCAGCATCCTGCAGTGCAACTTTCAGTGGCTCGATGGAACGGTTTACCAGGTCTTCAACCAGGCTTTCCAGTTTCGCACGCGTCACTTTGATGTTCATGTGTTTTGGACCGCTCGCATCTGCAGTAATGTACGGCAGGTTTACGTCGGTCTGCTGAGCGGAAGACAGCTCGATCTTCGCTTTCTCAGCGGCTTCTTTCAGGCGCTGCATAGCCAGCGGATCGTTACGCAGGTCAATGCCCTGATCTTTCTTAAACTCATCAACGAGGTAGTTGATCATACGGCTATCGAAGTCTTCGCCACCCAGGTGGGTATCACCGTTGGTAGCCAGAACTTCAAAGGTTTTCTCGCCGTCAACTTCATCGATTTCGATAATAGAGATATCGAAAGTACCACCACCCAGGTCGTAAACCGCGATAGTACGGTTGCCAACTTCTTTATCCAGACCGTAAGCCAGTGCAGCAGCGGTTGGTTCGTTGATGATACGTTTGACTTCCAGACCCGCAATACGGCCGGCATCTTTGGTTGCCTGACGCTGCGCATCGTTGAAGTATGCCGGTACGGTGATAACGGCTTCAGTTACTGGTTCGCCCAGGTAATCTTCAGCCGTTTTCTTCATTTTCTTCAGCACTTCAGCTGAGATCTGCGGTGGTGCAAGTTTCTGACCTTTTACATCAATCCATGCATCACCGTTGTCAGCACCGATGATTTTGTACGGCATGATGGCTTCATCACGCTGCACTTCTTCGTCCTGGAAGCGGCGACCAATCAGGCGTTTAATCGCAAACAGGGTGTTTTGCGGGTTTGTCACTGCCTGACGTTTAGCCGGCTGACCAACCAGAGTTTCACCATCCTGGGTATAAGCAATGATAGAAGGCGTGGTGCGATCGCCCTCGGCGTTCTCCAGCACACGTGCAGTAGTGCCGTCCATAATCGCTACACAAGAGTTGGTAGTACCCAGGTCGATACCAATAATTTTACCCATCTAAACGTCTCCACTAAAAATTCGATCAACATGTGGTTGTGTACCTGTAATAAGGGCAGAACGTGCTTTTTCAACTGCCCAGATTTGATTTTTTTCAGGTCCACACACTGCGGTTGACTACAAGATGGGGTCGTAACGGCATCCATCAAGGGGGAAGGATAAAAATTTTTTTAATTTCACCCTGATTAGATCATAGACGCCGCCATTTGCTCCAATTATGATGCCGCGCCCCGCCTGGGAGAATTGGCGTGGGATTAACCATTTCACCATATTAATGATGATTTTTTGAGGACTTATGGGCAACACTAAGTTGGCTAATCCGGCTCCGCTGGGCCTGATGGGTTTTGGCATGACCACTATCCTGCTGAACCTGCACAATATCGGGATGTTCCCGATGGATGGCATTATCCTGGCGATGGGCATTTTCTACGGCGGTATCGCGCAAATCTTCGCGGGCCTGCTGGAATATAAGAAAGGCAATACCTTTGGCTTAACCGCCTTTACCTCTTACGGTTCTTTCTGGCTGACCCTGGTTGCGATCCTGCTGATGCCAAAAATGGGTCTGGCTGATGCCGCTAACGCGCACTTCCTGGGTGTCTACCTGGGCCTGTGGGGCGTCTTCACCCTGTTCATGTTCTTCGGAACCCTGAAAGCTAACCGTGCACTGCAGTTCGTTTTCCTGAGCCTGACCGTTCTTTTCGCCCTGCTGGCGATTGGTCATCTGGTGGATAACGAGGGCATCGTTCACGTTGCTGGCTGGATTGGTCTGGTCTGTGGCGCAAGCGCAATCTACCTGGCAATGGGTGAAGTACTGAACGAGCAGTTCGGTCGCACCATTCTGCCGATTGGTGAATCTCACTAATCAACGCTTTCGTGCCCGGTTCACGGGCACGAAATCTTCCCTGCTCCAATCCTGTCGATTGATATCCCGTTAACCCACTTTGTGAAATGATGGTGCTACCGCTTTCCATCACAACACATTGACCATGATGACCTCTTTAACCCGCACTAACTGGCTCCGGCGCTGGACGGCCCTTCTTCTCACCGGTGTATTAGCCGGTCTTGGCGGCATGCTTCTTGCTCTCCTGCTTCATGAAATTCAGCATCTTGTTTATGGCTACAGCCAGAGCACAGTGCTTAGTCCTCAAACCTTTCTGGAGGGCGTGACTGATGCCAGCGCACAACGACGCTTTCTTGCTATCGTAGCCGCCGGTATTGTTGCCGGTTGTGGGTGGTGGCTACTTGGCCGATATGGCAAAAAACGTGTCAGCATTAGCGCTGCCGTTAAAAACCCGGATACCCCAATGCCAGGCATCACCACAATGATTCATGCGCTACTGCAAATCATCACCGTGGCGATGGGCTCCCCACTTGGCCGGGAAGTTGCCCCGCGTGAAGTCGGTGCGTTGTTTGCAGGCGGTGTCGCCCGTCAGTTGCATCTTACGACAACCGACCTCCGGTTGATGATCGCCTGTGGGGCAGGTGCAGGTCTTGCTGCGGTGTACAATGTGCCGCTGGCAGGCGCGGTCTTTACCCTCGAGGTATTGCTGGTGAGCTTCAGTTGGGAAACCGCTATTGCGGCACTGGTCACCTCTGCACTGGCCGCCTGGGTTGCGACGCTGGGACTGGGCAACGAGCACCAGTATCGCTTCACCAGTGAAATCGCGGCCACTTCACTGGTTTTCTGGGGCGCGCTGTCTGGCCCTCTGTTTGGTACGGCAGCATTTCTTTTCCGTCGCCTCACGCAGCGTGCGCGCAGTAAAGTGCGTAACAACTGGCAAATGCCAGTTTTCAGTCTGATAGCCTTCGTGGTTCTCGGTGCACTCTCAATATGGTTTCCGCAGTTACCCGGAAATGGTAAAGGTCCAACGCAATTGACACTCGACGGAGATGTCACCTTGCAGCTCGCACTGGCAATCTTATGTATCAAGGTCTTTGTCATTTGGGCGGTACTCCGCGGGGGGGCCGAAGGGGGGTTGTTGACACCAGGACTGACGCTTGGCGCTCTGTTGGGATCTCTGCTGTTTATCCTTATTGGTCGATTCTTCCCCGGCAGCGACATGGCCGGCTTTGCCCTGACTGGCGCGGCTGGCTTTTTGTCAGCATCCATGCAAATGCCGGTGACGGCGATTACGCTGATGATGGAGTTTACCCGGATGGACCACAGTTTTCTGGTCCCGGTGACGCTGTGTGTAACAGGGGCTTATATGACCTGCAGACAGCTGGAATACACGAAGAAAGATTAATTTTCGTACTAAACAGAAACGATTACTAAACGGAATTAGAATAATCACGACATTTAATTGATAAGCATTATCATTGAGAATAGTGTTGCCTGGCGCATCCCGGATATTGGATATCAGGCAGCACCCGAACAGGAACGTTAAAGGGATAAAACGATTCTCTCGTGTTGCATAAGGTTATCTGATGAATTCCAGCCTTGCCGCCAGTGAACAATCTGGCGAGACCACCATCGCATCGCATTACCGTAAGATCCTGATCAGACGCTTCATACTGGCAGGCATACTTCTGCTCTGTATTGTCTGCTCCTTAATCCTGGATTTCACACTCGGTCCGTCCGGAATCTCCGTTTCCACGCTCTGGCACACCCTGGTTAATGCTGCAGGTGCAGATGCAGGAACACGTGTGATTGTCTGGGATTTACGCCTGCCCTTTGCGTTGATGGCTGTCGCCGTCGGTATGGCGCTAGGACTGGCCGGGGCAGAAATGCAAACCATCCTGAATAACCCACTTGCCAGCCCCTTTACGCTTGGTGTGTCTTCTGCGGCATCTTTCGGCGCAGCACTGGCCATTGTGCTGGGCTTAGGCATTCCGGGTATTGCTGATAAGTGGTTTATTCCCGCGAACGCTTTTGTTTTCGCACTGCTGGCCTGTTTTATTCTTGATGGCATCAGCCGCTGGACGCGCGTGGCAACCTCTGGCGTGGTGCTCTTTGGCATCGCACTGGTATTTACCTTTAACGCCCTGATTTCCATTCTGCAGTTTGTCGCCAGTGAAGATACCCTGCAAGGGCTGGTCTTCTGGACCATGGGCAGCCTGGCTAGAGCCTCATGGGATAAACTCGCGATCCTGGCCGTCGCGTTGGTGATTATCGTGCCACTGTCGTTGAAAAACGCCTGGAAGCTGACGGCACTACGCCTGGGCGAAGATCGTGCGGTGAGTTTTGGCATTAACGTGAAGAAACTGCGCCTGACCACATTGTTACGCATCAGCATTATTTCCGCGCTAACGGTTGCCTTCGTCGGCCCCGTTGGCTTTATCGGCCTGGTTGCGCCGCATATCTCACGCATGATGTTTGGCGAGGACCATCGTTTTTATCTGCCTGGCAGTATGCTGATCGGCGCGCTGGTGCTCTCCCTGGCATCCGTATTTTCCAAAAATATCGTGCCCGGCGTCATTATTCCCGTCGGCATTGTGACTTCGCTGGTGGGGGTCCCGTTCTTCCTCAGTATCATTATTCGTAACCGGGGGAACATATGACCGACGGCCTTCGCGTACACGACCTGCACACTGGTTATCGCAAGAAAAAGATCATTGCCGGACTAAATACGCCATTGCTTCCTCGCGGACAAATCACGGCTCTGCTTGGGCCGAACGGCTCCGGGAAATCAACCCTTTTGCGCGCACTTGCAGATTTAAACCCCGCCCAGGGACAACTGCTGCTGAATGGCGACGATCTGATGACGTTGCCCTCGGCGAAACGGGCGCAAAAAGTGGTTTATCTGCCGCAATCCTTACCCCAGGGCGTGCATCTGCATGCGCTGGAGTCAGTGATTGTCGCTCGACGTGCCAGCGGTAATGATTCCGGCCATAACGCCGAACAGGAAGCCTACGCCATCCTCGACAAACTGGGCGTAGCCCATCTGGCGATGAGCTTCCTTGACCAGCTTTCCGGCGGACAAAAACAGCTGATTGGCCTTGCTCAGTCGCTCATCCGCCAGCCGGACCTGCTGTTGCTCGATGAACCGTTAAGTGCGCTCGACCTCAACTACCAGTTTCACGTGATGGATATCGTCGCCCGTGAAACGCGGTTGCGTAACATCGTCACCGTGGTGGTGATCCACGACATCAACATTGCGTTGCGCCATGCACAATATGCCCTGATGCTAAAAAGCGGCGAACTGATTGCCAGCGGCATTCCGGGAGAGGTTGTTACCCCTGCGAATCTGGCGACTGTATATGGCGTCGATGGCCGGGTGGAATACTGTTCCCGTGGGCTACCACACGTGGTGGTCGACGGGTTAACACCATAAGAAAAAAGAAGACGGGGAAAACATGACGCTAAAAAAAATCATCGCGGCCGCGGGTGGCCTGGCATTACTCCTTTCACCTTTTATCGCCCAGGCACAAAACTGGCCGGTCACGGTAAAAGACCGGGATAACCGCGAAGTGACGATTCAACACGAACCGCAACGCATCATTTTGCAGGACGGGCGGGACATTTTCGCCCTGGCATTGCTTGAGCGAGATAATCCGTTCGCGAAAGTGGTGGCGTGGAACAACCTGCCGAAAAAGCAGGATACCGAAACCTGGAACGTTCTGAAGCGCCAGTGGCCGGAAGCGGAGAAGATCCTCGACATGAAGTTTTCCGATCAGGGAAATGTGGATCTCGAAACGGTGATCTCTCGCCAGCCAGACCTGATGATCGCTCAGCTTCGTGCTAAACCTTCGCTGGTGCAAAGCGGCGTGCTGGCAAAACTCGACGCGCTGCATATTCCGGTGGTGTTCGTTGATTACGAATTGCATCCGGTCGAAAACACCCTGCCAAGTATCGCCTTACTGGGTAAAGTCATGGGCCAGACCGATCGCGCTCAGGCCTATATCGATTTCTATCAACAGCGACTGGATAAAATCCACCAGCGTCTGGCGTCAGCCACGAAGAAACCCCTGGTCTTTATCGAACCGATTGCCGGTGTCGGTGGGCTGGATAATGGCTGCTGCTTTACCCACGCACGCAACGGTTGGGGCGGGCTGGTCGAAGCCGCTGGCGGTACAAACATTGGCTCGCAGTTGCTGCCAGGGGCAACCGGTAATGTGTCGGTAGAAAAAATTATCTCCCTGAACCCCGATTACTACCTAATGACCGGCTCTAAACGCCCGGGCAAAGGCACGGCGATTATCCCGTTTGGCTATAACGTTCCGGCGGCTGATGTTACTGCCGCGTTCAACGCCTTAGTGGCACGCCAGGGTGTTGCCAACATCCCGGCCGTTGCCGAAGGCCACACCGGGGCGTTGTATCACCACTTCTACAACAACCCGTACAACATCGTCGCCATTGAAACATTGAGTAAAATCTTCTACCCGACGTTGTTTAACGATGTTGATCCTCTGGCGGATTACCACGCCATTATCAAAAACTTTACCCACATTCCGGATGACAACATCATTCTGAGCTATACCCCTTCCCACTGATCGTCAAACGCCATCCCCGGATGGCGCTTTCTTTCAACCTCAGGTCAACAGCCCTTCTGAATACCTTGTTATCTCTGTGTCTTTCCAGGAAACTCGATGTATAAAATAATACATAACGAGATAATTTCATGGCTAATGGAAAAATGAAGTATGCCCTGGCAGCGGTTGCGCTGCTGCAATGTACATCTGTAGCGCTGGCGAAAGACATTCGGGTCACCTATGCCGGATCGATGGGTAAAGTGATGGATCAAGGTCTGGGCCCGGCATTCGTAAAAACGGAAAGTGGTGATTATCAGGGTCAGGGGCAAGGCGCGTACGGGATGGCACGCCTGCTGGCAAGCCATAAACTTGAGGCCGACGTTTTTGTCTCTATCACTCCGGGACCTATGCAGATCCTCAAAGATGCGGGGCTGATTGATGACGCCGTACCAGTAGCCAGCACCAGCATGGTGGTGGCGTATAGCCCGAAAGGCAAACACGCCGCGCAGTTTGAGGAAGCCAGCCAGAAGAAAGACGGCTCATGGCTGAATCTGCTGGCACAAAAAGATATCTCCTTCGGCCGTACTGATCCGTATGTTGATCCGAAGGGGCAGAATATCGTCTTCACCCTTCTTCTGGCTGAGAAGTACTACAAGATGCCTGGTATCGCCGACAAGATTTTAGGTTCACTGCAAAACCCGGCGCAGACTCATCAGGAAGGTGGCCTGCTGGCACGCCTGGAAAGTGGCCAGGTGGATGCAGCGGCAGGGTATGAGAGCGAAGTGCGCTCGGCTCATCTGCCGTATGTCGCGTTGCCGGATGAGATCAACCTGAGCAACCCGACGATGGCGAAACAGTGGTATGACACCGTTAGCTTCACCATAAACGACGGCCAGGGTAAAGACCAGGTACTTCACACCCAGCCGATGGTGTTCTACGCCGCGGTACTGAAAAATGCACCTAACGGTGTGGCGCAAGGCAAAAAATTCGTCTCCTTCATGCAAAGCGCTGAAGGTCAGAAGCTGTTTAAAGAGTACGGCTACGCGGGTCCGAAAGGAGACAGTTTATACGCCCGCTAAGACGTCCGGGCTGGGTCGCGGGGTGGTTGTCACTGCCCGCGATCCTGCTGCTGAGCATCCCGTTCATTACGCTGTTGAGCGTTACGCCGTGGCATCATCTGCAGCTTGCCTGGCGGGATGATCACGCCATTGTCGTTTCGATGGGGCTCGGTCTTCTGGCGCTTGGGATCATCATAACGATCGGCGTACCGGCTGCCTGGTGGCTCTCTCAGGCAACCGGACGAAAACGGATAATAGGCGAACTGCTGGTGATGATCCCCCTGCTAACGCCACCACTGGCAATGGGTATTTTACTGGTGTCGGCCTTTGGTCCGTATGGTCTGGTCGGTCAGTGGCTTTCATTGCTGGGTACAACGCTCGTCAACAACCCGGCGGCGTTTGTGCTGGCACAGGTCTATGGAGCATTACCTTACTTTATCGTGGTGGCCCGCTCGGCTTTTGCCACCGTCCCCAGGGCTATCCTCGAAGCTGGTCAGACGCTGGGGGCATCAGGCTGGAACCGCTTCCGTTTTCTGACGCTTCCTCTGGCCATACCTGGGCTTGCATCAGCCGTTACACTGGCATGGGTGCGCGCTGTGGGCGAATTTGGCATCGTCATGATCTTTGCTTACTTTCCGCAGGGCATACCCGTAAAGCTCTACACCAATCTGCAAAATGATGGCGTCGATGCCGTGTATACCCTGCTGTGGATGCTGCTTATCGTGACGCTTCCCCTGCCGATGGTCTGCTTTGTTCTCGGTAAACGGGCGTCAAGGGGGCGGCAACAGGCTTAACGAGCAAACACAGGGGCTTCCAGCGGTTTTTGACGCAGCCAGACGCCTAATGCCAGTCCCATCAGTGACAGTGCCAGTACATACCAGGCGGGAGCCATAGGCGAAACGCCCATTAACAGGGTAACGGCAATCGGCGTTAAGCCACCGAAAATGGCATAGGAGACGTTGTAAGAGAACGAAATCCCGGTAAAGCGCACCTCTGGGGGAAACGCCCGCACCATCACATAAGGCACTGCGCCAACGACCCCGACACACAATCCCACCACGCCATAGAGCAGGAACAGCTGTTCAGGATGGCTCCCTGCAAGATGGTAGAACGCCCAGCTTGATACCGCCAGCAACACGCTACCGACGATAAACGTCAGGCTTGCGCCAATGCGATCCACTGCAACACCGGCCGTCAGACAACCAACGCAGAGCATGATAGTGGCAATACTGTTTGCCTGAAGCGTTACTGCCGGGGCGAAGCCATACTGTTTTTGCAGCCAGACGGGTGACATCAAAATAACCACCACGATACCCGCCGACAGCAACCAGGTAAGCAGCATCGATACCACCACAGCTTTTTTATGATGTACCACCACTGATTTTACCGGTAGCTCCTGCGCCAGCGCTTTACGCTGCTGCATCTCCAGGAAAATAGGCGTTTCCTGCAACCAACGACGCAGATACATAGCAACCAGACCGAACACGCCCCCCAGCAGGAAGGGAATGCGCCAGCCCCCGTCATGAACAGCCTGTGGCGTCATGCTGGTATTGATAATCGTGGCAACAACAGATCCAAGCAGGATACCGACCGTCAGGCCCGCCGTTAATGTTCCGCAGGCAATGCCGATGCGGCGCGCGGGTACATGCTCAGCGACAAACACCCAGGCGCCAGGCACTTCACCGCCAATCGCCGCACCCTGAAGGATACGCATCAACAGCAATAATAAGGGAGCAATGATGCCCATCGTGGCATAGGTTGGCAGCAGGCCAATCGCCAGCGTGGGGACGGCCATCAGTAATATGCTGAGGGTAAACATTTTCTTACGCCCAACCAAATCGCCAAAGTGAGCCATCACAATCCCGCCCAGAGGGCGAGCAAGATAGCCAGCGGCAAAAATACCGAATGTCTGTACCTGACGCAGCCACTCTGGAATATCCGCCGGGAAGAACAACTCTCCCACGACGGCAGCGAAGAAAACAAAGATGATGAAATCGTAAAACTCCAGCGCGCCGCCAAGTGCCGCAAGCGTGAGCGTTTTATAGTCCTGACGATTCAGAGGTCGGGTGTAATGTGACATAGCGAACCATTGTTATCAGCGTTGTGGATTTATTTTTACAGAAATCGTAAAGAAAAAATTACTATACCGTAAATCAATCCACACGCTACCGCGGCTGTAGCTAATGTCACATATTTGTTAACTTCAGGAGATTGTCTCGCGACGTGCGCTTTTAGGACGAAAAGCTGCTACGATCTGTGGGTCAGTTTCCACATAGGGGCCCTCCAGCAACTGTATACAATACGGTACACTTGCAAAAATTCCTGGCACAACCACGCGACCATCTTCTGCTTTTACCCCTTCCAGCGTCTCTTTAATCGATTTAGGCTGGCCTGGCAGGTTAAGGATCAACGCCTGTTTGCGGATCACGCCAACCTGACGGGACAAAATAGCGGTCGGGACAAAGTGCAGACTGATCTGGCGCATCTGCTCGCCAAAGCCAGGCATTTCACGATCGGCAATCGCCAGCGTGGCATCCGGTGTGACATCGCGGCGTGCAGGCCCTGTTCCCCCGGTAGTGAGGACAAGATGGCAACTCATTTCATCCACCAGCTCGCACAGCGTCTGCTCGATGATCGCCTGCTCATCAGGAATCAATCGGGTCTGGATTTCAAAAGGTGTCGTCAGCACGTTACCCAGCCACTCCTGAAGTGCGGGGATGCCTTTATCCTGATAAACACCGCTGGAGGCGCGGTCAGAAATCGAAACTAAGCCGATGCGTAAGGTATTCATATCCATTCCATTCAACCAATACAGATGATGAGGAATGATACACGCAGAGGGGAAAATCAGACAGGGTACTTAAGAAGTAGCGTGACCGGGACCCCGGTCACGCGCAATGATTACAGCAGGTCGCCGATCATTTTTTCCAGTTTTTCCTGGTCAACAGCAAACTTACGGATACCGTCCGCCAGTTTATCTACCGCCATTGGATCCTGGTTGTGCTGCCACAGGAACTCGGATTCCGTGATGCGCTCTGGGCGCGCTTTCACTTCACCGGTATAGGACAGTTTACGCTCCAGCGCACCTTCGCTTTCTGCCAGCTCTTTCAGCAGTGCAGGTGCGATGGTCAGACGATCACAGCCAGCCAGCTCGATGATTTCGCCAACGTTACGGAAGCTTGCGCCCATCACGACAGTTTCATAGCCGTGCTGTTTGTAGTACTCGTAGATCTCAGTAACAGAAACAACGCCTGGATCTTCAGATGCTGCGTACTCTTTCTTGTCGGTGTTGGCTTTGTACCAGTCCAGAATACGGCCCACGAACGGAGAAATCAGGTAAACACCTGCTTCTGCACATGCACGCGCCTGAGCGAAGGAGAACAGCAGCGTCAGGTTACAGTTGATACCTTCTTTTTCCAGCTGCTCTGCTGCGCGGATACCCTGCCAGGTTGAAGCCAGCTTGATCAGGATACGATCGTTGCTGATACCAGCATCGTTGTACAGTTTGATCAGGTGTTTGGCTTTCGCGATTGACGCTTCGGTGTCGTAGGACAGACGCGCATCAACTTCAGTAGAAATACGACCCGGAACCAGTTTCAGGATTTCCAGACCGATGTTTACAGCCAGTTTGTCAGTTGCATCCACAACCTGCTGCGCGCGATCGTTGCTCTGCGCTTTCGCCCAGGTCACAGCGTCGTCGATCAGTTTACGATACTCAGGGATCTGCGCGGCGTTAAGGATCAGAGAAGGGTTAGTTGTGGCATCCTGCGGCTGATACAACTTCATTGCCGCGATATCTCCGGTGTCAGCTACGACAGTGGTGAACTGACGAAGGGAGGTCAATTTATCCGTCATGATAGTGTTTCTCTTTTAACGTGCCCTGGATAATTCACGCGACCGACAGCTTGCCAGCAGCGGAAAAATGACAGGTTTACTTGTTAGGGGGATGTAACCGGTCTGCTCTGATGATAACACGACAGAGGGGTAGCGCAACCGCAGACAGTGCGCTTAGCCATAGTATGATAAACTCAGAATATTAACAGCCTGCTAAGTAACAGCATGGTCAATCAGTGGTAGCGCTTACATATTCACTTTGGCATCAACAAGAGGGACGTTAATGCCTGATTTCCTCTCATTTATCAACGAAATCCTCTGGGGTTCGATCATGATATATCTGCTACTGGGAGCAGGTATATGGTTCACGCTTCGCAGCGGTTTTATTCAGTTTCGTTATATTCGCCAGTTTAGCAAAAGTCTGAAAAACAGCGTCAGTCCACAGCCTGGCGGACTCACCTCATTCCAGGCACTCTGCACCAGCCTTGCTGCGCGCGTCGGCAGCGGCAACCTGGCGGGGGTGGCATTAGCCATTAGTGCTGGCGGCCCAGGCGCTGTTTTCTGGATGTGGGTCACGGCAATAATCGGTATGGCTACCTCCTTCGCCGAATGCTCACTGGCTCAACTCTACAAAGAGCAGGATAAAAACGGCCAGTTTCGAGGTGGACCGGCGTGGTACATGTCCCGAGGTCTGGGAATGCGCTGGATGGGCATTCTCTTCTCGCTCTTTTTGCTCCTGGCTTACGGCCTCATTTTCAACACCGTACAGGCGAATTCTGTCGCTCATGCGTTGCGCTATGCATTCAGTTGCCCGGAGTGGCTTACCGGAGCTGTACTCGCGGCATTCACGCTGTTAACCATGACAACAGGCATCAAAGGTGTAGCACGTTTGATGCAGTGGATGGTTCCGGCAATGGCGCTTCTGTGGGTAGCGGCCGGACTGTTTGTCACCGTCATACATATCGATCAGTTGCCCGATGTAATTGCGACGATTTTTCAAAGTGCCTTTGGCTGGCGAGAAGCTGCGTCTGGCGCACTAGGCTATACCATCAGTCAGGCGTTGACCGCCGGCTTTCAGCGCGGAATGTTCTCTAACGAGGCAGGAATGGGATCAACGCCAAATGCAGCCGCTGCAGCCGCATCGTGGCCCCCTCACCCGGCCGCGCAAGGCATCGTTCAGATGATTGGTGTCTTTACAGATACCATCGTGATTTGCTCCGCCAGCGCCATGATTGTGCTTCTTGCAGGCCCACTTCCACACGCATCTGGAACCGCCGGGATCCAGCTGGTTCAGCAAGCGTTGGTCAATCTGGCCGGGGGGTGGGGAGCAGGCTTCGTCTCGCTTATCGTTATCCTGTTTGCCTTTAGTTCAATAGTGGCAAACTACATTTACGCCGAAAACAATCTCATCTTCCTGCGTCTCGATTCACGAAGAACCCAATGGGTATTGCGTCTTGGGGTGATCCTGATGGTCATGGCAGGGTCGTTGCTCAGCTTGCCACTCGTCTGGCAACTGGCAGATGTCATTATGGCGCTGATGGCAATCACTAATCTGACGGCAATTTTATTGCTCTCTCCGGTCGTGACGCTTATTGCCCGGGATTATCTTCGCCAGCGTAAGCTTGGCGTACAACCTGTCTTTGATGCGTCACGTTACCCTGAAATTGAGTCGCAAATTGCGCCTGGTGCCTGGGATGATTTGCCACGGCAATAACAGCCATCGATCTATTCAATGCGTTTTTTTGCTAAAGTCGCTCTAAATTTCCTGCAAGGACTGGATATGCTGATTCTGATTTCACCTGCAAAAACGCTCGATTACCAGAGCCCGCTCGCAACCGATCGTTATACCCAGCCAGAACTGCTGGACTATTCGCAACAGTTGATCCACGAGGCACGTAAACTCTCCGCGCCACAAATCGCCTCTTTGATGAGCATCAGCGATAAACTGGCGGATCTTAACGCCACCCGTTTTCACGACTGGCAGCCCAACTTCACGCCGTCGAACGCTCGTCAGGCACTTCTGGCCTTTAAAGGCGACGTTTATACCGGCCTTCAGGCGGAAGAGTTTAGCGAAGCCGACTTCGATTTTGCTCAGCAACATCTGCGCATGCTATCCGGCCTGTATGGCGTCCTGCGCCCACTGGATCTGATGCAACCTTATCGCCTGGAAATGGGCATCCGTCTGGAAAATGCAAAAGGCAAAGACCTCTACCATTTCTGGGGCGAGACCATTACCGATAAGCTGAATGCAGCGCTGCAGGCTCAGGGCGATAACATCGTGATCAATCTGGCCTCTGACGAGTACTACAAATCCGTGAAACCGAAAAAGCTGAATGCAGAGATCATCAAGCCGGTATTCCTGGACGAGAAAAACGGTAAGTTTAAAGTGATCAGTTTCTACGCCAAGAAAGCGCGTGGGCTGATGAGCCGCTACATCATTCAAAACCGCCTGACGAAGCCAGAACAGTTAACCGGGTTTAACAGCGAAGGATATTTCTTTGACGAGGAAACGTCAGGGAAAGGTGAACTGGTGTTTAAGCGTCACGAGCAGTAATACATTTCCCCCGCCGCCTGGCGGGGGAAAAGATTAATGGTGTTTCCAGTCCGGGCCAGGACGATGATCATCACGATGGTCGTCATGGCGGTCATCATGACCACGATGTTCATCATGCGGATGCCAGCGGTTGTCGCGCCATTCATAATGTGATTTCCACCAGTCATGGTCGCGCCAGTGGCCACCATCCCAGTAATGTCCACGATTATCCTGATCGCCTATCTGTAGTTTTACCGCAGGGACAAGTGTGATTTCTGCAGCCTGTACCGCCATGGGAGCGACCAGCATCAGCGAAAGTGCCAGCAGAGCAGGTTTCAATGTAGACATAGGTTACTCCTTATTAATCTTGCCCAACGTGGGCCGATGTAAGGAGATTACGTGAGGGGAATCGGGGATGTTATTCTCTGCAATCCTAATCTCTAAGTGACCGCATTTATTGGGAATTTCTACTTTATTCCTGCTCAATCTCTCCTTAATTTCTCCATAAAAAGGCCGGGTGGCAAAGATGCCTGACCCGGCCTGTTATTGATGCTGCTTGATACCCGGTGGCGCGTCACTCACCGGGCGAAAAAAATTACGCGTTGGTCATCATCAATTTACGCAGTGCCGAAAAATCCGCAGGCAGATTGTGAGACAGCAGCGGCAGATCAGCGCGGTCTGCCAGCTCTTTTGGCAGCGGCAGCGATTCACCCAGGATCTCATCCACACTTTCTTTAAACTTCGCTGGATGCGCCGTTCCGAGGAACAGACCATATTCACCTGGATTCAGTTGGTCGCGCAGAGCGCGGTAAGCAATCGCCGCGTGTGGTTCAGAAGTGTAGCCCACCGCTTTAAGTTCACGCATCGTCGCTTTGGTGGTTTCATCCGTCACAGCTGCATAGCCCAGATCGCCCAGACGCCAGACCTTACGGCGGAACAGCTCTTCCACACGTGGCCAGTTGTTTGGCTGGCTCACGTCCATGGCGTTAGAGAGTGTTGCCTGAGTCGCGTGTGGCGCCCATTTCCCGTCTTGCAGGAAACGTGGCACGGTGTCGTTAGCATTGGTGGCAGCAATAAAGCGTTTTACTGGCAGACCCAGAGATTTCGCCAGTAAACCTGCCGTCAGGTCGCCAAAGTTGCCGCTTGGCACAGAGATCACCAGTTGATTACGGGCTTCCTGTGGCAGTTGTGCAACCGCTTCAAAGTAGTAACAAATCTGCGCCAGAAGACGACTGATGTTGATCGAGTTTGCCGAGTTCAGACCCAGCGCAGTTTTCAGTTCTTCGTCATCAAAGGCCTGTTTAACCAGCGCCTGGCAGGCATCGAAATCACCATCGATCGCCACAGTTTCAATATTGCCGCCGAGAGTACAGAACAGTTTTTCCTGCAATGGGCTGATTTTTCCCTGCGGATAGAGGATCACGACACGAACGTTTTTCAGACCATAGAATGCGTGTGCCACTGCTGCGCCGGTATCACCGGATGTTGCCGTCAGGATGGTGACAGGTTTGTCACCGCTGATATGGGTCAACATTTGCGCCATAAAACGGCCGCCAAAATCTTTAAAGGCCAGTGTTGGACCGTGGAACAACTCCAGGCAGCCCACATCTGGCTCGACCGGATTGACCGGCGCCGGGAACGCAAATGCCGCGCGCACGCGTTCTTCCAACTGCGCCTGTGGAATTTCATCGCCAATAAACGCCGAGAGAATTTTCGCACTGCGGGTGACGAAATCCAGCTTGAGCATCTCATCAATTTCCGTCAGTTGAAATTCCGGCAGATCGTGCGGGAAGAACAGCCCCTGGTTTTTACCTAATCCCTGCGTGACTGCCTGCGCGAAGCTGACCTGCTCGTTATGATCTTTAAGGTTGTAGAGTTTCATTATTTATCCCAGTACTCGTGCGCCAGCCGTGTCCAGACGGCAAATATGAACAAAGCCTTCCTGATTTTGCAGGTAGTGTTTAGAGAGCCACTCAGCCACGCGCTGCGCGGTGTCAGGCTTATCGCATAATGCAAACAGCGTTGGGCCGGAACCCGAAATCCCGCACGCCTGCGCACCAATATCCAGTGACGCTTGCCGCGCTTCGTTGAACCCTGGCAGCAGCTTCGTGCGATACGGCTCAGCAATAACGTCTTTCATTAATTTCGCTGCAAGCTGTGGCTGACGGGTGTAACAGGCATGGATAAAGCCCGCCAGATGGCGGCCATGCGCAATACAATCCTGACGACGGTACTGAGCAGGCAAAATCGCACGGGCTTCGGCGGTAGACACTTTAATGCCCGGATACGCCAGCACCCATAACCACTCATCAAATCCCGGAACTTGCTGGCTGATGATGCCGTTTTCTTCAATCATCAACTGCATGCCGCCGAGGAAACACGGAGCCACATTATCGTAGTGGATGCTGCCGGAAATCCGCCCTTCCAGCTCGCCCATTAATCCCAGCAGGCGGTTGTTGTTAAGCGGCTTACCGCAATGCTCATTCATGGCAACCAGCGCAGCAACCACAGAACAGGCACTGGAGCCAAGCCCGGAGCCGATCGGCATACTTTTTTCCAGCGTCATGGCGACGGGCACATTTTTGCCGATCTCCTGACAGAATCGCTCCCAGCACTGATACACAATATTCTCGCGCGGTTCTGCCGGCAGTTTGCTGGCAAAGCGGCCAATGTTATTCAGACTAAAGCTGTCTGCCGCTTCTACCGTAACGGTATCACCCAGCAGCGAACCATTGACCGGCGTCACCGCCGCACCCAGCACATCAAATCCGACGCTCATATTGGCGCTGGAAGCCGGGGCATAAACTTTCACCATGTTAAACTCCTAACTTCCATGACAGGGTCCGTAGCAGATCGGCAAACACACCCGCAGCCGTCACATCGTTCCCTGCGCCATAGCCGCGAAGGACCAACGGTAATGGCTGATAATAGTGGCTGTAAAACGCAAGGGCGTTTTCGCCGTTTTTGACTTTGAACAGTGGATCGTTCCCGTCCACTTCAGCGATCTTCACGCGGCAAATGCCGTCGTCTTCGATATTGCCAACATAGCGCAATACCTTGCCTTCATCACGGGCTTTCGCCACTCGCGCAGCAAATGCGTCATCGAGTTGCGATAGATTGACCATAAATGCACTAACGTCACCGCTGTCGTCGAACCCTGCTGGAAGCACAGGTTCGATAACGATATCAGACAGTTCCAGTTCGCGTCCGGTCTCACGTGCCAGGATCAGAAGCTTACGCGCCACATCCATTCCAGAAAGATCATCACGAGGATCGGGTTCGGTAAAGCCCATTTCACGGGCAATGCTCGTTGCCTGAGAAAGACTCATGCCTTCATCAAGCTTCCCGAAGATGAATGACAGCGAGCCAGACAGAATACCGGAGAAACGCTGCAACTCGTCTCCCGCATTCAGCAGGTTTTGCAGGTTTTCGATAACCGGCAATCCCGCCCCGACGTTGGTGTCATACAGGAACTTGCGACGGGACTTACTGGCGGCCAGGCGCAACTGGTGGTAGTAATCCATTGACGAGGTGTTCGCCTTTTTGTTTGGCGTGACCACATGGAATCCTTCACGCAGGAAGTCAGCATACTGATCCGCCACCGCCTGGTTGGAAGTACAATCGACAATCACCGGATTTAGCAGGTGATACTCTTTGACCAGGCGGATCAGACGCCCCAGATTGAAAGGCTCTTTCGCCTCTGCCATCTCCGCCTGCCAGTTCTCCAGATTCAGACCGTGCACATTGGTCAGCAACGCTTTTGAATTCGCGATACCACACACGCGCAGGTCAATATGTTTCTTCTTTAGCCATGCCTGCTGGCGCTTTACCTGTTCGAGTAACGCACCTCCGACGCCCCCCACGCCCACCAGGAACAGTTCAATCACCTGGTCGGTGTTGAACAGCATCTGATGCACGACACGGACCCCTGTCATCGCATCTTCGTTATCAACAACAACGGAGATAGAGCGCTCTGACGAGCCCTGTGCAATGGCGACAATGTTGATATTGGCGCGCGCCAACGCGGCAAAGAACTTGGCAGAGATCCCGCGCAACGTGCGCATGCCATCACCGACCACGGAGATGATCGCCAGACGTTCCTGGATAGAGAGCGGCTCCAGCAGCTCTTCTTTCAGCTCCAGATAGAACTCTTCTTCAAGCGCGCGGCGAGCACGCAGGCAGTCAAGCTGGGGAACACAGAAACTGATGCTGTACTCGGAAGAGGACTGGGTGATCAACACGACAGAAATACCATTGCGTGACATCGCGGCGAAGACTCGTGCAGCCATGCCAACCATGCCTTTCATGCCGGGTCCCGATACGCTAAACATCGCCATGTTGTTCAGGTTGGAAATACCTTTGACCGGCAGTCCATCCTCATCAGTGCTCGCGCCAATCAGCGTACCCGGCGCTTGTGGGTTACCGGTGTTTTTAATCAGGCAAGGAATTTGGAACTGAGCAATTGGGGAAATCGTACGAGGGTGAAGAACTTTAGCGCCAAAGTAGGAGAGCTCCATCGCTTCCTGATATGACATCGACTTCAACAACCTTGCGTCCGGAACCTGGCGCGGGTCACAGGTATAAACACCGTCGACGTCAGTCCAGATCTCACAACAATCTGCACGTAAACAGGCCGCCAGCACTGCAGCAGAGTAATCAGAGCCGTTACGGCCCAGCACTACCAGTTCACCCTTCTCGTTTCCAGCAGTAAACCCAGCCATCAGGATCATGTGGTCAGACGGAATTTTGCTCGCGGCAATGCGACGGGTCGATTCGGCTATATCAACGGTCGATTCGAGGTAATGGCCTACCGCCAGCAGTTTTTCTACAGGGTCGATCACCGTGACGTTATGGCCACGCGCTTCCAGCAGGCCCGCCATGATAGCGATAGAAAGTTTCTCACCGCGACAGATCAGCGCCGCATTGATGCTATCCGGGCACTGTCCCAACAGGCTGATCCCATGCAGGACGTGTTTGATCTGTGCAAATTCATGCTCAACAACGGTTTTCAGTTGTGCAAGCGGGAAACCAGGCTGAAGATCAGCCAGCCCTTGCAGAAGCTCAGCGAAAATACGCTCGGCGTCGCTGATGTTCGGGAGTGCATCCTGTCCACCGATGGTCTTCTCAATCATCGCCACCAGATGGTTGGTGATTTTCGCAGGGGCAGAAAGCACGGTTGCCACCTGCCCCTGCCTGGCGTTGCTCTCCAGGATATCGGCAACACGCAGAAAACGTTCTGCATTTGCCACTGATGTACCGCCGAACTTCAACACTCGCATGGTATTACCTCATGATCTTTAGCCGAAAAAAAAGCCCGCACTGTTTAGGTGCGGGCTTTTTTCTGTTTTTCCTGTACGCGTCAGCCCGCATCGTTACCTGTGGTAATGATGATGGTTGTTGTAATGGTGGTGATGCTGATGCGTTTCATGGATGTTGTGTACTCTGTAATTATTATCTGTCTGTGCTGTATTCTTTTAGGGTTAAAGGATTAGGCATCTTAAGTCAATAAATTTTTAATTTGATCACAATTCGGGACACTCTCACGACCCGCTGCTTGCACATTTATTTTCATCCGAAAACTCCAGACTCACCCTCCGTTATCAGAGGGTTTCTCCATATCGAAAACTTATGACAACATTTTACTCGGTCAATTTTTTTTCAATATCGTGCAGTAATCGGTGCAACATTGCCGTATCCCGCTGCTCAAGACGCCCCAAACGTTGATGCAACCAGTCGGCCATTTTCTGATCGTCGGCAACGCCCAGTTGCGACAACAAACTTTGGGCACGCGTGCGCAAAGCTGACAATTGGTTTTCATCCGTGGCGATCGCCTGAGGGGAAGCAATTTGCATTAGCGATGATAATTGATAGCAATAAACCATCACCGCCTGCCCTAAATTCAGAGAGGGGTAATCCGCCACCATCGGTACGCCAGTCAGCACATCGGCCAGCTCCAGCTCTTCGTTGGTCAGCCCCGAATCTTCACGGCCAAAAACCAGTGCCGCCTTCGTCAGCCACTGGCTTTTCTCCGTCAACAGAGGAACCAGTTCCTGAGGTGTCGCATAGTAATGAAACTTTGCGCGGCTCCGCGCAGTGGTGGCGACGCTAAAGGATATGTCATGCAACGCCTCAGCCAGCGTACGGTAAGTGGTTATATTATCGAGAATATCACCGGAACCATGAGCCACCCAGCGCGTGGCAGGTTCAAGGTGCGCAACGCTGTCAACGATACGTAAATCGGTAAAACCCATGGTCTTCATGGCACGCGCCGCAGCGCCTATATTTTCTGCTCTTGCTGGTGCAACCAGCACTATCGACAGATGCATTTATGCTCTCTTTTTAATCAGTTAGCGCGTAAAAGTGTGATACCCATCAACATATTACGCAGCACGAATTTACAAATTTGCAACACCAATCACCGAAATAGCGTTTCATAACAAATTAAAAACGCTAAACTATTTTGAGACTGAACAATCGGTTAGAATGTTAATAGATACGGCTTATCCCTATGTTTAATAATGATAATACCCGTATGAATGCCAAGTCCCGATTGGATTCGTAATGTTTATCAATCAATATCCGCAACTAGTTGGTTTATTGAAAATTTGTGACAAAGGCTAGCATTCAGATACGATGATTTCATCAAACTGTTAACGTGCTACAATTGAACTTGATATATGTCAACGAAGCGTAGTTTTATTGGGTGTCCGGTGTCACTTAGCCTGTTATGTTGCTGTTAAAATGGTTAGGATGACAGCCGTTTTTGACACTGTCGGGTCCAGAGGGAAAGTACCCACGACCAAGCTAATGATGTTGTTGACGTTGATGGAAAGTGCATCAAGAACGCAATTACGTACTTTAGTCACGTTAGGCCGGTCATGTTAATTTGCGACATGCATCAGGCAGGTCAGGGACTTTTGTACTTCCTGTTTCGATTTAGTTGGCAATTTAGGTAGCAAACATGCAGACCCCGCACATTCTTATCGTTGAAGACGAGTTGGTAACACGCAACACGTTAAAGAGCATTTTCGAAGCAGAAGGCTACGATGTCTTTGAAGCGACCGATGGCGCAGAAATGCATCAGATCCTTTCTGAAAATGATATTAACCTGGTCATTATGGACATCAACTTGCCTGGGAAAAACGGCCTTCTTCTGGCGCGCGAACTGCGTGAACAGGCGAACGTCGCATTAATGTTCCTGACAGGCCGTGATAACGAAGTTGATAAAATTCTTGGTCTGGAAATCGGCGCGGATGACTATATCACCAAACCGTTTAATCCTCGCGAATTAACCATTCGTGCACGTAACCTGCTGTCCCGCACCATGAATTTGGGCACGGTCAGCGAAGAGCGTCGTAGCGTAGACAGCTACAAATTCAACGGCTGGGAACTTGATATCAATAGCCGGTCGCTGATTAGCCCGAACGGTGAGCAGTACAAACTGCCCCGCAGTGAATTCCGCGCCATGCTGCACTTCTGCGAAAATCCGGGCAAAATTCAGTCCCGCGCAGAGCTGCTGAAGAAAATGACCGGTCGCGAGCTGAAGCCACACGACCGTACCGTGGACGTCACCATTCGTCGTATTCGTAAACATTTCGAATCTACGCCGGATACGCCGGAAATCATCGCCACTATTCATGGTGAAGGCTATCGTTTCTGCGGCGATCTGCAGGAATAATCCCCCCCTCAACGTATTAAAAAACGGCGCTTTTGCGCCGTTTTTTTTATTTCCAAATCCGCATAGCATCATTATCCACGTCCGTCGGTGGAACCGCACGTTTAGCCTGAGAAAGTGAATACCAGTCAAAATGGCGGGTCAGGTACATCACCGTAAACAAGGCCAGTGCCAGAACCGCAGAGCCCAGCAGTAACGCGCTATCCTCGGAACGGAGCAGGAACCACATCACCACGTCCAGCCCCAGTAGCGCCAGAACAAACATACCGCTTCGCTTCCCGCTCTTTAATACCGCCTGCAGATAGACTCCATTCATCAACACCCCGACGAGACTGGCCGTAATCCAGGCCTTTGTGAATCCGACATGCTCTGACAACGCCAGCAACACCAGATAAAACAGCACCAGCGACAAGCCCACCAGAAGATACTGCATCGGATGAAGGCGCAGCCCGGTTAAGGTTTCAAAGACAAAGAAGGCCATAAAGGTCAGGGTGATAAGTAAAATCGCGTACTTAATTGCGCGGTCAGTCAGTTGGTACTGGTCGGCAGGCGTCGCGACCATCACGCTAAATGCCGGGATCGCATGCCATTCCGGTATTTCCCCATCACTGAACTGGCTTTCCAGATTGTTGGCAAACCAGCTACTCTGCCAGTGAGCCTGAAAACCCGATGCACTGATTTGGTGTTTAACAGGCAGGTAGTCTCCCATAAAGCCCGGATGTGGCCAGTTACTATTGAGAGTAAGTTCGCTGCTACGGCCCACCGGAACCACAGAGAAACTGCCGGTTCCCGCCAGATTGAGCGTCATATCCAGGGCGAATGTTTTCGAGGCCATCACTTTGCTGGTCAGCGGAATATGCACACCGGGCAATTGCCCTGACACTCCCGAGCCAGGCTCCACGACTAAAGTCTCATCGCCGATCTTCGACACATTAACCGCGCCAATTCCTCGCGCATCCCCCACGCCTACCGTAATAAAGGGTTGTCCCAGGGTTATCGTTTCGCCTTTGAGTTGCGCCAGTTTTTCGGTAGTAAACTGCGCTTTTATACTCAGCTCGTTATTCCAGATCTGTCCGTCGTAAATCCCGATACTTCGTGATTCAACACGCTGATTACCTTCAATAAGTAACGTGTCTGGTAACAGAAAATGGAGGTAACTCCGTTTGTACTCAACCTTTTTCTTTTCCTCAATCTTGTAGTAAATCTCCGTTACCGGAATGGCAATCAACGGGCCAACGAGCTGTTGTGGGCCACTGGTGCTTTGGCGAAGCGTATTTTCAACATCGTTGCGGTAGCTCACCCGCTCCGAAATCAAATTACTGACCATAAACAGCGGGATTAATAAGAGCAGGATGCACCCTAAAAGGGTGCTGACTTTCCAGAACAGGGGGGATTTCATCTTTACGTCTCCTTTGTAATAAGGAGATCGTAACGCCGCAGTGTGGGGTCAGTTTGAAGTTATGTGAAGGGACGGTGAAGTGTCAGCGTGGCTATCACACCGCCTTCATCCCTGTTTTGCAACGTAATCTCGCCCTGGTGCAGACGCGCAACTTCCTGCACAAAGGCCAACCCAAGCCCACTGCTCTTCAGGCCGTTATCACGCGGAAGCGAGTAAAAACGCTCAAAAATACGCGCAAGGGCATAATCCGGGATCCCACTGCCCGTGTCGGTTACACTGAGCCTTACCCGCTGTTTCTCCTCGTGAGCAGCAAGCGCTATCGCGCCACCTTGCGGTGTAAAGTCAATCGCATTATCGAGCAAATTCCCCAGCGCTTGTTCCAGCAGATCAACATCCCCCGTAACATGGCACTGCGCGGACTGGCAGGTCAGCATGATGTTTTTGGCGGACAAGATCGCAGATCGCGCATCGGTAAGCCGCGTAAAAAGCATCGCCACATCCAGCGTGACGGGAACGATATCCACTCTATTCTCAAGCCGCGCCTGAGCAAGCAGCTTTTCCACTAACGACTGCATACGCGCATTTTGCACCAGTATGTTATCGATAAACCGCGCAGCTACCTGAGGAGGCGGCTGCTCCGCCAGAATTTCTGCCGCCCCGCGAATGGCTGCAAGCGGGCTTTTCAGCTCGTGAGTCAGCGAATGAACATAGTGTTCGATGTAGTTCTTCCCTTCCAGGCGAATACGCATATTCTCCAGAGCCTGCGCCAGCTTCCGCAGTTCACTGCTGCCAGGATCCGGCAGCGGCAAAGGCGCGTCATGGGTTACCGAATCCGCGTAACGAGACAACGTGCTGATCGAGCGATTAATCCACCCTGCCACCACCAGCCCAATCAGTAACGCAATCCCCAGCAGTGCTCCACCCGCCCACAAAATGCGACGTTCACTACGGTGGATAACCGGCGCCATGGCGCTATTGGGTTTCCCTACCGATAGCACACCAATAATTTTGCCCTGGTCCACAATTGGCGCAGCAACATACATCACTGTGCTTTCCGGATCATCAGGGTGGCGCTGGGTACTGCGCGCACCGTATTCCCCACGCAACGTCAGCCAGACATCGTTCCAGCGAGAGTAGTCATCGCCTACCGCAAGCCCCGCAGAATCAAATACAACCCGCCCCTGTGCATCGGTCATGTAAACGTGGTACTCATTGCGCACTTTATGGATGCCGCTGATATTGGCGCGAAAAGGCCGCTGATGGAGTTGCGAAAAAGCCTGTGCCACACGCCCGTGTAGCGGATCGCCGGAGAGCAAATCATCGCGTCCAACCTCCGCCAGCAACGTCGCAGTGTCGATCAATGTCCCTTCTGTTGCCCTGCGTACGCCGGGTTTAACCTCCTGAACAAAGATCGACAGCACAAACCAGGCGGCGATCGCCACGATCAGGAAATAGCCCAATAGCAACCGCATCCCAATGCGCATTAGTACAGCCCCAGGCTATATCCCATCCCGCGATGCGTACTGATGGGAGAGAGTTCGTTATTCACCGCACGCAGTTTCGCGCGCAGGGTTTTAATATGGGTATCAACCGTCCGATCAAAGCTGTCGCCTTCGTCTCCCCACACTTTGTCCATTAACTGCTGACGTGAAAATACGCGCCCCGGTGCAAGCAGCAATGTTTTGAGCAACAGGAACTCGTAGCGCGTGAGGGATAACGCTTCCCCATACCAGCTAATGCGGGCAGCGGGTTCGTTCAACTCAAACTCCCCGATACGAACGATATCCGAAGGCGCGGCTGACTTCTGCATCCGCCGTAAAATCGTCCTCACTCGCGCACAGACTTCGCGCGGGGAAAAAGGCTTCGCCACATAATCATCAGCCCCGATTTCCAGACCAAGCAGCTTATCCACTTCATCACTGCGAGCCGTCAGGAACAGCACCGGCAGTGAGGGATGTTGCGCCAGCAACTGACGGCACAGCTCAAACCCGCTGATATCAGGCAGTCCGACATCCAGAATGGCCAGCGCAGGCATCTGCCGACGCGCATCCTCCAGTACGGGTAAGCCGCGTTCAAACGCCTTCACCGCAAAACCTTCCTGTTGAAGCATGTAGATAAGCGTCTCCGCAATACTGATTTCGTCTTCAACCAGCCAAATCAACGGTTGCTGCATGGTTCATCCCTGAGTTAGCGCCACGGCATAATCGGTACGGCGCTGAGCGCATTTTTGGGTGAGCCATCCACCACTTTGTCGGAATACGCCAGATAGGCGAGCGTGTTGCGTGTCGCATCATAGAAGCGCACGACCTGCAGTTTCTTGAACACTAACGAGGTCCGTTTCTGGAATACCACGTCCCCCTGCGCTTTGCCGTTTTTGATTTTGTCACTCAATTCAACCGGCCCCACCTGCTGACAGGAAATCGCCGCGTCGGAGGTGTCCTCAGCCAGCCCCAATCCACCTTTGATACCGCCCGTTTTTGCGCGGCTGATGTAGCAGGTGACGTTTTTCACATCAGGATCGTCGAACGCTTCGACCACAATCTTGTGGTCAGGGCCGAACATTTTGAACACGGTATCAACGGAACCGATTTGTTCCGCCTGTGCCATACGGCCAACCATCAGCAACAGAGCGGTGAAGATCAATGTCTTGTATTTCATATTGTTACCATTCTTTAAAATTACAGTGAGCGATTATTCAACACGTTAGACAAAAATGTAGCAAGATCACAGGATTAGAAAATAAAGGTCCATAATGTGCTGCAAAAAGCATTAATGCACAAAAAAAACACCGAATGCTAAAACATCAAAAAATGCTATTATCCGCTAACCTGATATCAGGTATCTGCTGTTTTAAGGATGAGGATAGTATATGGATCAGGCTGGAATTATTCGCGACCTGCTTACCTGGCTGGAAGGTCATCTTGACCAGCCTTTGTCACTGGATAATGTGGCGGCAAAAGCAGGCTATTCCAAGTGGCATTTACAAAGGATGTTCAAGGATGTCACTGGACATGCTATCGGTGCTTATATTCGCGCACGTCGCCTTTCGAAATCCGCAGTTGCGTTGCGGCTTACTGCGCGTCCGATTCTGGATATTGCTCTGCAATACCGTTTTGATTCACAGCAAACCTTCACCCGAGCCTTTAAAAAACAGTTTTCATTGACGCCAGCGCTCTACCGCCGTGCGCCAGACTGGAGCTCATTTGGTATGCGCCCGCCGCTGCGACTCGGTGAATTTGCGATGCCAAAACATGAAATTATCACGCTGCCTGAAACCCACCTGATCGGCACGACGCAAAGTTATGCCTGTTCTCTGGAGCAGATTTCCGAGTTCCGTCACCAAATGCGTGTTCAGTTCTGGCGCGATTTCCTGAGCCATGCGCCCGCCATCCCACCGTTGCTGTACGGTCTGAATGAAACGCATCCAAGCCAGGAAAAAGACGACGAACAAGAGGTGTTCTACACCACGGCGTTAACGCCGGAAATGGCCAACGGCTATATCCAGGGGGCAAAACCGGTCGTGCTGGAAGGTGGCGATTACGTCATGTTCACCTACGAAGGGCTGGGAACCGGTGTTCAGGAGTTTATCCTGACCGTATACGGAACCTGCATGCCAATGCTGAAGCTGAACCGCCGTAAAGGTCAGGACATTGAGCGTTACTATCCGGCAAGCGACGTTAAACCGGAAGAACGCCCAATCAATCTGCGGATGGAATTCTTAATCCCTGTCCGCCGCTAACGCTGCAGTTCGTCCAGCGCAGGGGCATCGAGATGCGAAATGTCCCCTGCCATTTCCACAACCCATCCTGACGCCAGCCACTGGCTTTCCTGATAGTCGATACGGGAAAGAGAGCAGTTACGCAGACGCAGACGGCGCTCCGCATACGCAGGAAGGCCCAGGATGGTGCTGACCAGACAACCCAGCGCAATACCGTGGCTGACTAACAACGGACGGCTTCCTGCCGGAAGCTTCAGGCACTCTTCCAGCGCAGCATGAACGCGCACGCTCAGCTCCTGCATTGACTCACCTTCAGGAATACGACCGTCTTCCGTACCGTTTACCAGCGTACGACGCCAGCCTTCTTCCTTTTCCGTCAAAGAATCGATGTGGCGTTTTTCCAGCACGCCCATATCCAGTTCGCGAAGGCGTGGGTCAAGCACTACATCGCAACCACAGGCATCAGCGATAATGCGCGCAGTCTGCTGTGTACGACCTAAATCACTGGAAATCACGTGAGTGATCCCCAATGTTCTGGCACGCTCTGCCACTTGCCATGCTTGTTGCTCACCCTTTTCGGTGAGAGGACTGTCTGATTGGCCTTGAATACGTCGCTCGGCGTTCCACTGGGTTTCACCGTGGCGAACAAGGTATACCTGTAACATGCTTTTTTTCCGTTATACTGCGATGAGTTTTTTTTGAATCGAGCTTAATTATGCACCATGTTGTCTCAGCTACCACTAATCCTGCCAAAATTCAGGCAATTCTAAGGGCATTTGATGAGATCTTCGGCGAAGGATCCTGCCATATTGACGCTATAGCCGTCGAGAGTGGCGTTCCTGAACAGCCGTTTGGAAGCGAGGAAACGCGTGCTGGCGCACGAAATCGTGTTGCGAATGCAAAGACCGCTTGCCCTCAGGCCGATTTTTGGGTTGCGATTGAAGCAGGTATCGACGACGGCGCAACATTTAGCTGGGTGGTCATTGAAAGCCGTGAACAGCGCGGCGAAGCTCGTTCGGCTACACTGCCGTTACCGAAGGTTATCCTGGAAAAAGTGCGTGAAGGTGAAGCTCTCGGGCCGGTGATGTCACAATACACCGGCATCGATGAGATTGGCCGTAAAGAAGGCGCGATTGGTGTCTTTACTGCCGGTACGCTGACACGCTCAAGCGTCTACCATCAGGCAGTGATCCTGGCCTTAAGCCCGTTCCATAACGCGATTTACCGCTGAATATCCAACAACACCGATTCCAGCCACTGACGTAACTCGACAGGGGCGGATTTCAGGCTGTTTGAACCGCGGGTAATCGTCGCAATACCCGCGCCAAGCTCATTTTTCAGCTCGCGCTGGCTCATTTCACCGCGCAATAACTCTTCGATGATCCTAACACGTGTCCCCAACGCTTCACGCTCGTCGGGCGTGAGCATCAGTTGCAACAGAGGTAGATGCAAATCCTGATCGTAAGACTGACGGAGCAACTCCACGAAACGAAGCCACTCCTGATTGCGTTGCTCGGCCATCGCCGATGAATAAGGGGAATGCTGGGTCATGTTATGCCGCCTGTTGTACTCTTTAGCGAGTACAGCATAACACAACCCACGCCGATCAGTAACGTCTCTGCCACTCAGCATCGCTCATCAGGGTATCCTTTTGCCCCATGAAGTAGCGATAGTACGCGTCATAAGCCAGTACGTTCTTCACATATCCGCGCGTTTCGGAGAAGGGAATACTCTCCACAAACGCCACTGCATCAATACGTCCTGCACTGTTGCCGAGCCAGGTACGAACACGTCCAGGACCCGCATTGTATGCCGCAGAGGAGAAGATGCGGTTATTACCAAACTGCTGATAAACATACTGCAAGTAGCTCGTACCAATGTTGATATTGGTATCCGGGTCAAGCAACTGTGATGGACTGCTGTACCCTGGAATATTGAACATCTTCACTGTATGCGTCGCTGTGCCAGGCATGATCTGCATCAGGCCGCTGGCCCCTACCGGAGAGCGAACTTTCGGGTTCCAGGCGCTCTCCTGACGGGCAATCGCCATGGCATAGCTTTGCGGAATATCTTTGCCACTGGTATAGCGATCGAAAAGGTCTTTATAGGCTAGCGGGAAACGTTCTTCGAGATGATCCCACAACTTCCCGGCGATCGTCGCCTGCACGCTTAGATCCCACCAGTGGTTATCAAAGGCATAACGCGCCAACTGGGCTTTTTCATCCGTAGTACGGCTGGTGACCAGATTGGCCCACTCGCTACGCGCGGTGTTATCCATATTCCAGTACATCAGCTCGCGAACGCGCGCCATCTCCGGGCCTTGTGTCAATGCGGGGCTGGCGTTGGCCGGTGCTTTATCAATCCGGAAAGTATACTCTTCACCCAGACGCTGCGCGGCAGCCATTGGGTAGAACCCGCGCTGCTGCATCAGTGAATGGAGGATCTCTTTAGCTTCGTCATCACGGCCACGCTCCAGCAGCAGGTCGGCCTGCCAGTAGCGCCATTCATCTTTTTCTTTAGCTTCCATAGGAAGACGCGCAAGCCAGGTATTAAGCCCGCGACGATCGCCGCTGCCCAGCGCCATACGTACGCGGCGCTCTACCAGCGAAGTGGAACTGGAACGCATCACCGCATCATCACGCCAGCGTGCCTGCTCGTCGGTCACGTCCGTGCCCATCAGCCGCCACGCCACTATATCGCGCAGTTCCTGAGTCTGATCCTCGTTAAGCTGCTGTACCTGTACCAATTGTGGGATCATCAGCCGTGCATTTTCCACATCATCACGCGCAACACTGGTGAAGGCCACTGCGGCCATCTGACGCGAAAAATCAGTTGCGGCAACCGAACGTGCAAAAGTCAGCACAGAGTTAGGATCATTTGCCAGCTGGATAATGGCAGAGGAGATGGTTTGGTAATCTGACGGCATCTGCCCCGCCAGCGCCGTTACCAGCCGGGTATTTCCGGCCTTCATCGCCAGCCGAATGCGTTCCAGGTAGGCCAGCGGATCTTGCTTGCCGGAGGCACGCCATGCACCGAACAGCGAATCACAGGCATTAGGCTGATTTTTCCCGGTTAACCACAGGTCTTTAGCGCCACTCCACGCCTCTTCTTGCTGCCCTGTGGCCCATTTGGCGTAGTAAAAGTTACACTGTGCTTCGGTGGTATTGGGTTTTTCCGGGCTGAAGGCCAGCAGTCCACGCCAGTCTTCGCGGCGCGCCAGCTCGTTCACAAAACGCGATTGCAGCGTTCGCGCAGGCGGCAGTGTCGGGTTGGCCTGAATAAATTGATTAACAGCGATCGTCGTTTGATTCATCAGATCATCTGTGATCTGGCGGTATTCCAGATACGGATACAGAGGATAATCTTTTAACGTCGGCATCAGTGCCTGAACGGTATCCATCTGCTTATTGTCCCACGCCTGCTTAATTTGCGCGTAGCGGTTACGTTGTTCATCCAGTGAATCGGCGTGCGCCGCATGGCTTATCGTCAGCACACATACGCTGGCAACCAGCAGACGCCAGACCACCTGTTTGGCTCTTTCCACAAGCTCTTCCTCATTGTTTTTTTTCGTCAATTGCAGCGTCTTGCCGCATCAAAGTCTACTTAACTTATGCTAACCAGGCATCCTTCAACGCGCCACGTTGTGGACACTTTTTTACCTTTGCTTGCGCGTTTTAACACTCCCGGTGTTCCTGGCTGGGATTAGGCGCTGAAAAAGGCTACACTTCGCAGCTGTTATCTATTCTCATCACGATAAAAGAGGCGAAGTCCAACGTGGCTCAATTCGTTTATACCATGCATCGTGTCGGCAAAGTGGTTCCGCCGAAACGTCATATTCTCAAAAATATCTCGCTGAGCTTCTTCCCGGGCGCAAAAATCGGTGTTCTGGGTCTCAACGGTGCCGGTAAGTCCACCCTGCTGCGCATCATGGCCGGCATCGATACAGACATCGAAGGTGAAGCACGTCCGCAGCCCGGTATCAAGATCGGTTACCTGCCGCAGGAACCCAGGCTGAACCCGGAACATACCGTGCGTGAATCCGTTGAAGAAGCCGTTTCTGAAGTGGTTAACGCACTGAAAGGTCTGGATGAAGTGTACGCGAAGTACGCCGAGCCTGATGCTGACTTCGACAAGCTCGCGGCGCAACAAGGCAAATTTGAAGAGATCATCCAGGCGCACGACGGTCACAACCTGAACGTGCAACTGGAGCGTGCAGCTGATGCCCTGCGCCTGCCTGACTGGGATGCCAAAATCGAGAAACTCTCCGGTGGTGAACGCCGCCGCGTCGCGCTGTGCCGTCTGCTGCTGGAAAAACCAGACATGCTGCTGCTCGATGAACCAACCAACCACCTGGATGCAGAATCAGTGGCATGGCTGGAACGTTTCCTGCACGATTTCGAAGGGACCGTTGTGGCAATTACCCACGACCGTTACTTCCTCGATAACGTGGCTGGCTGGATCCTGGAGCTGGACCGTGGTGAAGGTATTCCGTGGGAAGGTAACTACTCGTCCTGGCTTGAGCAGAAAGATCAGCGTCTGGCGCAGGAAGCTTCTCAGGAAGCGGCTCGTCGTAAATCTATCGAGAAAGAGCTGGAGTGGGTTCGTCAGGGCGCAAAAGGCCGTCAGTCTAAGGGCAAAGCCCGTCTGGCACGCTTCGAAGAGCTGAACAACACCGAATACCAGAAACGTAACGAAACCAACGAACTGTTTATTCCACCTGGAGCTCGTCTGGGCGATAAAGTCGTTGAAGTCAGCAATCTGTGTAAATCCTATGGCGATCGCGTGCTGATTGACGACCTGAGCTTCTCCGTACCGAAAGGCGCTATCGTCGGGATTATCGGCCCTAACGGCGCAGGTAAATCGACCCTGTTCCGCATGATGTCTGGCCAGGAGCAGCCTGATAGTGGCACTATCACCCTGGGCGAAACTGTGAAACTGGCCTCCGTTGACCAGTTCCGTGATGCGATGGACAACAGCAAAACCGTATGGGAAGAAGTGTCTGGCGGTCTGGACATCATGCGTATCGGCAACACCGAAATGCCAAGCCGTGCCTACGTTGGCCGCTTTAACTTTAAAGGTGTTGATCAGGGCAAACGCGTAGGCGAACTGTCCGGTGGTGAACGTGGTCGTCTGCATCTGGCAAAACTGCTGCAGGTTGGCGGTAACGTCCTGCTGCTCGATGAACCAACAAACGACCTGGATATCGAAACCCTGCGGGCACTGGAAAACGCCATGCTGGAATTCCCAGGTTGCGCAATGGTTATCTCGCACGACCGTTGGTTCCTTGACCGTATCGCCACCCACATTCTGGATTACCAGGATGAAGGTAAAGTGGAGTTCTTCGAAGGTAACTTCACCGAATACGAAGAGTATAAGAAACGTACGCTTGGGGCTGACGCACTGGAGCCAAAACGTATCAAGTACAAACGTATTTCCAAGTAAAAGCAAACGGCAACGAAAGTTGCCGTTTTTTTTATGTTTTCTTCTCTTTCGTCGGGAGAGCATCCGGTGAGGGCATCAGGCTGTACCGCTATCCTCCCACGTAAAACTGCTTCACCTCATCAAACTGCATCGCAAAGTCGATATAGCTCATCAGCGCAGGCGAGTTAAGTTTGCGGCTCGGGTAGACCAACCACAACTCGTTCCCCGCCACATTCCACTCCGGTAATACCTCTACCAGCGCGCCCTTCCCAATCTTATCTTCCAGCAAAAAAGCGGGTAAGAGCGTGATCCCTGCCCCCGCTATGGCACTCTCCCTCGCATAGACCAGGTTGTCGGTAACATGCGTATTATCCGGCAGATAGCGATAGTCTTCACTTCCACGCTGTAAGAGCCATTCAGACCATGCTTTATGACTAATACAGCGATGCTCAACCAGTTGGCGGGGATGGACAAGATCCGCAAAGTTTGCCAGATACCCGGGCGATGCCAGCAAAAAGCGCGGGCAATCACCTATCATGCGGCCAATCAGGGATGAGTCCTGCGGCTTGCCTGTCCGTAGTGCGACGTCGAACCCGGCTTCCACCAGATCAACCACATCATCAGAGATGCTGACATCCAGCGAAACATCCGGGTAGCGCCGCTGAAATTCCGCATTCATATGTGCCAGCAGCGTTGAGCCGATCCCGGCGGGGCAGGTAATGCGTAGCCGGCCACTGGGGTTATCCCGCAGACGCTGAATGGCATATTCCGCGCGCTCGCTGGCAGCCAGCATTTCCCGGCAATGCACCAGATAGTGCTCTCCGGCAAACGTCAGATTGAGTTTACGCGTGGTACGGTTAATCAGGCGGATCCCCACCTGCTGCTCAAGCTGGCTGATACGCTGGCTGACGCTGGATTTCGGCAATCCGGCTTTCTGAGCGGCCGCCGTGAAACTGCCCATTTCGGCGACCAGCGCGAACAGTGCCATATCCTGAAGCTGTTTAAACATGATTGTTCACCTTATGCGAACACTTCGTTCTCAATTGTCCATCTTATCACGCCACTGGTCACTGAATAGACTAACCTCACTACAACGCATCCTATTGAGGAGTTCCCCATGTCTGTTAAAGCAATTGCCATCAACCCACAAAATCCCTCCGCGTTTATTGAGTTGTCACTGCCAATGCCAGAGCCGGGTGAGAACGATCTGCTGGTCGAGGTGAAAGCCGTCTCCATCAACCCTGTTGATACGAAGGTTCATGCCGGTATTGTCAAAAATGGCCTCAAAGAACCCCGCATTCTGGGCTGGGATGCCAGTGGCATCGTGAAAGCCGTTGGTGCTGGTGTGACCGAGTTCAAACCTGGCGACGAGGTGTGGTATGCGGGAGATATTACTCGTCCCGGCAGTAACACAACCCATCAGCTGATTGATGCCCGTATTGTTGGGCACAAGCCAAACACCCTCGACTGGGCATCTGCTGCGGCTCTGCCGTTAACTGCGCTGACAGCATGGGAAGGTTTGTTTGAGCGATTAAATATTCAGGATGCGGGATCGGATAAAACACTGTTGATCATCGGCGGCGCTGGTGGCGTGGGATCGCTTGCGATCCCATTCGCGAAGCACAACAGCAACGTGACCGTGATCGCCACGGCATCACGTGAAGACTCCGCCCAGTGGTGTCGCGATCGTGGAGCCGATCAGGTGGTGAATTATCACGATCTGAAAGGTGAACTGGCAAAACAAGGGATCACATTTGTGGATTATATTTTTATCCTGAACGACACCGATGGCCACTGGAACGCAGTCAGTGAACTGATTGCGCCACAGGGACACATCTGCACCATCGTCGAGAACGAACATCCTCTGGATCAAAATAAACTGAAATCTAAATCAGCCACACTGCACTGGGAATTTATGTACACCCGCAGCATGTATCAGACAGCGGATATGGCTCGTCAGGGCGAGATCTTAGATGCGGTAGCGAAGCTGGTAGATAACGGCGTGGTGGAAAGCTCGCTCAGTGAAACGCTGCACGGATTGAGCGTCGAAAGCATCAGCGAAGCGCACCGAAAAGTGCTGGATGGGCATATGCGCGGGAAAGTGGTGGTTGAATTCTGACTGGTTTGTTCCCCTCAACCGGATCCTCTCTCCCCTATGGAGAGAGGATCACACAAAGCTGTCTTTCCACCCTCGTCCCTTTGGGGATAGGGCTGGGGTGAAGGGGATTTACCCCTGTTCCCCCATCATCTCCTTCACCAGCTCTACGCAGCGCAGGAAACGGGAATCGTAGTCTGACTCTTCAACATGCACGAACGGCACGTTGTTCTCGCGAAGCATCTCTACCAGCATGGTTTGAAACTCTTTGCGGTCCACCGAACTACCAAGGCTACGCATGCCATCGGCCACCCACGGGGTGTTATTTTCCAGCAGGATCACCAGGTCAAAACGGTATTCATCAATCAACGCCTGCACAAACGGATGCTCGCGACCTTCGTATTTTTTACAGAACGCCTGGGTGGTGACGAAGTCAGTATCGATAAACGCCACTTTATTAGCGTACTTGACCGCAAAGTCGATGTACTGCGCGTGCCCAAGTGCGATTTTGTCGTAATCCGAATACTGGAGCGCCATCTCATCTCCCCCCAAATGGGAGAAGACATAATCACGCCCATACTCCCACGCACTGGTGGTGTTAAAAATATTCGCCAGCTTGTTGACCAGGGTTGATTTACCGCTCGACTCTCCGCCCAGAATCGCCACCGTACGCACAAAGAACGGTTTCACTTCCGTCGGGATATAATCCCAATAGCGGAACGGGTTTTCGCGGATTTGCCCCCCGCTGATGTTCATAAAGGTACGTTTAGGATCGATCAGTACAGTCTCTGTTCCTAAATGTTCGCGAAACTGTGGCGCATCAGACTCTTCAGAGGTGTAGATCCAGTTAGGGGCGATGCCCTTCTCTTCCATAAAAGCTTTAACGCCATTGCTCCACACATCCCAGCCGTGTGGATAGGGTTCCATCCCCTCTTCGTTAAAAGCATGAATACGGATATTTTTCTGATACTTAAACGTCTGGAGCAACCATCGCAGGCGGTCAGACACCGTTGGCTGCTGTGACATGGCGCTATCTTCGAACAGTTCGCGGTCGCGCTTTTCGTCATAGCCCATGATGATATGCAGCTCATCAACCTGGCTACAGGCGCGCTGAATCAAATAGATATGGCCAGTATGCAGCGGATAAAACTTACCGAACACCACGCCGATGTTCTTTTGCATACGCGGGAATTCAAGCCCCAGAAAACGGTGCAATGCTTCGAGTTTTTGCGCGCTGGGGCTTTTGATTTTTGCATTCAGCAGCTGGCTTAAATAGCCTTTGGTCATGCCGCTCGCCTCTGCCACCTGCTGCAAGGTGCAGCCTTTCTGGCGAATTGCGGTCTTAAGATAGTCAAATGACGACATACGTTATAGTGCCTCCTGCAAAATCGAATACGTAATTATAAGTCGTCAAAGACGTTTAACGCATCCGCGAGTTTCTTCACCCCAAAAACTTGCATGCCTTCCGGAATTTTTTTCGGTACGTTGGCTGCGGGAACAATCGCACGACGGAAGCCATGTTTTGCTGCTTCAGATATACGTTCCTGACCGCTTGGCACAGGACGGATTTCCCCGGCAAGCCCGACTTCACCAAAAACCACCAGATCTTGCGGCAGCGGCCTGTCGCGAAGGCTGGAGACCATCGCCAACAGCAACGCTAAATCCGCACTGGTTTCAGAAACCTTGACGCCGCCAACCACGTTGACGAACACATCCTGATCCGCCATCTGCAATCCGCCATGACGATGTAAAACCGCCAGCAGAATCGCCAGGCGGTTCTGTTCCAGACCCACCGCGACACGACGCGGGTTGCCCATCATTGAGACATCCACCAGCGCCTGGATCTCCACCAGCAACGGGCGCGTCCCTTCCCACAACACCATCACCGAGCTACCGGAGGTGACTTCATCACCGCGACTCAGGAAGATGGCCGAGGGGTTACTGACTTCTCGTAATCCTTGCTCAGTCATAGCAAACACACCCAGTTCATTCACCGCCCCAAAGCGGTTTTTATGGCTGCGCAAGGTGCGGAAACGGGAATCGGCGTCACCGTCGAGCATCACAGAACAGTCGATACAGTGCTCAAGCACTTTCGGGCCTGCCAGAGAGCCGTCTTTGGTGACGTGGCCGACCATGACAATCGCCACGCCACGCGTTTTCGCAAAGCGGGTCAGATAGGCGGCGGTTTCACGCACCTGAGCCACGCTGCCGGGAGAAGACTGTATATCCGCCATGTGCATCACCTGAATGGAGTCGATCACCATCAGTTTCGGCTGCTCTTCTTCCGCAATCATGCAGATCTGCTCGATGCTGGTTTCCGACAGCATGTTCAGGTTACCGGTCGGCAAACCCAGACGGTGGGCACGCATCGCCACCTGCTGCAATGACTCTTCACCCGTGACGTACAGGGTCTTCATCTGCTCAGCGAGTTTGCACAACGTTTGCAGCAGTAAGGTGGATTTCCCCGCACCAGGGTTCCCCCCGATCAGAATCGCACTTCCCGGCACAACGCCGCCGCCCAGTACACGGTCAAATTCGTTGAATCCGGTAGAGAAACGCGGCAGTTCTTCCAGGCTGATGTCAGACAGTTTCTGGACTTTCGAAACTCCTGCATTGCCTGCATAACCACTCAGGCGCTCGTTGCGGGCAACGGTTGGCGAAGCGGCCACACCACGCACTTCGGTGATGGTATTCCAGGCATGGCAGGCGCTGCACTGCCCCTGCCAGCGCGGGTAATCCGCACCACATTCATTACAGACAAATGCGCGTTTTGGAGCTTTCGCCACGTTTTACCTCGTTATTTCTGATTCACGCTGCCCGACAGGATGCAGAACACCCCCATCAGATCGGCATGACGGATTGTCACTTCCGTCTTTTCGTTTACTTTTGGCTTGGCATGATAGGCGATACCAAGACCGGCAATTTTGATCATCGGCAGATCGTTTGCGCCGTCACCAATGGCAACTGTCTGCGCCACCGGGATCTCATATTTTTCGGCCAGACGCGTCAGCGTGTTGGCTTTATACTGCGCATCAACGATATCGCCGATCACGTGGCCGGTCAGTTTGCCATCCATGATCTCAAGCTCATTCGCCACCACAGTGGTCAACCGCAGCTTATCGCGCAGGTAATCCGCAAAGAAGGTGAACCCGCCGGACGCAATTGCCACCTTCCAGCCCAGCGTCTCCAGCTTAAGCACCAGTTGTGTCAGCCCTGGCATCAACGGCAACTCATCGCGTACCTGGCGCAGAATATTGGCATCCGCCCCTTTCAGGGTCGCCACACGTTGCCTCAGACTGGCGGCAAAATCCAGCTCTCCACGCATGGCGCGTTCGGTCACTTCCGCTACCATCTCGCCGCTGCCCGCAAGCTTAGCAATTTCATCAATGCATTCGATCTGAATGGCGGTTGAGTCCATGTCCATCACTAACAGACCCGGCGTTTTCAGGTGCGGAATTTTACCAAGAGGCGCCACATCCAACCCGGCATCATGCGCCAGGCGCGTCGCGCGCTGCGTCAAAGAGCCAGCCAGGCGGATCACCTGGTAATCTTCCACACACCAGGCAGCCACAATCACCATGGCAGCACCCAGTTTGGTTTGATATTGCGTCAGGCGTTGCTTGTCCAGACCGCGTCCGTACAGCAGCCAGCCGCTACGACCCGCATGGTAATCCAGAGGCATTACCTCATCACCACTTAATGAGAGCGGCAATCCTGGCCATAAAGAGACATCTGTAGGCAGATCGCACCAGGTAATGTTCGGCATTGAAGCTCCTGTAAATTCGTTCGCGCCGGAAGGTTCCAGAGGGAAAATAACGCATGAGGCTACCCTGTAACCATCACTTCTGGCAACATTAAGCCGTAAATTTTCAGCAGGTGGAATATGGCTCGCGCAAAACTGAAATTCCGGCTTCATCGTGCCGTGATTGTCCTGATCTGCCTCGCGCTATTGGTAGCGCTTATGCAAGGGACATCCTGGTTTAGCCAGAATCATCAACGACAACGTAATCCGCAGCTTGAAGAGCTGGCGCGGACTCTGGCACGTCAGGTGACCTTGAATGTCGCCCCGGCAATGCGGACTGAAACACCAGATGATAAACGGATAAGCCAGATATTACGCCAGTTAACGGAGAATAGCCGTATCCTGGATGCCGGAGTTTATGACGAAGAAGGTGACCTGATAGCCCGCGCGGGTGAGCACGTCGACGTGCGTGACAGGCTGGCGCTGGATGGCAAAAAAGCCGGGGGCTACTTTAACCAGCAAATCGTCGAACCCATTCAGGGGAAAAATGGTCCGTTGGGGTATCTGCGCCTGACACTCGACACCCATACCCTTCCCACAGAAGCAAAACAGGTGGATAACACCACCAACATTCTCCGCCTGATGCTGCTGCTCTCGCTGGCGATCGGTGTCGTGCTGGCTCGTACATTGTTGCAAGGTAAACGCACACGCTGGCAGCAATCTCCCTTCCTGCTGACTGCCAGCAAGTCCATTCCCGAAGAGGAAGAGGGCGAGAAGAAGGATCAGTGATAAAGTAGGCGGACGATTCGGAAAAGGAAATCTGCCATGACGACAACGTTACGCCTGCTTATCTCTGACTCTTACGATCCCTGGTTTAATCTCGCGGTGGAAGAGTGCATCTTCCGCCAAATGCCAGCCACGCAGCGCGTGCTGTTCCTGTGGCGTAATGCAGATACTGTGGTCATTGGCCGCGCGCAAAACCCGTGGAAAGAGTGCAATACGCGGCGCATGGAAGAGGATAATGTCCGTCTTGCCCGCCGGAGCAGCGGCGGCGGTGCAGTTTTCCACGATCTGGGTAATACCTGCTTCACCTTTATGGCAGGGAAACCGGAGTATGATAAAACCATCTCTACCGCTATTGTGCTCAATGCACTCAACGCTCTTGGCGTCACAGCTGAAGCCTCTGGTCGTAACGATCTGGTGGTCAAAACTGCGGAAGGTGACCGTAAAGTCTCCGGCTCTGCTTATCGAGAAACCAAAGATCGGGGTTTCCATCACGGCACATTATTGCTGAATGCCGATCTCAGCAGGCTGGCGAATTACCTTAACCCCGACAAGAAAAAGCTACAGGCCAAAGGAATAACCTCCGTGCGGGGTCGCGTCGCGAACCTTGTCGAACTGCTGCCGGGCATTACCCACGAACAAATCTGCGATGCCATTCGCGACGCTTTCTTTGAATATTACGGCGAGCACGTAGAAGCGGAAGTGATTTCACCTGATAACACCCCGGATCTGCCTAATTTTGCCGAGACCTTTGCCCGTCAAAGCAGTTGGGAATGGAATTTTGGCCAGGCGCCTGCATTTTCACATCTGCTGGACGAGCGTTTCACCTGGGGTGGCGTTGAGCTGCATTTTGACGTTGAGAAGGGTCATATTACCCGTACACAGGTCTTTACGGATAGCCTGAATCCGGCGCCATTAGAAGCGCTGGCGGCACGTTTGCAGGGATGCTTGTACCGGGCAGATATGCTGCAGCAGGAGTGCGACGCATTGATCGGCGATTTCCCGGAACAGGAAAAAGAGCTACGGGAACTGTCGGCGTGGATTGCTCTGGCTGTTCGCTAACAAAAAAGCCCGCTGGCGCGATGCTTAGCGGGCCTACACAACCGTAGGCCGGGTTAAGCGAAACCGCCACCCGGCACAACCGATCTTACTCTTTATCACCCAGCAGAACGGATTCCAGGGCGATTTTGATCATATCGTTGAAGGTCGTCTGACGTTCAGCAGCCGTCGTTTGCTCGTGAGTACGGATATGGTCAGACACGGTGCAGATGGTCAGCGCTTTTGCACCAAACTCCGCAGCAACACCGTAGATACCTGCGGCTTCCATTTCCACACCCAGGATGCCGTATTTATCCATCACATCAAACATGCTCGGATCTGGCGTATAGAACAGATCGGCAGAGAAGATGTTGCCCACACGTGCATCAACGCCCAGTGCTTTTGCCGCGTCAACCGCGTTACGCACCATGCCAAAATCTGCAATCGCGGCGAAGTCGTGGTCTTTGAAACGCATACGGTTCACTTTGGAATCGGTGCATGCACCCATACCGATAACCACATCACGCAGTTTCACGTCCATACGAACCGCACCGCAAGAGCCTACGCGAATGATTTTCTTCACGCCGAAATCAGTGATCAGCTCTTTGGTGTAGATGGAGCAGGATGGAATACCCATACCGTGACCCATTACGGAGATTTTGCGGCCTTTATAGGTCCCGGTGAAGCCCAGCATGCCGCGAACATTGTTCACTTCACGCACGTCTTCAAGGAAAGTTTCTGCAATGTGCTTCGCACGCAGCGGGTCGCCCGGCATCAAAACTACGTCAGCGAAATCGCCCATTTCTGCATTAATGTGTGGGGTTGCCATCGTTATATCCTTTCAGTTTTAAATGTACGAAGGGCGGGAATCTCCCGCCCAAGTCATCACAGCATATTCTTGCCGTAGTCCATTGGAGACGTGCCGAAGTACGTCGCCAGCGTCTGACCGATATCCGCGAAGGTTTCACGGTGGCCAAGTGAACCTGGTTTTACTTTCGGGCCGTACACCAGAACCGGAATGTGCTCACGGGTATGGTCAGTACCGGTCCAGGTTGGGTCACAACCATGGTCAGCAGTCAGGATCAGAATGTCATCTTCACCCACCAACTCCATCAGCTCAGGCAGACGACGGTCGAACAACTCCAGACCGGCAGCATAACCTGCGACATCACGGCGGTGACCCCAGGAGGAGTCGAAGTCCACGAAGTTAGTGAAGACAATGGTCTTATCACCCGCTTCTTTCATCTCTTTGATGGTGGCATCAAACAGCGCATCCAGACCCGTGGCTTTCACTTTTTTGGTAATACCGCAGTTAGCATAGATATCCGCAATTTTACCTACAGAAACCACGTGCCCGTCTTTCTCATCAACCAGTTTTTGCAGCACTGTTGGGGCTGGCGGCTCAACGGCCAGATCGTGACGGTTGCCGGTACGCTGGAAGTTACCTGCTTTATCGCCAATAAATGGACGCGCAATAACACGACCAATGTTGTAGCCACCTTCAGTCAGCTCTTCACGTGCGATTTCGCACAGCTCGTAAAGTTTATCCAGACCGTAGGTCTCTTCGTGGCAGGCAATCTGGAACACAGAGTCAGCAGAGGTATAGAAAATCGGCTTACCGGTTTTCATATGTTCTTCACCGAGCTGATCCAGAATTACCGTACCGGAAGAGTGACAGTTACCGAGATAGCCCGGCAGATTAGCACGCTTAACCAGCTTATCCAGCAGTTCCTGCGGGAAGCTGTTGTCATGATCAGAGAAGTAACCCCAGTCGAACAGAACTGGAACACCGGCGATTTCCCAGTGACCTGACGGAGTGTCTTTACCGGAGGAGAGCTCATGCGCCCAGGCATATGCGCCCACGACTTCAGCATTGCCCTCCATACCGGCGGCAATTTTACCGGTAGAACCTTCATGCGCTTTCACCAGCCCCAGGCGGGTCAGGTTTGGCAGATTCAGCGGGCCCTTACGGCCGTTGTCCGCTTCGCCTTTAGCACAGGCTTCAGCGATGTGACCCATGGTGTCGGAACCGACGTCACCAAAGCGCTCAGCATCTTCTGTTGCGCCGATGCCGAATGAGTCCAGCACCATAATAAATGCACGTTTCATAATTTTTCTCCGTACGTAGTGCTTCAAAAAATAGTGATCAGATCAGTATACAGCTATTCGGTGATACGACGATAGACGGTTGGTGTGGTTTCCGGTGCGCTGTCGTCAAGTTGAATGGCCGCTTTTACTGCCTTCGCCGCTTCCTGCCAGCTGTTTTCATCTTTTGCGTGGATCACAGCCAGCGGACGTTGCCCATCAACGCTGTCACCAAGGCGCACCATATCGGTAAAGCCAACGCTGTAATCAATGGTGTCAGAGGCCTGACGGCGACCGCCCCCCATCGAGACAACCGCCATGCCTAGCGCACGGGTATCCATTGCAGAAATAAAGCCTTCGGTATCGGCGTAAACCGCTTTGCTCAGCGTCGCAACAGGCAGGTATTTCGCGTAATTCTCAACAAAATCAGCCGGGCCTTTCTGCGCGGCAACCATACGACCAAGGATCTCAGCCGCTTTGCCGTTGTCCAGAACCGCCTGCAGTTTCGCGCGAGCTTCAGTATCGTCTTTAGCCAGCTTGCCAGAGATCAACATCTCTACGCACAGAGCCATCGTGACGTCGAACAGACGCGGGTTACGATATTCGCCCGTCAGGAACTGTACGGCTTCGCGAACTTCAACCGCGTTACCCGCACTGGATGCCAGCACCTGGTTCATGTCAGTGAGCAGGGCGGTAGTGCGCACGCCAGCGCCGTTGGAAACGCCAACGATCGCTTCAGCCAGTGCAGCAGAGAGTTCGTAAGTCGGCATAAATGCACCGCTACCGACCTTCACATCCATCACCAGCGCATCCAGGCCTTCTGCCAGTTTCTTCGCCAGAATAGAGGCCGTAATCAGCGGGATGGAGTCCACCGTCGCGGTAATATCTCGCGTCGCGTAGAAGCGCTTGTCAGCCGGAGCAAGAGAGCTGGTCTGGCCGATAATCGCCACACCAACATCTTTAATAATTTCGCGGAAGCGATTGTCATCCGGGAAGATATCGAAGCCCGGGATAGCTTCCAGCTTATCGAGCGTACCGCCCGTATGGCCCAAACCACGCCCGGAGATCATTGGAATGTAACCGCCGCAGGCTGCCACCATTGGGCCAAGCATCAGCGACGTCACATCACCCACACCGCCTGTAGAGTGTTTGTCGACAATCGGGCCATTAAGATTGAGGCTTTTCCAGTCCAGAACGGTTCCGGAATCCCGCATCGCCATGGTCAGCGATACACGTTCAGGCATCGACATATCGTGGAAGAAAATGGTCATCGCCAGAGCAGCAATCTGCCCTTCAGAGATGGTGTTATCACGAATACCGTTGATAAAGAAGCGGATCTCTTCGTCGCTTAATGCATGACCATCACGTTTTTTACGAATAATTTCTTGTGCGAGAAACACGGTAACCCCCGGGAATCAGGTTAAATGCGGCGGATGAACCCGCCGCAGGAAAAGAATCAGTAGCTGCTTGCGCTCTTGCCGTCGCCGTGACCCAGCGCTTTCAGCAGGCTAGCCAGCAGGCTGGATGCGCCAAAGCGATAGTGACGGGAATCCGCCCAGTCAGCACCAAACAGTTCGTCAGCAATGGCCAGGAATTGCTGCGCGTCTTCGGCTGTACGCACACCACCAGCCGGTTTGAAACCAACGGTTTTAGACACGCCCATATCGCGGATCACTTCCATCATGATACGCGCGCTTTCAGGGGTCGCGTTGACCGGCACTTTACCAGTTGAGGTTTTGATGAAATCTGCGCCCGCGTTGATGGAGATTTCAGACGCTTTACGAATCAACGCTTCTTCTTTCAGCTCGCCGGTTTCGATGATCACTTTCAGCAGCACGTTTGCCGCAGCACACGCCTCTTTGCATGCTTTCACCAGATCGAAACCGATCTGCTCGTTGCCCGCAATCAGCGCGCGGTATGGGAACACGACATCAACGTCGTCAGCACCGTAAGCAATTGCCGCACGGGTTTCCGCCAGCGCAATTTCGATATCGTCGTTACCGTGCGGGAAGTTCGTCACAGTCGCGATACGCACATCTGGCGTGCCCTGCTCGTTCAAAGTCTTACGTGCAATTGGGATGAAGCGCGGGTAGATACAGATGGCTGCAGTGTTACCTACTGGCGTTTTCGCCTGATGGCACAATGCGATGACTTTCTCATTGGTGTCGTCATCGTTCAGGGTGGTCAGATCCATCAGTTTCAACGCACGCAGGCTGCTTGCTGTTAAATCGGTCATAACATTCTCCAACGGCATCGCCGTATAAAATTTCACCTTGCGGGTCTGTGAGTATTCTAACATTCACCCGCATTCACACTTCGACATTCATCACAGTTAATGAAAACTTCGTACAAATTTGCATTACTGTAATGAGATCAACTTCAAATTTTAATTCTGAAACCGCTGGCTAAAGCAGCGATCACCCGCGTCGGATCAAAAGCCACACCGGGATGAATTCCTACAATCGCCGCATCATCCGCAGAACAATAAAGGAAGCGAACATGTCCACCTTCAGACCCGATGCCCTGCAACAACGTTGCCAGCAAATTGTGACAAGCCCGGTACTGACGCCTGAGCAAAAACGTCATTTTTTGGCTCTGGAGGCAGAGAATAATCTCCCCTATCCCGCCTTGCCTCAGGCGGCCAGGGCCGCGCTGGATGAAGGTTTTATCTGCGACATGTTTGAAGGCCATGCGCCGTTCAAACCACGTTATGTTCTGCCGGATTACGCCCGGTTTCTGGCAAACGGTTCAGAATGGCTGGAGCTGGAGGGCGCAAAGGATCTTGATGATGCCCTCTCGCTATTAACCATCCTGTACCATCATGTTCCTTCCGTTACCTCGATGCCGGTGTTCCTGGGACATCTCGATACTCTCCTGCAACCATATGTTAGAATTCTAACACAAGAAGAGATCGATATTCGAATAAAACGTTTCTGGCGTTATCTCGACAGAACACTGCCTGATGCCTTTATGCACGCCAACATCGGCCCAAAGGATACGCCTGTCACACGGGCTATTTTACGCGCCGACGCAGAGTTAAAGCAGGTCGCACCTAATCTCACGTTCATTTATGATCCTGATTTAACACCGGATGACTTGCTGCTTGAAGTGGCCAAAAACATTTGTGAATGCAGCAAACCTCATATTTCTAATGGCCCGATGAATGATAAAATTTTCACAAAAGGCCGTTATGGTGTGGTGAGTTGTTACAACTCCCTACCGCTGGCGGGTGGAGGTAGCACGCTGGTACGCCTCAACCTGAAAACCATTGCTGAGCACAGTGAATCTCTCGATGACTTCTTCACTCATCAGTTGCCGCACTACTGTCAGCAACAAATCGCGATCATTGATGCCCGCTGTGACGTTCTCTATACACAATCAGGTTTCTTTGAGAATAGCTTTCTCGTGAAAGAGGAGCTGATTGATGCCGATCGTTTTGTACCTATGTTCGGTATGTATGGCCTGGCAGAGGCAGTCAACGTCTTGTGTGAGAAAGAGGGACTTGAGGGACGTTACGGTAAAAACGAGCATGCTAATGCCCTCGGCTACCGTATCAGTGCTCAGCTCGCCACTTTTGTCGAAAATACCCCAGTGAAATACGGCTGGAAACAACGTGCCATGCTGCATGCCCAATCCGGGATCAGCTCCGATAGTGGCACAACGCCAGGCGCCCGACTCCCTTACGGTGATGAGCCCGATCCTGTTAGCCATCTGCTGGCCGTCGCGCCACATCACCAGCATTATCACTCGGGCATTAGCGATATCCTGACGCTGGAAGAGACCGTAAAACGGAATCCGCAGGCGGTCGTTCAACTCTGTCTTGGCGCGTTTAACGCTGGCATGCGCGAATTCACCGCCAACGTCGCGGGCAACGATCTGGTACGCGTCACAGGCTATATGGTGCGGCTGTCGGATCTGGAGAAATACCGCGATGCAGGATCACGTATCAATACCACCTGGCTCGGAGAAGAAGCCGCACGCAATACGTGCATTCTGGAGCGTCAACCACGGGTGATTAGTCATGAACAGCAGATGCGCTTTAGTTAGTCAGATTATTCCCTTCTCCTGTGTGGACGGGCCGGGCAGTCGTCTGGCCCTGTTCCTGCAGGGCTGTAACCTGCGCTGTAAAACTTGCCACAATCCGTGGACCATCGGACGCTGCAACGACTGTGGCGACTGTGTGCCCCATTGCCCGCATGGCGCGCTGAATATTCAGGCTGGCCGCGTCTGGTGGCAGGAGAGTGATTGCCACCAGTGCGATACCTGCCTTCACCTTTGTCAGCAGCAGGCAACGCCGATGGCACACACTTTTAATGTGGAGGATATCCTTGCGCAGATCCGCAAAACCGCGCCTTTTATCGAAGGGATTACCGTCAGTGGTGGTGAAGCAACAACCCAACTGCCGTTCCTGATCGCCCTGTTTACGGCGATCAAAACCGATCCAGCCCTGAAGCATTTGACCTGTCTGGTGGACAGCAACGGCTTGTTGGGGGAAACCGGCTGGCAAAAGTTGCTCCCCGTTTTTGACGGTGCAATGCTGGACCTAAAGGCCTGGGGTAACGAGCATCACCGTTTCCTGACCGGACGAGAGAACCCGCTGATTAAGCAAAGTATTCGCTGGCTGGCGCACCATAACCGTCTGACAGAACTGCGGTTACTGGTTATCCCTGAACGGTGTGATTATCTGGAGCACCTGAAGCCACTGACCACGTTTATCCTCTCTCTGGGAGATATTCCTGTACGGATCAACGCGTTTCATGCTCATGGGGTTTACGGCGAAGCGGCATTATGGCGAAGCGCCACACCAGATGATGTTGAGCCACTGGCACTGGCGCTGGAAAAACAGCAGATCACGGTGATCCGCCCTGCACTCTATCTATAGCCTGATACCAAACAGATCACCGGTATTACACAGCAACGCATTGGCAATCACATCAGCCGGTTCATGACGCAATTCACATAATGTGGCAAACACACGTGCCGCCTGCTCCGGGCGATTCGGTTGCCCCTGATAACCATTCAGCGGCATATCTGGTGCATCTGTCTCCAGCAGCAGCGATGCAAGCGGCAGTTGCGCCATGACGTCTCGCGTCTTGCTGGCACGCGGATAGGTAATCGTTCCGCCTACGCCAATTTTATAACCCATTGCAATAAAGCGCTGCGCCTGCTGCAGACTGCCCGAGAAACCATGCACGACACCTGTGCGCGGCAGGTTATGGCGTTTCAGGTGCATGGCCAGCCTATCGTGGGTACGTCGGGAGTGGAGGATCACGGGCAAATCATAACGCTTTGCCAGCCTGAGTTGCGCATTCAGGATCGTTTCCTGACGTTCAATGTGCGGATTGTCGCGGTAAAGATCCAGGCCGATCTCGCCAATCGCAACACACTTCTTGTCAGGCGTTTGCAAAAACGTTTCCAGCCTGTCGATGTGTTCGTCGAGATGCCGTTCTATAACGATCGGATGCAGACCAAGCGCGGCATACAGCGCACTATGCCGCCCGGCAAGATCTCTCACGCGCTCAAAATGAGCGGCTTCGATAGACGGTACGATAATCGCCTGCACGCCCGCATTTGCAGCTCGCTCAATGCTTTGCTCTTCATTGCCTGTGAAAGGCGGAAAGTCAAAATGGCAATGGGTGTCGACAAAGCGGTAAGTCACACCAGATCCTCGTTATCAAAATGGGTGTCGTTGGCCTGTGGAATATCAACCAACGGCGTCGTCAGTACATCATTCGCCGTAACCGCTGGCGGGGTAATAATGCGTTGATGTCGCCGAATTGGCGGACGTTCAGCCAGTAGTTTACCTACCGTTGCCAGAAAATATCGTCCGCACAGCCGTCCTGTTTTATAGTCATCGCGAAGCGCAGGTAAACGGCTCCCCAGCGCCATGCTGAGAAGTGGTTTTGGCGGATAGATCTCTAAAATGCGCAGCTTGCCTGGTGGTTTTTCAATGAAACGCTGCATCTCACCGTAGCTGGATTCATGGCGCTTAGCGATATCAACAAGCGGTTGCAAACTGCTGTCACCCAGCCAGCGTTCCATACGTTTAAACCACTGCGGGGTATAATACATCTGCGATGGCACGGTGCGGATCACCACAATCGTTTTTGCTCCCCGGCGAGCGGCTTCCTGCACAGGAACTGCGTCGCTAATACCGCCATCAAGGTAGCTCACTCCGTCAAGAAGTGCCCCTGTGCGGTAGAACCCTGGGATCGCACTGGACGCGCGAATAATATCGAGCCAGTTCTCTTTCTGCGGCGAAAAATAGCCTGGCGTATAATCATCACCCCGGCTGGCGCACATCCAGAATGCTTTTCCGGTATCAAACAGACGCGATGCCGTGTCCATCGCCAGCGGCATCTGGCTCGAAGTTGAATCTAACAACCAGTCCAGATCGATAAGGTTCCCGCCACGCACAAACCTGACAGGATTGAAAAACTCCTTCGAGGTGGTATAGCGCATGATCACTTTGCGGGCATAGCCTGGCTGGTTACAGACATAAGCAGAAAGATTTTGCGCCCCTGCCGACGTACCAAAAAACAGGTCGAACGGGTTGAACTCCGCGCGCATGAACTCGTCCAGCACACCGGCGGTGAAGATACCTCTCTGCCCGCCGCCCTCACACACCAGTGCAAGCTGGCCTGGACGAAAAGGCTTTAACGCCAGCGGCGTAATATTGCCGAGCGTAACGGGAATTCGTTGTCCCACCACTGCCTTCCTGTTTTATTTGTTCTGTGAATAGACAGTAACGTACACCTTACGCAAAGCCCAAACCAGAAAAAGCCAGTCACAAGGACTGGCTTTGTTGTCGATTTGTTGATGTCAGCTAACGCTTTGCTAAGGACGGCGACGTCCGGTAAACAGGCTGACCAGGAACAGGATAATACCGACGACGAAGACAATTTTCGCCGCACCCGCTGCTGTACCTGCCAGACCACCAAAGCCCAGAGCGGCGGCAATTAACGCGATAACCAGAAATATAATGCCCCAACGAAACATAAGCCTCTCCTTACCATAGTTAATGTCGACCGCTTAATGTGAGCGCCCAGATGCTCACTTGCGTGATTCCAGATGTCGTTCTTATTTCGCTTTCAGATCGTTTTTGACGCTCTTCACACCATCAACGGCTTTGGCGATAGCTTCAGCACGCTCAATCTGCGCCTGAGAATCAACCGTACCGGAAAGCTGGACCACACCATCCGTGGTTTCTACTTTCACCTTCCGTGATGGCACGGTGTCATCTGCTAATAGTTTAGCTTTGATTTCACTGGTGGTTGCGGCGTCGCCTGCATAGCCTTTCACTGACGCGTCTTTTGCGTCGCGCACATGCAGCTTGTCGCTTACTGAAGTGACACCCTCAACGCCTTTCGCCACGCTGACCGCTTGTTCGGCCTGAGCCTGGCTTTCAACAAAACCGCTCAGAGTGACAACTTTCTTGTCGGTTTTAACGGAAATATCGGTGCTCTTGATGTTTTGATCATCCACCAGAGCCGCTTTCACTTTTGCTGTGATAGAGCTGTCATCCATGAAATTACCGACTTTATTCATAGAGCTATCGATTTTTTCCCCTGCGCTATTGGCTGTAGACTGGGCCTTGTCCATTGTGCTGCTTTCCGCCAAAGCGGAACCGCTCACCAGAACGCTCCCTAAAGTCACTGCCAGCAGAGTTTTTGAAATCTTCAGTCTTGTCATATTCATCGATGTTGTTCCTGTAGTTTGCCCATGATTTGGGCGTCAAACATCCTTTCAGACTAGTTATTAATCTTGTATCTAATTACAGCGTCAGAATTAAAGGTTGATCATGCATTACTGAACAGCCATTTCATCCACGTAAGATGCTAAACGCTGTGTTAAATATAGATCACAATCACAGCACCGCATTCAGAATGGGTTAAAAAACAAGCAAACAACAGAAAAGTCGGGCGATTTAAGAACATTCCGCAAGGGATTAATAAGGCAGGAAATTACAAAGAGCACGGCGATTGCCGTGCTCTGAAAGGGGATTAGTGTTCGCGGGTTTTACGGAACTGGACGTCAGGATAACGTTCCTGAGTCAAATTCAGGTTTACCATTGTTGGAGCGATATAGGTCAGGTTATCACCACCATCCAGTGCCAACTGGATTTCGTTCTTACGCTTAAATTCTTCGAATTTCTTGACGTCCGAACATTCAACCCAACGCGCAGTGGCAACGTTCACCGATTCGTAAATCGCTTCAACGTTGTATTCACTCTTAAGACGCGCAACCACCACATCAAACTGCAGTACCCCCACAGCACCGACGATGAGATCATTGTTCGCTATCGGGCGGAACACCTGCACCGCACCTTCTTCAGAAAGCTGAACCAGGCCCTTCAGGAGCTGTTTCTGCTTCAACGGATCGCGCAGGCGAATGCGGCGGAAGAGTTCTGGAGCAAAGTTCGGAATACCGGTGAACTTCATCATCTCGCCCTGGGTGAAAGTATCACCGATCTGGATCGTACCGTGGTTGTGCAGGCCAATGATATCGCCCGGATAAGCTTCCTCAACATGCGAACGGTCGCCTGCCATAAAGGTCAGCGCATCGGAAATCACAACATCTTTACCGGTGCGTACCTGACGCAGCTTCATCCCTTTTTCATACTTACCGGATACGACACGCATAAATGCCACACGGTCACGGTGTTTCGGGTCCATGTTCGCCTGGATTTTGAAGACAAAACCGGTGAACTTTTCTTCCTGTGCTTCCACTTCACGCGCGTCGGTTTTACGCGGCATCGGACGCGGGGCCCACTCAATCAAGCCGTCAAGCATATGGTCGACACCAAAGTTACCCAACGCAGTACCAAAGAACACAGGTGTGATTTCGCCGGCCAGGAACAGATCTTTGTCAAACTCGTGGGATGCCCCTTTCACCAGTTCCAGCTCGTCGCGCAGTTGCGCGGCCAACTCTTCACCCACCGCCTTGTCCAGATCCGGGTTATCCAGACCTTTAACAATGCGCACTTCCTGAATGGTGTGGCCCTGACCCGTCTGATACAGATAGGTTTCGTCTTTATAGAGGTGATAAACGCCCTTGAACAGCTTACCGCAGCCAATCGGCCAGGTAATCGGCGCACAGGCGATTTTCAGTTCACTTTCAACTTCATCCATCACTTCCATCGGATCACGGATGTCACGGTCAAGTTTGTTCATAAAGGTCAGAATCGGCGTATCACGCAGACGGGTAACTTCCATCAGCTTACGGGTACGATCTTCTACACCTTTCGCGGCATCGATCACCATCAGACAGCAGTCCACCGCCGTAAGAGTACGGTAGGTATCTTCGGAGAAGTCTTCATGGCCTGGGGTATCCAGCAGGTTTACCAGGCAGTCGTGATACGGGAATTGCATTACGGACGTGGTGATCGAAATACCACGCTGCTTTTCCATCTCCATCCAGTCAGATTTCGCATGCTGGCTGGAGCCACGGCCTTTAACCGTTCCCGCCGTTTGAATCGCCTGTCCGAACAGCAATACCTTTTCGGTAATGGTCGTTTTACCGGCATCCGGGTGAGAAATAATGGCAAAAGTACGGCGTTTCGCCACCTCTTGCAGATAAGGAGACAACGTCATAATTAAATCTTCTTATATAAGCGCGGCAGCAGGCCACGCATCATGGAATACGAAATTGCGGCTATTTTACCCATCAATAGGGGGCAGGCAATCATTGTTTACACAGGAGTTGCTCCAGTTCGTTCAATGATGAGACGGTCCAGGTTGGTTTAATACCATCTGGCAATACGCGGTTGTGTGCATTTAGCCACACTGTCGCTAACCCTGAATTATTCCCGCCAAGGATATCCGACTCCGCTGTATCCCCCACCATCAGCACACGCTCACGATCAGGATGACCCGCTTGTTCCAGTGCATAATCAAAAATACGCGGATCGGGTTTTGGTACACCCACTTGTTCAGAAATCACCAGTGCATCAAAGTGGTCACGCAGTCCTGTTCGCTCAAGGCGGATCTGTTGTAATGCAGTAAACCCATTGGTGATGATCCCAAGCTTCGCTTTACCTTTTAACGATGCCAGCAGGGAAACGGCGCCCGGTAACGGGGCGCAAATCTCAGCCATCGCATTAAGAAATGCGTCATTCAGCGCACCCGGCGTCACGTTCAGACGTTCAGCCCAGCTTTCAAAACGCTGATGTTGCAGTTGTAACGCGGTGATAGCCCCATTCTGGTAATCGACCCACAGTGGCTTATTCACCGCCTGATAGTCCTGAAAATCCTCAGCGGTAAAGGTAATGCTATAGTCCAGAAACATCCGCTGTAGACCGCCAAACGAATCAAACGTAAACAGCGTTTCGTCAGCGTCAAAGAAAATCCAGTCCCAGTTCATCGTTACAACCTTTTTCGTTATCCAATCGGTAAGGCCATGATAATGGCATCTTCGCGACCTTCCGCTGTAGGGTAGTAATTTCGGCGAATCGTTGCCTCGTTAAAGCCTAAGCTTTCATAGAGTGCGATGGCAGCAACGTTAGATGCCCGAACCTCCAGCCACAGCGTAAACACATCACGTGTTTCCAGCTCACGAATTAAAAACTCCAGCAGTTCCCGACCCAGCCCACGGCGCTGAAACGCAGGATCGACAGCGATATTAAACAGCGTCGCTTCATCGAGAACGACCTGAGTAATGGCGAAAGCCGCCATTGTGTTATCGACATCCAACCGATAGTTCAGATAACGCTCGCCTTGATTACTGGCAAACGTTTTTTCGCTCCATGGAAAGGAATGGGCGCGCTTTTCAATAGCGAATGCCTGCGTTAAATCAGACGGTTTGAGGGAAGAAATTGTGTTCATATTCGCAGATTTGTTGCCACAGCGCGCGTCGCGCTACAGGGTTTTCCTTCAGTTCGTCAAGCGCCGGGGACACCAGGCGGCCACCTTCTAGCGCGATCGCTTCCGTTCCTCCAAGCCGCCAGCTATTACAGCGACTCCCATGTGGCAACATCGCCACGCGATCCGGAGTCAACAACACGACCTGATCAGGGGTAAGTGCCAGCGCGCGTAATACATCGCTGATCACTACTTCTCCGGGTGCTGGCGGTTCATCAGCCACTATCACCAGGCGAACATGTTCAGGAAGGGAAATGGCAATTTCACCCTGCAGTGCCGTCGGGCGGCGCAGGGCCCACTGAGTGATCCCCAGTTGCTGCAACTGCCACTCTCGTCGGGATGTCATAGTGAAAACTCCTGTCTGTCAGGCGCGCAAATATACCAAACCTGTCGTATCTGCGCCATCAAACTACTATAATCGCCGCCAGTGTTTATCGAGGAACAATTCATGTCTGCATTTACCCCGGCAAGTGAAGTCTTGCTGCGTCACAGTGATGATTTCGAACAAAGCCGTATTTTTTTTGCCGGAGATATGCAGGACGACCTGCCTGCCCGTTTCGAATGCGCTGAGAGCCGCGCACATACTCAACAGTTACACCACTGGCAGCTTTTAAGCCGCCAGATGGGCGAACGTGTTCGCTTTAGTCTGGTCGCTGAACAACACGATGTGGCAGATTGTGACACACTGATCTACTACTGGCCTAAGAACAAACCTGAGGCTCAGTTCCAGTTGATGAACCTGCTCTCTTTGCTGCCGGTTGGTTGCGATATCTTCGTTGTCGGTGAAAATCGCAGCGGCGTTCGCAGTGCCGAACAAATTCTGGCCGAATACTGCACACTGAACAAAATCGACAGTGCCCGTCGCTGTGGCCTGTATCATGGCCGTCTGGAAAAACAGACGACATTTGATGCGGAAAAATATTGGGGTGAGTACCAGCTTGATGGCCTAACCATTAAAACCCTCCCGGGCGTCTTTAGCCGTGATGGTCTGGATGTTGGGAGTCAGTTGTTGCTCTCTACACTGACTCCGCATACCAAAGGTAAAGTGCTGGACGTTGGTTGTGGTGCGGGGGTACTTTCCGTTGTCCTCGCCAGCCATTCGCCCAAAGTACGTTTATCACTGTGCGATGTAAGCGCACCGGCCGTTGAAGCCAGCCGTGCAACGCTGGCCGCAAACGGCATTGAAGGTGATGTCTATGCCAGCAATGTCTTCTCCGACATTACCGGTCGATTTGACATGATCATCTCTAATCCACCGTTCCATGATGGGATGGAAACCAGCCTTGAAGCAGCACAAACACTGATTCGTGGCGCGGTGCGTCATCTGAATAGCGGTGGTGAGCTGCGTATCGTTGCCAACGCCTTCCTCCCGTATCCGAAGATCCTGGACGAAACTTTTGGCTTCCATGAAGTGATTGCGCAGACGGGCCGCTTTAAAGTCTATCGCACCGTGATGACGCGTCAGGCGAAAAAATAATCCTCCTTGCCCGGCAGCAACTCTGCTTGCCGGGTAACTTAAATGTCCATTTTTGCATCAATCAAAACACCCTACACAATTTTCTGTTGACGAAAAGCTGAAAACATCTAGAATGCGCCTCCGTGGTTACGATACTTTTACAGTATCGATGGTATGCGATGGTGGCGGAATTGGTAGACGCGCTAGCTTCAGGTGTTAGTGTCCTTACGGACGTGGGGGTTCAAGTCCCCCCCCTCGCACCAAAAACCATGTTGATATTGCTCGCACTGGGCGAAGGTGGCGGAATTGGTAGACGCGCTAGCTTCAGGTGTTAGTGTTCTTACGGACGTGGGGGTTCAAGTCCCCCCCCTCGCACCAACGAGGCGATATCAAAAAATAAGATGACTGTGCGAAGGTGGCGGAATTGGTAGACGCGCTAGCTTCAGGTGTTAGTGTTCTTACGGACGTGGGGGTTCAAGTCCCCCCCCTCGCACCAATTATCTTATTTCTCTTCTGATGTTCACCCAGATATTTTCTATCATTTCAAACTCATCATTATCACCAACATGCCACTGATTAGTGCAACGCATGACGGCAATAGTACGAAATGCCTCAATTGCTTGTGCCAAATCATTGCAGACGTAATCAGCAATCCAGACACAATAATCACTTTCCAGATGGTGATGGAAAGATCGGCATACATCAGCCCTCCGATGATCATCCCAGGCAGCAACACACCCCAACCACTTCCCAGCGCCCTGCTCAACATGGTTTACCCTCTGGATACGATAATAATAACCAATATCATATGATAACAATTATCATTTGTCAGCATCCATAATCAGAATTCATCGACCTTTACCTTTCCTATAATGACAGGAAATGCCTAAGGTGATAAATTGCTCACCTGTTAACTACCTATAATGTTTCGCAGATAATAACAATACGATTTTTTTGCACTCACTATTTTCCAGTAGCACCTATTTGTTTGTTTTAATTAAATTTTAATAAAAACGCACTAATATGACATCACAATCCTGGCGGTCTTTGCTCAACAAGAAATATCAGTTATCTTTACGTTTGTTTTTATTTCTGAACGCTGCCTCGGCAATGTTCTCGGTAACAAACCCGCTCTATTCGGTGCGCTTGCTCTCTGTGCCCCTGTTTGTGATTTTCACACTGAGCGCAGGTTTACTGTTTTGGCACTGGAAATACGCATCTAAAAAAATCAATATTCCTGTTGTTTCAACACTCTTTGGTTTTTTATGGGCCTGGCAAATCGCCTATAAATTTTCGCTTATTACGCACAATCATGCGACCTATTTGATGTTGGCACTATTAAGTGTTCTTTTTATAGGATCGCTGGCTTTCGCAAGTAACATCAAAGCGTTTACCCTGCATTCATTGCCAACGTTTATTACCTGCCTGTGGTTAAGTAACCACGAAGAGTGGCTGCGAATGACATACTCTCTCGCGTTACCAATGGTGGCTATTGGCATTCATCATGTCCTACAGCGTCGCAACGATCATTTCGCTCAGCAGTTGCTATATCAACTGCTTGAAGAACGGGAAACACTCACCGATCTCAGCATGATGGATCCTCTTACGGGTCTGTATAATCGACGTGGCTTGCAAAGCCGTTTAAAGAATCTTCCGGCTCCGGACACCGGGGAACATTTTGTTCTCTTGCTGGATATCGACCACTTTAAAGCCTACAACGACCACTACGGTCATATGATGGGCGATCAAGCCCTGATACGCGTCTCTGCCGCGATCCGTGATGCGGTGCGTTCACGAGATATCGTCGCCCGCTTTGGCGGGGAAGAGTTTATGGTACTTCTGACCAACATTTCCCTCGAAAATGCACGCCAAACAGCCGAACGCATTCGTCAGAAAGTGTACGATCTGAAAATCCCGCATATGTTCAACGAAAGTGTCGCCACCAATGTCACTATCAGCATTGGTATCGCTATTTTTGAAGGAGAAGATGTGGAGATTGCTCTGGAAAAAGCCGATAAAGCCCTCTACGAAGCTAAACATATGGGGCGCAACAATATTCTGTTGAGCGAAGAGCTGGAAACCATTTAGCAAGCACTTTGCCCTCCAGGACAAAAGACTTGCGATCGCCATGCGCTATAGCTAGGATTGGCAATCATTATCATTTAGATTTCCATCCAATTACTATGGCCACTCGTACCGCACAAGCCGTTGACCCAATACTCTGGCGAGCCCGTCTCTCCACCGGGGAAAATACACTTGCAGACGCGATACGTAGCACCATTGCCAGCACTCGCGCCCATCTGCTGGATTTTATCAAGCTGGATGAGCCACACCCACATCAGGCCATGACGCTGACGCAGTGGCGTCAACCAGCGGAACGGCAGTCCTTGCTGGCCGTGTATTCTGACCATATCTATCGCAATCAACCGACTCTGCCACGGGAAAACAAACCGTTGCTGTCTCTTTGGGCACAGTGGTATATCGGCCTGATGGTTCCCCCAATCATGGTTGCACTGTTAACCCAGGATGCCATGCTGGATCTCTCACCTGAGTATTTTCATGTCGAGTTTCATGAAACCGGGCGAGCAGCCTGTTTCTGGATCGACGTTAATGAGGACCGGCTTGCCCCTTCGTTGTCCGCTCAGGAACGTATGGAGCAGTTAGTCACCCGCACACTCATCCCGGTTATCGATGCGCTGGAAGAGACGGGAGAGATCAACGGGAAACTCATCTGGAGTAATACCGGGTATTTAATTCACTGGTATTTAACGGAAATGAAACCCTTGCTAGGTGATGAGAAGGTTGATGCATTGCGTCAGTTCTGCTTTTTTACAAAGCAGCTTTCGGATGGCCGTGATAATCCACTTTTCCGCACCGTTGTACCGCGTGATGGGCTTCTGGTTCGCCGCACCTGCTGCCAGCGTTATCGCCTTCCTGATGTACAGCAGTGTGGCGACTGTACACTGAAGTAATCACAGGCGGCCAGATACCCTCTCCGTCAGGAGAGGGTAAAAACACAAAAGACGGCAACCTGGAGTTGCCGTTTTGCGTTTGTCTATGCGACTTGCTGGCTCTCTTCTTCTGCACGTTGCGCCTCTTCTGCTTCCTGCGCTAACAGCTGCTTCTCATACACTTTAAAGAATGGGTAGTAGATGATAGCGGAGACCAGCGCCAACAGCACCACCAGTACGGCTGCGCGGAAATCCCACCCAAGCGCCCATGCAGCGCCGACAGGTGCAGGAGCCGTCCAGGGGACAACAGAGATCACACGTCCAATCAGATCCAGCTTCATGGCAGCCCACGCCAGCACAGCGTTGACCATAGGAGCCAACAGGAATGGGATAAAGAATACGGGGTTCATGACGATCGGCGTGCCAAAAATCACCGGTTCGTTAATATTAAAGATGCTCGGTACAACGCTCAGACGCCCAATCGAACGTAAGTGCGCGGAGCGGCTACGCAAATAGCAGAACACCAACCCCATCGTTGCACCCGATCCCCCAATCACAATAAAGAATGTCCAGAACGCTTCCATAAAGATATGTGGAAGCGGCGCGCTTTGTGCCAGCGCTGTCTGGTTCATCCCAAGATTGGTCAGCCAGAACATCTGCAGCATCCCGGAAACAATCGCCGCGCCATGGATCCCCGCAAACCAAAGCAAGTGACCAATCAACACCGCCAGCAGAATCGCCGGTAAAGAGTCAGCGGCAGAGACCAGCGGTTTAAAGATAGACATAATGGCCTGTGGGATCAGCATATCAAACTGAGACTGGATCAGCAGGCTCAGAGGATACAGCGTCAGCACAACCACAAGCACAGGAATCAACAAATCAAAGGAGTTCTTGATCATCGGCGGAACCTGTTCAGGCAGGCGAATACCGATGTTATGTGCTTTCAGGAAACGCATCATCTCAACACAGTAGATTGCCACCAAAATCGCGGTAAAGATCCCTGTGCCGCCCAGGCTGTCTACCGGCAATGTACCTTTAGTTTTTGGTGCAGCCACCAGCAGAAACGCCATCAGCGACAACATTGCACACATAAAAGGGTCTAGCTGGTGCGACTTAACGTAGTGTTTGCCAAGGTTATAGGCTATCGCCGCACAGATGTAGATGGACATGACGCCCATTGTCATATCAAAAGGCGTCAGAATTTGGCCTTCAAATTGCTTCGCCATATCCAGCCAGGCACGGGCAAACCCCCAGGTCGTATCTGGAGAAAATGGAGGGTAAGCAAACACTAACAAGAACGAACCCACAATCATAAACGGCATTGCGGAAATAAATCCGTCACGAATGGCCATAACATGACGTTGTGAGGAGATCCGCCCGGCAATCGGGCTTACGTAATTCTCAACAAAGCGGAATATCAGATTAAACGCAGCATGGTTGGCAGACATAGCAGATCTCCTGTCAGACGTTTGTATCGGGCGTATTCACGCCACACGTTGTTCCATAAATCAGCTTCACAACCTTGCTGGCTCTTGTACCAGCGGTACAGCTCAAACGGAATGGTTTCATAATTTGCTCTTATTATTGGATACAGGGGAAGTTACAGCATCAGTATTAATCTCCCTTTCACGCTTCTGCAACCGGTTACTGTAACCGGTTTCTGTGAATGTGAAGGCGATCCAGAAATCGGCCATATGGGATATTTGTTACTTAAGAGATATTTACAGAGCATAATTTCTTATGACAGATTACGCAGGATATTTGTCAGGAGGAAACAATGAGTTTGCAGTCTGTACAGCAATTTTTTGCCGACAACGCTCCGGATATTGAGGTGATAGAGCTCAATCAAAGCACAGCCACTGTTGCTCTGGCCGCTGCCGCTCACCGCGTTGAACCAGGTCAAATAGCCAAGACGTTATCGCTAAAAGTTAAAAATGAAGTGATTCTGGTTGTCGCAAAAGGGGACGCTCGTCTGGATAACAAAAAATTGAAAGACACGTTTGGCGCGAAGGCGCGCATGCTCAGTAGCGATGAAGTGGTCATCGTGACCGGACATCCGGTTGGAGGAGTATGCCCTTTCGGACTGGAAAATCCGCTGGCAGTGTACTGTGATATATCGTTAAAACAGTATTCAGAAGTGTTACCTGCCGGTGGCGGGATACACAGTGCAGTGCGTATTTCGCCGGAAAGAATGGCCGAACTGACATCAGCGAAATGGGTGGATGTCTGCATTTAGCCACGACGCCAAAACAGGTCTGGCGCGCGGCAAAATTGTTAAGAGAAAGCTGGAACAGTTAACGCTACACGACGAAAATCTACCGCCGGAAGATGCGTCAGTATATCTGCCGCATCCAGCAACCCCACATCAGAATTGACACCTAGTTTTACCATCGCGTTAAACTTATGCGCGCGAATGGTCTTAATGTTACGTTCGAGTTGCTCTGCAATTTCAGGGATGGAATACCCAAACGACATGTATCGTAAAATCGCCCGTTCAGTTGGGCTCAGCATTCGATTCTGACTCACATACCAATGGTTGATCATGTTGTCATTCACTCGGCGTGTTTCGCTGAGTAACATCACCAGCCCCTCAAGCAGATGATTAAGAGACACGGATTTACTGATGATGCCATGCAGGCGAGCAGGAGAAAGGTGACTGATCAGCTTCGCCTCCATCTCATCTGCCGCCAGGACAATCCGCTGAATGTCACCGTGGGTAAAAGCAAGATCCCGCAAATATGCCAAACAATTACGACGTTCCTCACGAGCATCAGAAAGTGAGTAAATCACCGAAAAAAAAGGAGTATGGGGAAGCTGCGCGTTAAAACTGTCGAATTTATTAAACAGATGTAACTGATAATGGCTAAGTGGAGGCTGAGCAAAAAGATGCTTCAGCCCAACAGCACTCATTGCGCAATTTTCGATGACTGCAATATGTCTTGGTGTAATGGTCTTTTCCATTCCTCAAACTCTCCATAGGCTGAAATTAAACTCAGCTCTCTCATTCCCTGTGTACTGCTAATCCACGCATACATATCCGCATTACTGCGCAGTGACAATCGACGCATTGCGCTGTTTTTCTGAGCGCTAATTGTCTTATTACTCTTCTTAAGCAACGTTGCTATTTGATTTATTCCCCACCCCTTACCCAGCAAACGCAGCACCTTGCGTTCAGAATGTGTGAGCGTAATAAGTGTCTCACTCTCCTCATCGACGTCGGGGCAATCGGGGATTAATAGCGTCTGGCTAATGCGCTCAGAACGTTTACTCCCGGCGCGTATCGCGCTGACTACCCCTTCAATGGGTTCCATATCGGAAAGCAGGGTGCTCTCAGGACGCATAAGCAACTCAACGGCTATCGAATAGAGGGGGCGAGAGACTAAGAATATCCAGTGAATTTCCCTGTATTGATTCAATAACCCATAGTATTGCTCGAGGGCTCCGCGCGGGTTGATATAATCACCTGAAATATCAGCAATAATAACGCCTGCCCGACGTAACTGCAGTAAAGTCAGCTCTTGCTGTGAGCGGCAATAGGTCAGTTCATAATCTGGAAAATTGCACGCCATTACACCGCCAAGCCCAGTTTGCATAACGGGTATTTTACTGATTACAACGGCGTGCCTACCCTTCAATGGCAACATAGTTCCTCCGAGTCCATTCATCATTTACTTTTTAATAAAGTGAAAATACATCAAGGTAAAACGTTTTTCGTCCCTGAATCTCAAACTGATTAACAAAAACAGACATTGAGATAACACTTGATGAATTAAGAATTGCCCAAAACGGAATTAATATCTCACAAATGACAATCAGATTTAATTAAAACAACATTAAAAAAATGAAAATATAAAATTAGAAAAACTAAATACAAAAAATCTATATTACTCATTAAAAATATTCACACCAAAAATAATAAAACACGCTGTTTGCTCTCATCATTCGTGTAACTGTTTGCATAAATATTGATCTGACCCAGAGCACGGGGGTCTGCACTTTGTGCTAAAAGTAAACATTCAGGGCCATCAGGCAAGCTATCCTTCTTCTTTTTCAGGGCACTACATGCAGGCAGATCAGTCAACGCAACGAGCCACAACACGGCTTTGTATTCAGTGCGGGCTTTTTCTATTACAACACGGCGCGGAAAGCGCACTGGTCGAGGAGCTATCCACACGGCTAGGATTGGCGATGGGGATGGATAGCGTTGAAAGTTCCATCTCATCAAACGCCATTGTGCTCACAACGATAAAAGACGGGCAGTGTCTGACCTCTACCCGCAAAAATCACGATCGCGGCATTAATATGCATGTTGTGACAGAGGTGCAGCATATTGTCATTTTGGCTGAGCACAAGCTTCTGGATCTCAAAGAGATTGAAAAACGATTCAATCAAATCAAACCATTACGTTACCCTCGCTGGCTGGTTGTATTAATGGTTGGCCTCTCCTGTGCCTGTTTTTGTAAGCTCAATAATGGCGGCTGGGATGGGGCAGTCATCACCTTTTTTGCCAGTGCGATTGCCATGTATGTCCGCCAGTTGCTGACACACCGACAAATGCACCCACAAATTAACTTCTGCATCACCGCCTTTGTCGCTACGACAGTATCAGGTTTGCTGCTGCGCCTGCCTCTTTTCGCTGCGACACCCACAGTTGCTATGGCAGCCAGCGTGCTGTTATTGGTTCCGGGTTTTCCGTTGATTAATGCCGTTGCTGATATGTTCAAAGGACACATCAATACCGGCCTGGCTCGCTGGGCAATTGCCAGCCTGCTGACGCTCGCGACCTGCATTGGTGTCGTAATGGCAATGACGTTGTGGGGGCTACGCGGATGGGCATGATCGATTTTTTGTTGGCACTGGCACAGGACATGGCTCTGGCTGCTATACCTGCCGTGGGTTTTGCGATGGTGTTCAACGTGCCACAACGTGCGCTGCCCTGGTGTGCGCTTTTGGGGGCGATAGGCCATGGTTCACGAATGGTTATGATGACCGCAGGTTTTAACATCGAATGGTCTACGTTTATGGCTTCCATGCTGGTCGGCAGTATTGGTATTCAGTGGTCACGCTGGTATCTGGCGCACCCAAAAGTCTTTACCGTTGCTGCTGTGATCCCGATGTTCCCCGGTATTTCTGCTTATACGGCTATGATTTCGGCGGTCAAAATCAGTCACTTCGGTTACAGCGAGCCACAAATGATCTTGCTGCTCAGCAATTTCCTTAAAGCCTCCTCAATCGTCGGCGCGCTCTCCATTGGTCTGTCTATTCCCGGTTTATGGCTCTACCGCAAACGCCCGCGCGTTTGAAATTTGTGTTCTCACGCTGCCATGGTGATAATCCCTGCATTGCGTTTGGTGACGATAAGGAAAGGATGTGGCTAACTCTGGCAGTGAATCCCCTGAGCACAATGAAGCTTCCAGCCTGAAGGATAAAATTTTTCAGAGCGCCATTGCGCTCTTTGCTGAATATGGGCTGAATGGTGCACGTATGGAGCAGATTGCTGAAAAAGCAGAGACCACCAAGCGGATGGTCGTTTATCATTTCAAGACGAAAGAAAACCTTTATCTGCTGGCGCTTGAGTATGTTTACACCCAGATCCGTGCCAGTGAAAAACGTCTTAGCCTTTCCGGAATGCCTCCCGTTGAAGCGCTGGTACATCTGGTGGAAACGACCTTTGATTACCATGCCGATCACCCGGACTATATTCGCATTATCTGCATGGAAAACATGCAGCGTGGTCGCTTTATGCAGCAGTCCAGCTACCTACGTCAGGTTAACCGCAGCGCCCTTGAACTGCTGGAGGAAATCCTGCGCCGGGGAAAAGAAAAGCAGCTGTTCAACCAAACGGTAGACGCCCGCGATCTTCACCGTCTCATCAGTAGCTTCAGTTTCCACTACGTAGCCAACAGCTATACCTTTACCTTGTTGTTTGAAGAGGGTGCAGACGAACATGCCCAGCGTCAGCACTATCGCAAAATGGCCGTTCAGGTTGCCCTGCGTTATACCTGCCCATAAAATCGCTTGCAATTATATCGCGCACTACCTATATTTATCTCATGAACACACAGACGAAAGACACCACCGCCGCGCTTCTGCTGGATAACCAGCTCTGTTTTGCCCTTTACTCGGCAAACCTGGCGCTTAACAAGCTGTACCGGCAACTGCTGGCTCCGCTTAACCTGACTTACCCACAATATCTGGTGATGCTGGTACTTTGGGAGCAGGATGATATTACGGTGTCGGATATCGGTGAACGTCTGTTTCTTGATTCAGCAACATTAACGCCGCTGCTCAAACGTCTGGAAAGCGCAGGGTTGATCAGCCGCCAGCGCTCTCGTAAGGACGAACGTCAGGTCGCAGTGACACTGAGTGATGCGGGACGTGCGCTACAACAGCAAGCGAAAGGTATCCCGCACGCCGTGGGCTGTGCAGCACAATGTGATACCACGACCATGCTGGCACTCAAACAGCAACTTGAGCTTTTGCGGCATCAACTACAGCACGCGTAAGGCTATACTTTACGCGTATTTATTTACACACATATATCGCACGCTATTTAATAGCACACATAAACGTAAGATGAGGAACCTGCCATGTCTTTAGAAAAAGTTGTCTACACTGCCAAAGCCAAAGCAACCGGAGGCCGTGATGGCCGTGCAACCTCTTCCGATGGCGTACTGGATGTGAAACTGGGTGTCCCAAAAGAGATGGGCGGCATGGGTGGTGAAGTCACTAACCCTGAGCAGCTGTTTGCGGCGGGTTATTCTGCTTGCTTCCTGGGCGCAATGAAATTCGTCGCGGCACGTGACAAATTCGCCCTGCCGAAAGATGCGTTCATCGAAGGTGAAGTTGGCATTGGTCCACTGCCAACCGGTTTTGGCATTGAAGCAAAACTGAACATCCACGTTGAAGGTATGGACCCTGCTGAAGCCAAAAAACTGGTTGATGCGGCCCACATTGTTTGTCCGTACTCCAACGCAACTCGCGGCAATATCGACGTTACACTGAACATCATCGCGTAATCCTGCCACATACCCTCTTCCGTTGGGGGAGGGTATTCGTCCCGAATATCCCCCCTGCTCCCCCCTTTATCTCTGTGCTACCATAAGCCCATATCACGCCCGTAGTAACCCAGTTGAGATAGTGTATGTCTTCCAGAATTCTGACCACCAGCATCGCTGGCATTGATGCCTTTATGCGCGATCCCCGTGGCGTCCTGACCAACGCCGAAGGCGGCACAGTCGCGGTATTTGCGGACAACGCCCCTGCGTTTTACGCGGTAACGCCGGAACGTCTGGCCCAGCTTTTAGACATAGAGTCGCGTTTGTCACGTCCGGTGAGTGATGTGACTCTGGATACACAATTCTTTGAAGAGCCAGGCAGTGCTCCCGTTGCCATTCCTATGGGAAAATTTGCCATGTACGCAGGATGGCAGCCCGATGCTGATTTTCAGCGGCAGGCCGCATTATGGGGCATTGCACTCTCACAGCCGGTGACGCCAGAAGAGCTGGCTGCATTTACGGCGTACTGGCAGGCTGAAGGCAAAGTATTCCATCATATTCAATGGCAGCAGAAACTCGCGCGCAGTATCCAGATCAACCGCGCCAATAGCGGTGGCCAGGCTAAACGCGATATCAACGCTTTTTCAGAACCGGATAAACAGATCCCCCATGGATTCCGAGGTGCGAAATGAAAAACGTCGGCGACCTGATGAAACGGCTGCAAAAAATGATGCCAGCCAACGTAAAACCCGCTTTCACCACCGGTGAAGAGTTACTGGCCTGGCAAAAAGAACAGGGCGAGATCCGCGCAGCCGCCCTTGCCCGCGAAAATCGCGCCATGAAAATGCAGCGCACCTTCAACCGCTCAGGCATCCGTCCCCTGCACCAGAATTGCTCCTTTGATAATTACAAAGTCGAGTCTCAGGGGCAAATGAACGCCCTCAATCTGGCCCGTCAGTATGTGGACGAGTTTGACGGCAACATTGCCAGCTTTATTTTTAGCGGTAAACCTGGAACCGGGAAAAACCATCTCGCGGCCGCCATCTGCAATGAGCTGCTGTTGCGCGGAAAATCGGTTCTGATTATTACCGTTGCCGACATCATGTCAGCCATGAAAGACACATTCAGCAACCGTGAGACCAGCGAAGAGCAACTGCTCAACGATCTCAGCAATGTGGATTTACTGGTCATTGACGAGATTGGCGTTCAGACCGAATCACGTTATGAAAAGGTGATTATTAACCAAATTGTTGACCGTCGATCGTCGTCAAAGCGCCCGACCGGGATGCTGACCAACCACAATATCGATGAGATGACACGCTTGCTGGGTGAGCGCGTCATGGATCGCATGAAGCTCGGCAATAGTCTCTATATAATTTTTGACTGGGAAAGCTACCGTAGCCGCGTAACCGGCAAAGAGTATTAGGATATTTCCAGGAAGTGCGGGTGGCCCGGAGGTATATACTGAGCCACTTCCAGCCCGATAAGGGTCTTTGTTCGAGTAGGCTATTATGAAAAAGCATTTTCTTCTCAGCACAGCATTAGGCGCACTGCTGGTTACCGGCGTCGCACAGGCAGCTTCATGGCAGGATTCACTGGCCAGCGCAGCGAACGAACTGACCAAAGAGAGCAGCAGTTCTCAGAGCGGCGGGCTTTCAGCCTCTTCGCTTACCAGCCTGTTGGGCGGTAATACGCAAAGCCTGAGCGCGGGTACGATGAATAACGCGGCAGGTATTTTAGAGTATTGCGCGAAGCAAAAGCTGGCCTCAGTGACCGACACGCAAAACATCAAAAACCAGGTTCTGGGCAAACTGGGTCTGGATACGCAAGAGCAGAAACAGGACACCAACTATATGGATGGGATCCAGGGTCTGCTTAATGCCAAAGATGGTCAGCAGCTTAACCTGAGCACCATCGGGGACTCAGCCCTGGCGAAAAAAGTGAAAACCAAAGCCTGCGATCTGGTGTTAAAACAGGGTATGAACTTCATCTCCTGATCCGCCCCATTTTCTGTCACAACACGCCGCGTTTATTGCGTTAGTCTTGCAACGCGGCGTCAGTTGAGCGTTTTTACCCCCTGCCAGTCCCTCAGCGTCCCTCCACCGGGGTGCGACCGCCTTCAAAAAAATAAATATCTAAACCAAATCCTAACAACAGCACATTTTAGTGACACTAAAATTGCAGCTATGCGTCATCGCAATTACATTGTATTACCAAAAAACGATCGGTTAGCCAGCTAAGAAACTGGCGTCATGAGGATAGGCTGTTGTCAGAGTTGATGTCCCTAACCCTTTTCCTTGCTTCCATTGGCATTTATGCCTGGAAAGCGGGCCGTAACACCTGGTGGTTTGTCGCCACATTAGTGGTGCTCGGTATTTTTGTTGTCTTAAACATTACCTTATATGCCAGCGATTACTTTACCGGTGACGGTATTAATGATGCCGTTCTCTATACCCTGACCAACAGTCTGACCGGCGCGGGTGTGGGCAAGTACATCCTTCCTGGTGCAGGGATCGTACTGGCGTTAGTGGCTATTTTTAGCACGCTGGCCTGGGTGCTGCGCCGCCGTCGCCATCATCCACATCATGTTGGCTACAGCCTGCTGGCACTTTTTCTGGCTCTGGCCTCCGTTGATGCCAGCCCGGCGTTTCACCAGATCACCGAGCTGGTCAAATCGCAGTCACGCGACGGCGATCCGGATTTCATCGCCTACTACAAAGAACCGTCGAAACAAATTGCCCATCCAAAACTTAATCTGGTCTACATCTACGGTGAGAGTCTGGAACGAACCTACTTTGATGACGATGCCTTCCCGAATCTGACGCCAGAACTGGGCGCATTGAAAAATGAAGGACTCGACTTCAGCCACACCATGCAACTCCCCGGTACGGATTACACCATCGCCGGTATGGTGGCCTCGCAGTGCGGCATCCCATTATTTGCGCCGTTTGAAGGTAATGCCTCTGCGTCAATGTCGAGCTTCTTCCCTCAGAATATCTGCCTCGGCGATATCCTGAAAAACTCCGGTTACGAAAACTACTTTGTACAAGGGGCCAACCTGCGTTTTGCCGGTAAAGATGTGTTCCTCCGATCGCACGGTTTTGACCACCTCTTCGGTTCGGAAGAGTTAAAAACCACGGTGGAAGACCCTAACTATCGTAACGACTGGGGCTTCTACGACGACACCGTCCTGGACGAAACCTGGAAAAAGTTTGAAGCGCTGTCCCGTTCCGGTAAGCGTTTCTCCCTCTTTGCCCTGACCGTTGATACCCATCACCCTGACGGGTTTGTGTCACGTACCTGTAAACGCAAACGCTACGATATCAATGGCAAAAACAATAAATCATTCAGTGCGGTCACTTGCAGTCAGGAGCATATCGCGGCGTTAATCGAGAAAATTAAAGCCTCGCCATACTTCAAAGACACGGTGATTGTGGTCTCTTCCGACCACCTGGCGATGAAAAACAGCGCGTGGGACGCGCTGAACAAGCAGGATCGCAGCAACCTGTTCTTTGTTCTGCGTGGCGATCACCCCCAGCAGGATGTTATTGCCACCAAGCGTAACTCGATGGACAACGGCGCAACCGTGCTGGATATTCTGGGAGGCGATAACTTTATTGGCCTGGGCCGCAGTACGCTGTCAGGACAATCTCTGTCGGAAGTTTTCCTCAATATGAGGGAGAAAATCCTCGCGTGGAAGCCAGATATCATCCGCCTGTGGAACTTCCCGAAAGAGATGAAAGACTTCACGATCGACCAGAAGAAAAGCATGATTGCATTCTCGGGCAGCCACTTCCGCCTGCCACTGCTGCTGCGGGTATCGGATAACCGTGTCGAGCCGCTCCCAGAGAGTGAATACTCTGCGCCATTACGTTTCCAGCTGGCTGATTTCGCCCCGCGGGATAACTTTGTCTGGATCGACAAGTGCTACAAAATGGGCCAGCTCTGGTCTCAGCCACTCTCTCTGTCTACCGACTGGTGTGTATCTCAGGGACAACTTGGCGGGGAACAAACCGTCCAGCGTGTCGATAAAGAACTCTGGAAAAGCAAAACCGCGTTTAAAGATACCGTGATCGATACTGCCCGCTATCAGCGCAACGTCGACATGCTGAAAATCGTCGATAACGATATTCGTTACAAAGCCGACAGCTTCATCTTTAACGTGGCGGGCGCGCCGGAAGAGGTTAAACAGTTCAGCGGCATTTCCCGCCCGGAATCCTGGGGACGCTGGTCCAACGCGCAACTGGGTGATGAAGTGAAAATTGAATACGCTCATCCTCTACCAGAGAAATTTGATCTGGTCATTACCGCTAAAGCCTTTGGTCCAAACGCGAACCATCCTATTCCTGTTCGCGTCGGGAATAACGAGCAGGAGCTGGTCCTGGGAAATGATGTCACAACCACCACGCTGCATTTTGACAACCCTTCCCGCAGCAATACCGTGGTCATTGTCCCGCCAGACCCGCAATCCACCAACGAAGGGAATATCCTCGGTCACTCCCCTCGTAAATTGGGCATTGGGATGGTCGAAATTAAAATAGTGAACAGTGAAGGTTAATGTTCTTCCGCGCCCGGCATTCTGTCGGGCGCACAGTCTCAAATCAAAAATCTATAAAGCACTTATAAACAGAAATAATATTCTTTGTTTAACACAAATTCATTTATAAATACCCACAAAAAGAGCCCCCCTCTTACACTGAGCACCTCTTAAATACTGACGGCGACAGCTGGCCAGGGTTATCTGTGGAATAAACAAACGATTATGCCCCGCACCACATATGCTGATTATCAGATCATTATCCTGAGTGACAACTACTTCCTGTGGCTCGGCCTCAAAGCCATTGTTTCAGCGATGATGAACCCACGTCCGGACATTTTCTGGATCAATGAGGTTAGGCCTGAGAACATTTTGCGCATCCGCGAACAGGTGATGACAAGTGCCACGGATCTTGGCTGGCTGGTCTTTACCGAGGCGTTTCGGATCAACGATATCCAGGTATATTTGCCCAGTGAGCGGGTCAATGTCCTTGCTGCCGATTTGTCCATCGCCCAGCTCAGCAACCGCTTAAAAACAGCCGACTTCACGGATGTCGCCGAGCCGGATGCCACGCTCACCCGTTCAGAGTTACGGGTCTGCATGCTGATTGGCAAAGGATTAAGTCTGGCGCGTATCGCACAACTGTTAAAAAAATCTCCCAAAACCATCTACACCCACAAGCGAAATGCGATGAGTAAGTTCCACTGCCAAAACCTGGCACAATTTCACCGCAAAATATGCCTGCTTGAGCGGCAGTCGCTCATGCTTTGACCCGTTTACCGTTTACTTATTGATCTGAACAAAAACCAGTTTGGATCAATGTTATCGGTAACATTTTAGATAGAATGGCAGCCTTACCTGATGAACTGTGTGTTCAACACTCACCGTTTGTATTTCGTTCTCTCTGCCTGTTTTACAACTGTCTATGAAATACCTGCTCGCTGATGTCCTCGTCTATAACGACGAAGACGGTTCTCTTTCACGTGTCGATGCGCCGGATGAAGAGCTTCAGATACTCACTGGCACAGCAAATGCCATCATGCAATTGCTGGTGATTCATCACGGGAACGTTGTTGAACGAGAAGTATTTCTGAGCGAGGTCTGGGACGAACGCGGCCTGCAAGGTTCAAATAATTCGTTAAACCAGTACATCAGTATCTTACGGAAAATGCTGGTCAGCCAGTTTCCGGACACCCGATTTATTATCACCATTCCCAAAACGGGGTTCATGCTGAGTGCAGATATCCCGGTGCAGCCTCTTCGGGCAGAGAGAAAAGAGGTTATATCCGCCGAAAAACCGCGTCACGGGTATCCAGCAAGGCTATTGTGCATCGCGATGACGCTGCTTGTGATGACGCTATGCTTCTGGTCAGTGGTGATAAAGCAACAACAGGATCGTACACCGCTGTATCTGCTTACCCGTATCGGGAAGTGCCCGGTGTACACCTTTACCCCCCTGGCGGATGTGTTTCGCGGCAAGGCGATTTCACTGACTCAGGCGATACAGCACGAAGGCAACCTGCCCTGCCTGAACAACTCCGTTTTTTACCTGCACATTCAAAATACGCTCTTCTATGACCACGAAGGACGACTGGTTCTTTCACAATGCTCTCTGACAAAGAGTAAAGCCCGCGCCTGCCGCACGCTCTACTACTACAAGTGGTAAAAATGACACGCAAAAAAGTCAGGCGGGTTATCGCCTTCAATGGGGTTCTGATCGTCCTGGCACTGTTCTGGTATTTCCGCACGCCGCCACTCTCCCTCTCCTGTCAGGGCAATCTCACCTTTACGGATCAACGTACAGCTCCAACATTCAACGTCGAGGGAGGCATTTTTCTTCGCTTTCATGACGACGGAACCGGATATCTCACCCTCAACGGGGACGTCACCCGTAAGCAACAGCGATGGCAAGTGTCACGCCAGGAGATGTTTTCATGGCAACACATGCATGACTCACTCTACGAAATCACGATCCTGAAGATCGAACGTTTTGGGCACGACCAGCTTCCTGACGGCATATTTGAAAAATACATTGAAGGCTTAACCCTCGGTCAAAAACGGTTAGTGACGGTTGAACGCACACCCGATGAGGCTACGGTCATCAGTAACGCCTTTTCACCTTTGCTGGTCTGTGCAGAATAAAAAAAACAGCGCCCAACATCACTCCGGGCGCTGCATGGCAACTAGAACGTAATCACACCTTTAATCAGTTCGCGATTGTTGATCACATCTTTCTCGTAACACTCCGCCAGCGTAGTGAAAGGGTAGCGATGTGTAAGCATCATATCGGCGGTCAATTTCCCCTCGGCCATCAGGCGACCGACTTTGGCGAAATCCTCAGGTGTCGCATTGCGGCTGCCCATCATGGTGGTCTCTTTCTTGTGAAATTCCGGGTCAGAGAACTGCAAATCGCCCTTAAACAACCCCACGAAAACAATGCTGCCACCGTGACGAATCAGATTTACAGTGTTGTTCATCGCACGTGGGTTACCCGTAGCATCAATGACTTTTTGCGCCAGTGAACCACCAAACTGCGCGCGCACCTGGGTGTCGAAATCGTCAGCAGAAGGATCCACTACGGGCACGCCCAACTGGGCAGTGACATGCTCCCGACGCGCCGGACTGGTATCAGCCACCACCACCTGCGCCCCATCCGCTTTTGCAATCGCCGCCGCGCCAAGGCCAATCGGCCCCGCCCCCACCACCAGAACCTGCTCGCCAGGAATGATTGCGGCCCGGCGCACCGCATGTGCGCTAATGGCATACGGCTCAATCAACGCCGCGGCATGGGGATCAATGCCTTCAGCAAGTAACACATTATCAACAGGGACCGACAAATATTCACTGAATCCGCCGTCCTGATGGACACCAATCACCGAGATCTTCTCACAACAGTTGGTCCGCCCACTTTTGCACGCCGGACACTGCTGACAGGCAACGTAAGGAATAACGGCAACCTGCTGACCTGTTTTCATATTGGGTATATTTTTACCCAGCGCAATAATCTCCCCACATATTTCATGCCCTAATACTCGTGGATAACTGAAAAAAGGTTGATTGCCGCCCCAGGCATGAATATCCGTCCCACAAATCCCTACTGCTTTTATTTTTATCAACACGTCACGATCGCCTGGAACCGGTATTTCACGCATTTTCCAGATCAGTTTTTTAGGTTCCTCGCAAATCAGCGTATTCATTGTTGACATCATTCAGCCCTCCCGTTTTTTTGTTGCCTCAGATATCGATGAAAAATAAACGGGCAGAGAAACCAGAAACATAATTTGTGAATAGCTACTCACAAAAATGTTTTAAATCGGGTTTTAATGAACAAAAACGGAGGGAACCATGAGTCGTTCGCAAAACTTACGCCACAATGTGATTAACCAGGTCATCGACGATATGGCACGCGGTCATATTCCGTCCCCCTTACCGTCGCAAAGCGCCCTGGCGGAAATGTACAACATCAGCCGTACAACGGTGCGCCATATCCTGGGCCACCTGAGCGAATGCGGCGTACTGACGCAGGTCGGCAGCGATTATGTCATCGTTCGCAGACCCGATAATGATGACGGATTTGCCTGTACCAGCGCCTCCATGGCCGAACAAAACCGCCTTTTTGAACAGGCTTTTTTCACCATGATTAACCAGCGTCAGCTTCGACCTGGGGAGACATTCTCTGAACTGCAGCTGGCACGGTCAGCGGGTGTCAGCCCGGTTGTTGTACGCGAATATCTTTTAAAATTCGGGCGTTACAACCTCATCCAAAGTGAAAAACGCGGTCAATGGAGCATGAAGCAGTTTGATCAGGCTTATGCAGAGCAACTGTTTGAGCTACGGGAAATGCTGGAGACGCACGCTCTACAGCACTTCCTCAACTTACCCGATGATGACCCTCGCTGGCTTCAGGCAAAAACGCTTCTTGAACGTCATCGAATGCTGCGCGACAGCATCGGCAGCAGCTTTCGTATGTTTTCCCAGCTCGACCGTGATTTCCATGCGCTACTGCTTTCCGCAGCAGGAAACATCTTTTTTAATCAGTCACTTGAAATCATTTCTGTGATATTCCACTTTCACTACCAATGGGATGAGAGCGATCTCAAGCAGCGCAACATCATCGCCATTGACGAGCACATGACTATTCTCAGCGCACTGATTTGCCGCAGTGACCTGGATGCCACTCTGGCACTCTGTAACCATTTGAATTCAGCCAAACAATCGATGATTCGGTCGATCAATCAGAGTAGTGAGGGTTCTCATTAAGAACGGATTAAAAACAGCAAATTTCTATCAAGTGCACGGTTTCATCAAAATTAAAACGCCGGAAAAATATCCCTTACCTATGCTCACAAACAGTCGACTGCATTAAAAAGATTTGTGAGCGGTGGTGATTAATTTATTTCACTGCTGATTTTAAAAATCCACTCTGTGCAACAACAGCTTGCCCAGACAATAAAACTATAACATTCAGGAGTCCGGCGTGGAAAAAAACAATATTACCCTGGATCCGCGTTCTTCATTCGACGCTCCCTCACCTGCGGATATTTCAGTGCCGCCTGAGGGAATGATTCAACGCAGTAGCAGAATAAAACGAATTCAGACAACAGCCATGATTCTTTTATTCTTTGCTGCGGTAATCAATTATCTTGATCGCAGTTCTTTGTCCGTTGCGAATTTAACCATTCGTGAAGAACTGGGACTCAGCGCAACGCAAATTGGCGCACTGCTGTCCGTGTTCTCTCTGGCTTACGGTATTGCACAACTTCCCTGCGGACCGCTGTTAGATCGTAAAGGTCCACGTATTATGCTCGGGCTGGGCATGTTCTTCTGGTCACTCTTCCAGGCGCTTTCCGGCATGGTGCACAGCTTCACGCAATTCGTTCTGGTGCGTATCGGCATGGGGATTGGTGAAGCGCCAATGAACCCGTGCGGTGTGAAGGTGATCAACGACTGGTTCAACATTAAAGAGCGCGGTCGCCCGATGGGCTTCTTCAACGCCGCATCCACCATTGGGGTCGCAATCAGTCCGCCGATTCTGGCCGCCATGATGCTGGTGATGGGCTGGCGTGGCATGTTCATTACCATCGGGATTTTGGGTGTTTTTCTCGCCATTGGCTGGTACATGCTTTACCGCAACCGCGAACAGCTTGAACTGACACCCGTCGAACAGGCCTACCTCAATGCAGGCAGTATCAATGTGCGTCGCGATCCACTGAGCTTTGCCGAATGGCGTAGCCTGTTCCGCAACCGCACCATGTGGGGAATGATGCTGGGTTTCAGCGGTATCAACTACACAGCATGGCTCTATCTGGCCTGGCTACCGGGTTATCTGCAAACCTCCTATAACCTGGATTTAAAAAGCACTGGCCTGATGGCCGCGATCCCCTTCCTGTTTGGCGCAGCCGGTATGTTAGTCAACGGCTATGTCACTGACTGGCTGGTCAAAGGAGGAATGGCCCCCATCAAAAGCCGTAAAATCTGTATTATTGCCGGCATGTTCTGCTCGGCGGCGTTCACTTTCATCGTCCCAAATGCCACCACCTCGATGAGTGCTGTCCTGCTGATCGGTATGGCGCTGTTCTGTATCCATTTTGCCGGAACATCCTGTTGGGGGCTGATCCACGTTGCCGTGGCATCGCGCATGACAGCCTCTGTCGGTAGTATCCAGAACTTTGCGAGCTTTATCTGCGCCTCGTTCGCCCCGATCATCACCGGGTTCATTGTGGATACCACACACTCTTTCCGCCTGGCGCTGATTATCTGCGGCTGCGTCACCGCAATCGGCGCGCTGGCCTATATCTTCCTTGTGCGTCAACCGATCAGCGACCCACGAAAAGACTAAGCCTCACGACCGCCCCGGCAAACGTTATATTGTCGGGGCTGCTACACACCGCGCTATACTTCAGGCCATGAAAATCACCTACCGTCCTGCCACGCAGGCTGACATCACCTCCCTGCCCGCCATTGAACACTCTGCGGGCCAACGTTTTCGCGATCTCCCTGCACTCGCCTGGCTTGCTGACAGTCCCGGCATTTCTGTTGAGCAGCATCAACTCTTCGCCGAACAGGAAATGAGCTGGGTGGCGCTTGCCGATGGGCAACCCGTAGGCTTTGTTCTGGCCGACGCTCATGCCTTGTCGCTGTTTATTGTGGAGTTATCGGTTCATCTGGAATGGCAAGGAAAAGGCATTGGTCGCCAGCTACTGGCCTGTGTTGCTGAAAAGGCGCGCATGCAGAAACGCGCATCCCTCACGCTGACCACTTTCCGGGATGTGCCGTGGAATGCGCCATTTTATATGCGTCTGGGGTTTGCGATGGTGTCAGATGAAGAACTACCGGCAGAGTTACGCCAGAAAAGAGAGGAAGAAACAGCGCACGGTCTCACGTATGGATCACGCTGTGCCATGCGCCTGATGTTAACGTCACGCCCTGCCTGAACAGGGCGTTTTTACATCAGAAAGTTTCCCAGTTATCACCGGCATCGGTAGAGGCCGATTTACGCGCCATAACCGGCGCTGAAGCCGTTTTCACTGAGGTAAATTCGCGCGCACGGGCCTGTTCCTGCTGAATACGGAACACCGCAACAGCCTGAGTCAGACGGCTCGCCTGCTCTTCCAGGGCAGCCGCAGCGGCAGCGGATTCTTCCACCAGCGAGGCGTTTTGCTGAGTCACACGATCCATCTCAGCGACTGCCAGACCAACCTGGTCGATACCACGGCTTTGTTCGTCGGAAGCAGACGCAATTTCGCCCATAATATCAGTCACACGGGTTACCGCATTCACGATTTCACCCATGGTTTCACCGGCACTTTCGACCAGCGTTGAGCCAATCTCAACCCGACCGACAGAGTCTTCAATCAGGCTCTTGATTTCGCGTGCCGCCTGGGCGCTACGCTGTGCCAGGTTACGCACTTCACCGGCCACCACCGCAAACCCGCGGCCCTGCTCACCCGCACGTGCGGCTTCGACGGCAGCGTTCAGTGCGAGGATGTTGGTCTGGAAGGCAATACCATCGATCACGCTGATAATGTCGGCAATTTTCTGCGAACTGCCCGCGATGTCACGCATGGTTTGCACCACGTTATCCACCACTTTCCCCCCTTTCTGTGCGGTTTCAGATGCGCTCAACGCCAGGTTGCTCGCCTGACGGGCGTTTTCGGCGTTCTGCTTAACCGTAGCCGTCAGTTCTTCCATGCTAGCCGCGGTCTCTTCAAGCGAGGCAGCCTGCTGCTCAGTACGGGAGGAGAGATCGTTGTTACCCATGGAGATTTCGCTCGCGCCGCTGTAAATGGCGTTCGCTCCGTTACGCACGTCACCCACGGTACGCACCAGCTCACCCTGCATATGACGCAGAGAATCGGCCAGTTCGCCCATCTCGTTAGAACCTTCCACATCGATACGCTTCACCAGGTCGCCGCTGGCGATATGGCGAATACTGTCGATCAGTCGATTGAGTGGGGAAATCAGTGTCTGCTTGATGCCCAGCCAGACAACGACAATCACTACTAGCACCGCAATGAGCACGCTTATCAGCACCCAGATAGCCTGGCCATATGAGCTATTGCTGTCACTCACTGCCGTCTGGTACAGCTGGTCGTTCTGCTGCAAATAGTTCACATATTGCTTCTCAAAACCATCCTGATAGCTCTGCGTCGGCTGGTCGAAGAACGCATTAATCTTTCCTGCACCCAGCAGTTGGATCAGTTCCGCCAGTGCGCCGTGATAGATATCGTAGTTACGTTTAATTTCCAGCGCAGCGGCGTCGCTTTGACGCGGATCGCGCGGCAGAGCTTCGTAGTCAGCCCAGTTTTTTTCCGCCTGTTTCAGAGAAGCAGAGGCAATTTGCATCAAATCAGATACGGTTGCGCCGCTGCCAATATTGCTCTGATCCATCATGTAGCGGATACCCGCACGGTTCAGGGTGTTACGGGTTTGCAGCAACGCCACCCAGCTACCGTTGAGCGTAGATTGCTGCTGACGAATGGTTTGCAGGACGGTGAAATTCTCTTTGTCATGCTTCAGGGCATTGAAGAAAAGACCACCAGAGGTGAGTTGTAACAGACCAAAAATAGCTAAAACCAGCAATAAGCTGGTGACAATCTTGATTCGATTTAACATGTTTTCTCTTTCCATCAGACAGATAACAGAATTTTCGGCCTGGAAAAGGAAAACTTTACGAAAAACGTACTGGCAAGAGGGACAAAATCCCTCTTGTTATGTTGACGGTACAGATGATTAATTCGCCAAAGAAGATATATCCCTGAAAAGTGAATGGGTTATCTCTACACCGTCGCGACTGCTGCGCTGACGAGAAAGATAACGGCGCTCGCCAGGCAACCGCGCACCTTGTTGCTGCATACCCGAAAAAAGTGTCTCAGCACGCGCCAGATGAACCGCCGCGTCATTCCCTAAGAAACGGGATGGATCTAAGGCTAATATCAGTTCTCCGCCATATGGCAGCCCCCCGGCGCCGTCATCCCAGGCCAGTGATTCTGCACTGGTCATGTCACCGATCAGCGGTCCGGCCAGCAATTCAACCATTGCCGCCAGCGCTGACCCTTTGTGCCCACCAAACGTCAACATCGCCCCATCAAGGATCGCCTGCGCATCCGTTGTGGGCTGTCCGTCACCGTCAATCCCCCAGCCTTCCGGCACAGCTTTTCCTGCACGCTGATGGAGCTGAATTTCACCGCGCGCCGCAGCACTGGTGGCCATATCGAAAATAAACGGCGGCGCATCCCCACGCGGCCAGCCAAACGCAATCGGGTTTGTGCCAAACAGGGGTTGTGTTCCGCCTGCAGGGGCAACCCAGGCGTGGCTGGGAGTGGTGGCCAGCGCCACGAGCCCGGCCTCCGTTAATGGCTCAACGTCGGCAAACAGCGCAGAAAAGTGTACGCAGCGGTTAATCGCCAGTGCGGCAATCCCGCAACCGCGCGCCTTTTCAATCAATCGCGGTAAGGCTCTTTCAAACGCCAGCAGCGAAAATGCGCCACCCGCGTCAGCCTTAACGATGGCAGGAGCAGTATCGGTGATAACCGGCTCAGCATCGGGTGAAACCTTACCTTTGCGTAACGTCTCGACAATCCCCAGCAGCCGCCACAGCCCATGAGAAGCGCAGCCATCACGCTCCCCATGGGTAACGTTTTGTGCAATCACAGCGGCATGTTTTTCATTAAAGCCATTCTCGCACAACACCTTATGCGCCAGCGCGTAGGCCTCTTCCAGTGACAGCGTTACTGTTTCCATTGCACTCTCCATTATTGACCTCCCCGCTCAGCAATATGGCGGTTTCCCAGCGCAATAAACTCTTCCAGCAGCGCCGTTAACTGTTTCATTTTCTCCGGCGTATATTCCGCCTCAATCTGTTGATAAGCCTCTTCCACCTGCGCCTGCGCATGCTGATACAGCGCATTGCCCTCCTGGGTCAGCGACACATACAGCTTGCGCTGGTCATTCACTGGTTTTAAGCGTAACACCAGCCCGTCACGCTCCATGCGCGTCAGAATGCCCGTCAGGCTTGGGCGCAAAATACAGGTGCGAAATGCCAGATCGTGAAAATCCATCGATGGGCTTTCCGCCAGCACACGCACAATGCGCCACTGCTGTTCCGTCAGGTTATGCCGCTTCACAATCGGCCGGAAGTAAGACATTGCCGCCTCCCTGGCCTGCAACAGCGCGATGGTTAATGAGTCATGCATAACCTCTCCCCAATAGTCATTAACAAGTAAACAATTCATAAAAGATGTTTTTATAAACAACACATTTTCAGCAAAAAAGTCTAACAGAAACCAATGAATTTCATTAACAACATGATTTATTTGATAATCAAAAACAAAATGTAAGTTTATTGTTATTCATATCACAAATTTTTCACTTCTGATTGCCAAATAAACAGCAAAAGCATAAAACCAGATCATTAACATATTAATGAAATCACAGCCCGGACTTCCGGCCTGAGGAGTATGTGAATGAAAGGTACTGTTTTTGCCGTCGCGCTAAACCATCAAAGCCAGCGTGAAGCCTGGAGTGAGGCGTTTAAAAAAGCCCCCTACAACACACCACCGAAAACAGCGGTATGGTTTATCAAACCGCACAATACCGTGATCTGCGCAGGTGAACCGATCCCGCTCCCCCAGGGGGAAACGGTGCTAAGCGGCGCAACGGTTGCGCTGGTCGTGGGTAAAACAGCCAGCAAAGTCCGCGTGGATGAGGCGGCGGAATACATTGCCGGATATGCGCTCGCCAACGAAGTGAGCCTGCCGGAAGAGAGCTTTTATCGCCCGGCGATTAAAGCCAAATGCCGCGACGGATTTTGCCCACTGGGAGCACTCTCCACCGTCGATAACATCGATGCCCTGACCATCATCACCGAAATCAACGGCCGCGAAGCGGATCACTGGAACACCCGTGATTTACAGCGCAGTGCCGCAGAGCTGTTAAGCGCGCTGAGTGAGTTCGCCACGCTAAACCCCGGCGATGCGATCCTGATTGGTACACCGCATACCCGCGTAGCGCTTCGCCCCGGCGATCGCGTGCGTATTCTGGCAAAAGGCTTCCCAACGCTTGAAAACCCGGTGGTTGACGAGCGTGAGGTCTCTACTGCGCAAGGCCCACATCCCCACGCCACGCTGTTTGCCCTCGGACTGAACTACGCCGATCACGCCAGCGAGCTGGACTTTAAGCCGCCTACCGAACCGCTGGTATTTATCAAAGCGCCGAACACCTTTAACGGCGACAACCAGGCGTCAGTACGCCCGCACAATGTGGAATACATGCACTACGAGGCGGAACTGGTGGTGGTCATCGGCAAAACGGCGCGCAAGGTCAGTGAAGCTGAAGCAATGGATTATGTCGCGGGTTACACGGTGTGTAACGACTACGCCATCCGCGACTATCTGGAAAACTACTACCGCCCAAACCTGCGGGTAAAAAGCCGTGACGGGTTAACCCCCATCAGCCCAAACGTTGTGGCGAAAGAGACCATCCCCGATCCACACAATTTAGCCCTGCGCACCTGGGTTAACGGTGAACTGCGCCAGGAAGGAACCACCGCAGATTTGATCTTCAGCATCCCGTTCCTGATTGCTTACCTGAGCGAATTTATGACCCTGCAACCAGGCGACATGATTGCCACCGGCACGCCAAAAGGCCTTTCTGACGTCAAGCCTGGCGATGAAGTGATCGTGGAAGTGGAAGGTGTGGGACGTCTGGTCAATCGAATTGTCAGTGAGGAAAGCGTGAAATGAAAAAGATAAACCATTGGATCAACGGTAAAAACATCGCGGGAAGCGACTACTTCCCGACCACGAATCCCGCAACTGGCGACGTATTAGCGGAAGTGGCCTCCGGCAGCGAAAGCGATGTGAACCAGGCCGTTGCCGCGGCAAAAGAGGCCTTCCCGAAATGGGCCAACCTGCCAATGAAAGAGCGCGCTCGCCTGATGCGTCGCCTGGGCGAGTTGATCGACGAAAACGTGCCAGACATCGCGGCAATGGAAACCGCCGACACCGGTCTGCCGATCCACCAGACCAAAAACGTTCTGATCCCGCGTGCCTCACACAACTTCGAATTCTTCGCCGAGGTATGCCAGCAGATGAACGGCAAGACCTACCCGGTTGACGACAAAATGCTGAACTACACGCTGGTGCAGCCCGTCGGCGTTTGTGCGTTAGTGTCTCCGTGGAACGTTCCGTTCATGACTGCGACCTGGAAAGTCGCGCCGTGTCTGGCGCTCGGAAATACTGCAGTACTGAAAATGTCTGAACTGTCGCCGCTGACGGCCGACCGTCTGGGCGAGCTGGCGCTGGAAGCCGGGATCCCGGCGGGTGTACTGAACGTCGTGCAGGGTTACGGTGCAACCGCAGGTGACGCGCTGGTACGCCATCACGATGTCCGGGCGGTCTCCTTTACCGGCGGTACGGCAACTGGTCGCAACATCATGAAGAACGCCGGCCTGAAAAAGTACTCAATGGAGCTTGGGGGGAAATCTCCGGTGCTGATTTTTGAAGATGCGGACATCGAACGCGCGCTGGACGCTGCCCTGTTCACCATCTTCTCCATCAACGGCGAGCGATGCACCGCCGGTTCCCGCATTTTCATTCAGAAAAGTATCTATCCGGAGTTCGTGAAACGCTTCGCCGAGCGTGCTAACCGTCTGCGCGTGGGCGATCCAGCCGATCCGACGACTCAGGTGGGCGCACTGATTAGCCATCAGCACTGGGAGAAAGTCTCCGGTTATATCCGTCTGGGGATTGAAGAGGGAGCAACCCTGCTGGCGGGCGGCCCGGATAAGCCGACCGATCTGCCTGCACACCTTCGCAGCGGCAATTTCCTGCGCCCCACCGTACTGGCCGATGTCGATAACCGTATGCGCGTGGCGCAGGAAGAGATCTTCGGCCCCGTCGCCTGTCTGCTGCCATTTAAAGACGAGGCGGAAGGCCTGCGCCTGGCAAACGACATTGAATACGGTCTGGCGTCTTACATCTGGACACAGGACATCAGCAAGGTCTTGCGTCTGGCGCGGGGTATCGAAGCGGGCATGGTGTTCGTAAACACCCAGAACGTCCGCGATCTTCGTCAGCCGTTTGGTGGCGTGAAAGCCTCTGGTACGGGCCGTGAAGGTGGGGAATACAGCGTTGAGGTCTTCGCCGAGATGAAAAACGTCTGCATCTCCATGGGCGACCATCCAATTCCAAAATGGGGAGTCTGAAATGGGCACATTAGCCTTAGCCGCAAAAATCACCCACGTTCCGTCAATGTATCTCTCTGAGCTACCGGGGAAAAACCATGGCTGTCGTCAGTCGGCTATCGACGGGCACAAAGAGATCAGCAAGCGCTGCCGGGAGCTCGGCGTCGATACAATCATCGTGTTCGACACCCACTGGCTGGTGAACAGCGCCTACCACATCAACTGTGCGGACCATTTCTCCGGCCTCTACACCAGTAACGAGCTGCCCCACTTTATTCGCGATATGACCTACGACTACGACGGCAATCCGGAACTCGGCCAACTCATCGCCGACGAAGCAGTGAAGCTTGGCGTGCGAGCTAAAGCGCACAACATCCCAAGCCTGAAACTGGAATACGGCACGCTCGTGCCGATGCGCTACATGAACAGTGACAAGACATTCAGGGTGATCTCCATCTCCGCGTTTTGCACCGTTCACGACTTTGCCGACAGCCGCAAGCTGGGTGAGGCCATCGTCAGCGCGATTGAAAAATATGACGGTACGGTTGCCGTACTTGCCAGTGGTTCACTGTCACACCGCTTTATTGACGACCAGCGCGCGGAAGAAGGGATGAACAGCTATACCCGCGAGTTTGATCGTCAGATGGACGAGCGCGTGGTGAAACTGTGGCGCGAAGGCCAGTTTAAAGCGTTCTGCAATATGCTGCCGGAATACGCCGACTACTGCTACGGCGAGGGCAATATGCACGACACCGTCATGTTGCTCGGCATGCTTGGCTGGGACAAGTACGACGGCAAGGTGGAGTTCCTGACGGAGCTGTTCGCCAGCTCCGGTACAGGCCAGGTTAACGCTGTTTTTCCGCTCCCTGCCTAAGGACGCATCATGCCGCATTTTATCGCTGAATGTACGGACAACATCCGCGAGCAGGCCGATTTACCGGGTCTTTTCGCCAAAGTGAACGAGGCGCTGGCCGCCACCGGTGTTTTCCCTCTGGGAGGTATTCGCAGCCGCGCACACTGGCTGGATACCTGGCAGATGGCTGACGGCAAGCACGACTACGCGTTTGTACATATGACGCTGAAAATCGGTGCGGGTCGCAGTCTGGAGAGCCGGGAAGCCGTTGGTGAAATGCTGTTCGGGCTTATCAAAACGCATTTTGCCGAACTGATGGCAAGCCGCTATCTGGCGCTGTCGTTCGAGCTTGATGAGCTGCACCCGACGCTCAATTACAAACAAAACAATGTGCACGCGTTATTTCGCTGAGGTTTTCTATGCTCGACAAACATACCCATACCCTGATTGCCCGCCGTCTGCATCAGGCTGAGCAGTCCCGGGAACAGATCCGCCAGATCTCACTCGATTACCCAACGATCACCCTCGACGATGCTTACGCCGTACAACGCGAATGGGTAAGCCTGAAAATCGCCGAAGGCCGCGTGCTGAAAGGCCACAAAATCGGCCTCACGTCGAAAGCGATGCAAGCCAGTTCACAGATCAGTGAACCCGATTACGGAGCGTTGCTCGACGACATGTTTTTCCACGACGGCAGCGATATTCCGACTGAGCGCTTTATCGTCCCACGCATCGAAGTAGAACTGGCGTTTGTGCTGGCGAAACCGCTGCGCGGCCCGAACTGCACCCTGTTTGATGTCTACAACGCGACGGATTATGTGATCCCGGCACTGGAGCTGATTGATGCCCGTTGCCACAACATCGATCCTGAAACCCAGCGTCCACGCAAAGTGTTCGACACCATTTCGGACAACGCGGCTAACGCGGGGGTGATCCTCGGCGGTCGTCCCATTAAACCTGACGCCCTGGATCTGCGCTGGATCTCCGCCCTGCTCTATCGCAATGGCGTGATTGAGGAGACTGGCGTCGCGGCTGGCGTATTGAATCATCCGGCCAATGGCGTGGCCTGGCTGGCCAACAAACTGGCCCCGTATGATGTCCAACTCGAACCCGGCCAAATCATCCTTGGCGGATCATTTACCCGACCGGTTGCCGCCAGCAAAGGCGATACCTTCCATGTCGACTACGGCAACATGGGCTCGATTAGCTGCCGCTTTGTGTAAGGAGATCCACATGCAAAATAGCTTCAAAGAGGCGCTGAAAGCCGGCCGCCCGCAAATCGGTTTGTGGCTGGGGCTGACCAGCAGTTACAGCGCCGAACTGCTGGCTGGTGCAGGCTTTGACTGGCTTCTGATCGACGGGGAACACGCGCCTAATAACGTGCAAACTGTGTTGACCCAGTTACAGGCCATTGCGCCGTATGCCAGTCAGCCGGTCGTGCGTCCGTCATGGAACGACCCGGTGCAGATCAAACAACTGCTGGACGTTGGCGCACAAACACTACTGATTCCGATGGTACAAAACGCCGACGAAGCGCGTCTGGCGGTTAGCGCGACACGTTATCCTCCCGCAGGCATTCGCGGCGTGGGCAGCGCACTGGCACGCGCCTCACGCTGGAACCGCATACCGGATTATCTGCATCAGGCCAACGATGCCATGTGTGTTCTGGTGCAAATCGAAACCCGTGAAGCGCTGAAAAATCTGCCGCAGATCCTGGATATCGATGGGGTAGACGGCGTGTTTATCGGCCCTGCGGATCTCAGTGCCGATATGGGCTTTGCAGGAGATCCGCAGCACCCCTACGTTCAGGCCGCCATCGAACAGGCCATTGCGCAGATCCGCGCGGCGGGCAAAGCGCCCGGCATCCTGATGGCGAACGAGGTGCTGGCAAAACGTTACCTTGAACTCGGCGCGCTGTTTGTCGCCGTTGGGGTCGATACCACCCTGCTGGCCCGCGCAGCAGAAGCGCTGGCGGAACGCTTTGGCGCAGGACAAAAAGCGCCAGATTCAGGCGTGTATTAACGCTGCTACCCACAACACACCCGCTGCATCCTACAAAAATTCCCATCAGAGGAAAGACAATGAGCGATACATCATCAGCACTTCCGGACCAGCTCGATCCGGCAAATCAGCATAAGCAACTGACCACCCGGCAACAGGCGGTCATCAACAAACTGTTTCGTCGGTTGATCGTATTTTTGTTCGTCCTGTTTATTTTTTCGTTTTTGGATCGCATCAATATCGGCTTTGCCGGCCTCACGATGGGCCGTGATCTCGGCCTCAGCGCCACCATGTTTGGTCTGGCAACGACCCTGTTTTACGCCGCTTATGTGATCTTCGGGATCCCCAGCAATATCATGCTGGGGATCGTCGGTGCACGACGCTGGATCGCCACCATCATGGTGCTGTGGGGCGTAGCCTCTACTGCAACGATGTTTGCCACCGGGCCGAACAGCCTGTACATCCTGCGTATCCTGGTGGGCATTACCGAAGCCGGTTTTCTGCCGGGTATTCTGGTCTATTTAACCTACTGGTTCCCGGCGTTTTTCCGTGCCCGCGCCAATGCCCTCTTTATGATTGCCATGCCCGTCACCACCGCGCTGGGATCTATCGTCTCCGGCTATATCCTGGCGCTGGATGGCATACTGAATTTGCACGGCTGGCAGTGGCTGTTCCTGCTGGAAGGTTTCCCGTCAGTTCTCCTTGGGATCATGGTGTGGTTCTGGCTGGATGACTCCCCTTCCAAAGCCAAATGGCTGACCGATGATGACAAAAAATGCCTGCAGGAGATGATGGATAACGACAGGCTGACGCTGGTGCAGCCCGAAGGGGCAATCAGCCATCACGCCATGCAGCAACGCAGCCTGTGGCGTGAGGTGTTCACTCCGATTGTGCTGATGTATACGCTGGCCTATTTTTGCCTGACCAACACCCTGAGCGCCATCAGCATCTGGACGCCGCAGATCCTCAAAAGCTTCAACGAGGGCAGCAGCAATATCACCATTGGCCTGCTGGCCGCCATCCCGCAAGTTTGCACCATTCTTGGCATGATTTACTGGAGCCGACATTCCGATAAGTACCAGGAACGCAAACACCACACCGCCCTGCCGTATCTGTTTGCTGCCGTGGGCTGGTTACTGGCTTCCGCAACCAGCCACAGCATGATCCAACTGCTGGGGATCATCATGGCCTCCACCGGCTCCTTTAGCGCGATGGCGATCTTCTGGACCACACCAGATCAATCCATTAGCTTCCGCGCACGGGCCATCGGGATTGCGGTGATCAACGCCACCGGCAACATCGGATCGGCGCTCAGTCCTTTTGTGATCGGCTGGCTGAAAGATTTAACTGGCAGCTTCAACAGCGGCCTGTGGTTTGTGGCAGCCCTGCTGGTTGTTGGGGCGATCATTATCTGGACGATCCCGATGAAAGCGTCGCGTCCGCGCGCCACGCCGTAAGGAGCGGTTATGTGCCAAAGCCCGATCGCCAATATTGATATCAGCAAAGAGTATGACGAAAGTCTGGGTACGGACGATGTGCACTACCAGTCATTTGCCCGTATGGCGGCCTTTTTTGGCCGCGATATGCAGGCACATCGCCATGATCAGTACTTTCAGATGCACTTTCTCGATACCGGGCAGATCGAGCTACAGCTCGACGATCACCGCTATTCGGTGCAAGCTCCGCTGTTTGTCCTTACGCCGCCGTCCGTTCCGCATGCCTTTATCACGGAATCAGACAGCGACGGGCATGTGCTGACGGTGCGAGAAGATCTGATCTGGCCCCTGCTGGAAGTGCTCTACCCTGGCACGCGGGAAACGTTCGGTCTGCCGGGTATGTGCCTGTCACTGGCCGATAAGCCGGATGAGCTGGCCGCCCTCACGCATTACTGGCAGCTGATTGAGCGAGAGTCTACCGAGCAGTTGCCAGGGCGCGAGCATACGCTGGTACTCCTCGCTCAGGCGGTGTTTACCCTCCTGCTGCGTAATGCGAGGCTCGACGATCATGCGGCAAGTGGGATGCGTGGCGAACTGAAGCTGTTCCAGCGCTTTAACCAGATGATCGACACGCATTTCCACCAGCACTGGACGGTTCCGGACTACGCCTGCGAGCTGCATCTGACCGAATCGCGCCTGACTGATATCTGTCGGCGCTTTGCCAACCGCCCGCCCAAGCGGCTGATCTTTGACCGACAACTGCGTGAAGCCAGGCGTCTACTGCTGTTCTCCGATAGGGCCGTAAGCGAAATTGCCTGGCAGCTTGGGTTTAAAGATCCGGCCTATTTCGCACGTTTTTTTAATCGCTTGGTCGGGTGCTCACCCAGCGCGTACCGGGCGCAGAAAGTACCGGTTACCCCTCTCCCTAAAGGGGAAAGAGGGTAATTGTTCCCTCTCCCTTCTGGGGAGTGGGTTAGGGTGAGGGGACCGCGATCACAAAACCCGCACCCGCCCGAAAAGTACCCGCCGTTGTCCCAATCGTCCCTTCACGCCACGCGCCTCTCGCGCTTCAATTAAACAACAAAAACAAAACATAAATTTAACAATAATATTCCGATTAATACTGAAGAGGTCCCTATGAAACCTGAAGATTTCCGCGCAAGCGCCACACGTCCCTTAACCGGCGAAGAGTATCTGAAGAGCCTGCAGGATGGGCGTGAGATTTACATCTATGGCGAACGCGTTAAAGACGTCACGACCCATCCTGCATTTCGCAATGCGGCAGCATCCGTTGCACAAATGTACGATGCACTGCACAAGCCAGAGATGCAGGACGCGCTGTGCTGGGGAACCGATACGGGCAGCGGCGGTTATACCCATAAGTTCTTCCGCGTGGCGAAAAGTGCAGACGATCTCCGCCAGCAGCGCGATGCCATTGCGGAGTGGTCACGCCTGAGCTACGGCTGGATGGGACGTACACCCGACTACAAAGCCGCCTTTGGTTGCGCCCTGGGGGCCAACCCGGCGTTTTACGGCCAGTTCGAGCAGAACGCCCGTAACTGGTACACCCGCATCCAGGAAACGGGCCTGTATTTTAATCACGCGATTGTGAACCCGCCTATTGACCGCCATAAACCCGCTGATGAAGTGAAAGATGTCTACATCAAGCTGGAGAAAGAGACGGATGCCGGGATCATCGTCAGCGGGGCAAAAGTGGTGGCAACCAACTCAGCGCTCACTCACTACAACATGATCGGCTTTGGATCAGCGCAAGTGATGGGCGACAACCCGGACTTCGCCCTGATGTTCGTCGCGCCAATGGACGCAGAAGGGGTAAAACTGATTTCTCGCGCCTCCTACGAGATGGTGGCAGGTGCGACCGGCTCCCCATTCGATTACCCGCTCTCCAGCCGCTTTGACGAAAATGATGCGATTCTGGTGATGGATCATGTGCTGATTCCGTGGGAAAACGTGCTGATCTACCGCGATTTTGATCGCTGCCGTCGCTGGACAATGGAAGGCGGTTTTGCCCGTATGTACCCGCTTCAGGCCTGTGTGCGCCTGGCGGTAAAACTCGACTTCATCACCGCCCTGCTGAAAAAGTCGCTGGAATGTACCGGCACGCTGGAGTTCCGCGGTGTACAGGCCGATCTCGGTGAAGTGGTGGCCTGGCGCAATATGTTCTGGGCGTTGAGCGACTCCATGTGCTCTGAAGCCACCCCATGGGTCAACGGCGCATATCTGCCGGATCATGCCGCGCTCCAGACGTACCGCGTAATGGCCCCGATGGCCTACGCCAAGATCAAAAACATTATCGAACGTAACGTCACCAGCGGCCTGATCTATCTGCCGTCCAGTGCCCGTGATCTGAATAACCCACAAATCGATCAGTATCTGGCGAAATACGTTCGCGGCTCCAACGGCATGGATCATGTCGAACGCATCAAGATCCTGAAACTGATGTGGGATGCCATTGGCAGCGAGTTTGGCGGCCGCCATGAGCTGTATGAAATTAACTACTCCGGTAGCCAGGATGAGATCCGCCTGCAGTGCCTGCGTCAGGCGCAGACCTCCGGTAACATGGACAAGATGATGGCGATGGTCGACCGCTGTATGTCCGAGTACGACCAACACGGCTGGACTGTGCCACACCTGCACAACAACAGCGATATCAACATGCTGGATAAGCTGCTGAAATAACGCAGCGGGAGGTTTCAATGCAACCCAATGAACAACGCCTGCGTTTTCGCGATGCAATGGCCAGCCTGTCGGCAGCGGTCAATATTGTGACCACTGAAGGGGAAGCCGGCCGCTGTGGCATTACCGCCACCGCCGTTTGCTCCGTCACAGACACGCCTCCCTCACTGATGGTGTGCATCAACGCCAACAGCGCCATGAACCCGGTTTTTCAGGGAAATGGAAAACTGTGCGTCAACGTACTGAATCACGAGCAGGAGATCATGGCCCGCCACTTCGCCGGGATGACCGGAATGGCGATGGAGGATCGTTTTACCCTCTCCTGCTGGCAAAAAGGCCCGCTCGCGCAACCGGTACTGACAGGCGCGCTGGCAAGCCTTGAAGGGGTGATAAGCCAGGTGCAAACCATCGGCACGCATCTTGTCTATCTGGTTGAAATTAAAAACATCATCCTGAGTGAAGAGGGCCACGGTCTGATCTATTTTAAACGCCAGTTCCACCCGGTAATCGGGGAGCTTGACGCCGTCGTATGATCCCCAATGCGCTGGCTATTCTCAGGCCAGCGCATCCCCCCGCAAATAATATTAATGTTTCCGCTAAATCACGCCGTTATATAACCATAAGATAAATTTTTTGTGTCTGAATACTGACATTCCCTGTCAGTGCCATCTGCATAATTCAGCGCATCATCATAAAATAGACAGGAATACCTTATGGCTAATTCGACGCGGAGCCGCTCGGCTGAACGTCTGGTCGATATTCTGATGGAGCTACATTTAAACGGTGTGGTCAACCGCAGTGCACTGATGGAAAAATTTAAAATTACTGAGCGCACCGTATACCGGGATTTGAATGCGCTTTCTCCCATTGTTGAACACACCGGAAGCGGGCAATATCGCCTGATTCATTCTGCTCAAATATCCGCCGGACAAGGCCTGCATCACACCATTGCTAACTTCCTGAATGCTGATAGCTTTTTCCCTGACCGGAGCGCGGAGTTTTGGCAAAAACTCGAGTCACGCGTCGACGATAACCATATTCTTATTCTGAGCAATGATGCAGAACATACTGTGCAAACGGATATTCGTCGCCATTTACCCAATATTGAGAAATCGATTAAGAATCGTAATGTTTGCCAGATCGTTTATAAAGGCAAGACGCGCCTCATTAATCCCTACAAACTCATTAACAAAAAAAATATATGGTATTTACAAGCGACCGAGAGTAGCCGACTAAAATCCTTCTCGCTGAGTCAGATAAGCTGGTTTGATATTCAAAGCACCACATTTACCCCTGACAATAATGCGGTTGAATTACTGGAGAAAAGCCTCGATCCCTGGGTATCAACAGATAATTTCGAAGTGAAAATATTCATTAACGATAATATTTCACACTACTTCAGACGACGTAATCTGCTGCCGGAGCAGGCGTTAATCGCCGAACAGAGCGGGGGCATAACGCTACGTTGCCAGGCCGCACATGAGAATCAGATCCTGCCGCTGATTTTCTACTGGCTGCCCAATATCCAGATTTTAGAACCGGAGTGGCTCAAGGATAAACTCCTTGAGACTCTGGAAGGCTATCTGACACAAGTTCCTGAAGAACAATCTTAGTGATCTTAATCACATAATGACGCCCGATTGCGGCGAGCCTGAACCACTCGTCCGCATCTTTGACCGCTTACCCACGACTTACAACCACTCACCGATTTACCTTCCTTTACACACACGCGTGTCTGGCAAGATCGCCTCAGCATTACTCAATACTTCCTCACAACGAACCCTGACCCATTTTTCATCTTAAAACCAGGTCTAATTATGGATACGAAAAAACTACTTAAGCACGTGCCCTGGGCATTACTCGGGATCCTCGGCGCTTTCTGTCTGGCGGTTGTCGCATTACGCCGGGGCGAACACGTAAGCGCCCTGTGGATCGTGGTCGCGTCTGTCTCCGTCTATCTGGTGGCGTACCGCTATTACAGCTTGTACATCGCGCAAAAGGTCATGAAACTTGACGAAACGCGCGCCACTCCGGCGGTCATTAACAACGATGGCCTGAACTATGTTCCCACCAACCGCTATGTGCTGTTTGGTCACCACTTTGCCGCGATTGCAGGTGCGGGGCCGCTGGTTGGGCCGGTACTTGCCGCGCAGATGGGTTACCTGCCGGGTACGCTGTGGCTGCTGGCCGGTGTCGTACTGGCGGGCGCGGTACAGGACTTCATGGTGCTGTTTATCTCTTCTCGCCGTAACGGTGCATCTCTGGGTGAGATGATCAAAGAAGAGATGGGTCGCGTACCAGGTACGATCGCCCTGTTCGGTTGCTTCCTGATTATGATCATCATCCTGGCGGTGCTGGCCTTGATCGTGGTGAAAGCGCTGGCCGAAAGCCCGTGGGGCGTCTTCACCGTCTGCTCAACTGTGCCGATTGCCCTGTTCATGGGTATCTACATGCGCTTTATCCGCCCAGGCCGCGTAGGCGAAGTCTCGGTGATTGGTATCGTTCTGCTGGTTGCTTCTATTTACTTTGGCGGCATCATCGCGCACGACCCATACTGGGGCCCGGCGCTGACCTTTAAAGACACCACCATTACCTTCGCACTGATTGGCTACGCGTTTATCTCTGCCCTGCTGCCTGTATGGCTGATCCTGGCTCCGCGTGACTACCTGGCGACCTTCCTGAAAATCGGCGTTATCGTCGGTCTGGCGCTCGGCATTGTGATCCTCAACCCGGATCTGAAAATGCCAGCGGTCACCCAGTACATTGATGGCACAGGTCCACTGTGGAAAGGCGCGCTCTTCCCGTTCCTGTTTATTACCATTGCCTGTGGTGCGGTATCTGGTTTCCACGCTCTGATTGCTTCCGGTACAACACCAAAACTGCTGGCGAACGAAAAAGACGCTCGCCTGATCGGTTACGGCGCAATGCTGATGGAATCCTTCGTCGCAATCATGGCGCTGGTTGCCGCCTCCATTATCGAACCGGGTCTGTACTTTGCGATGAACACCCCACCAGCCGGCTTAGGCATTACCATGCCGAACCTGCATGAGATGGGAGGTGAAAACGCCGCGATGATCATGGCACAGCTGAAAGATGCGAGCGCCCATGCGGCCGCAACCGTCAGCTCCTGGGGCTTTGTGATCTCGCCTGAACAGATCATGCAGACCGCAAAAGACATTGGTGAGCCGTCGGTTCTGAACCGTGCAGGTGGCGCACCAACGCTGGCTGTCGGTATTGCACACGTGTTCCACAAAGTGCTGCCGTGGGCCGATATGGGCTTCTGGTATCACTTCGGTATTCTGTTTGAAGCACTGTTCATCCTGACTGCGCTGGATGCCGGTACGCGTGCTGGCCGCTTCATGCTGCAGGATCTGCTGGGTAACTTCGTACCGTTCCTGAAGAAAACTGACTCTCTGGTGGCTGGCGTGCTGGGCACTGCGGGCTGTGTAGGCCTGTGGGGTTACCTGCTGTATCAGGGCGTAGTTGATCCACTGGGCGGCGTGAAGAGCCTGTGGCCTCTGTTCGGTATCTCTAACCAGATGCTGGCAGCGGTTGCACTGGTACTCGGCACGGTTGTACTGGTGAAAATGAAACGCACCAAATACATCTGGGTCACGGTTGTTCCGGCTCTGTGGCTGCTGCTCTGCACCACCTGGGCACTGGGTCTGAAACTGTTCAGCGCCAACCCGCAACTGGAAGGCTTCTTCTTCATGGCTAACCAGTACAAAGAGAAGATTGCCGCTGGCGGCGGTGACCTGACGGCACAGCAGATTGCGAACATGAACCATATCGTGGTGAACAACTACACCAACGCAGGTTTGAGTATTCTGTTCCTGGTCGTGGTGTACAGCATCATTTTCTACGGCATCAAAACCTGGATTAATGTGCGTAACGCACAAGGTCGTACGGATAAAGAGACACCATACGTGCCTGTTCCGGAAGGCGGCGTGAAGACCTCGTCACACCACTAATCCACAAACCTCACCCTCCCTGTTGAGAGAGGGTTGAGGTGAGGGGAAACAACGCCCGGCGACTCCCCCTCGCCGGGCTTTTTCTTATCAGGATGCGTTATGTTTGGTAACTTAGGCGAAGCAAAAAAATACCTCGGTCAGGCGGCAAAAATGCTGATTGGCATTCCGGACTATGACAACTACGTTGAGCATATGAAGACCAATCATCCGGATAAGCCCTGCATGACCTACAGCGAATTTTTCCGCGAGCGTCAGGAAGCGCGCTACGGCGGAAGTGGAGAAGGCGGCGTACGCTGCTGTTAAAGGAGAGACCATGACACCGATTGCAGTTACCTTACTCACCGGCTTTCTCGGTGCGGGCAAAACGACCCTGCTGCGCCATATTCTCAACGAAAAACACGGCTTCAAAATCGCCGTCATCGAAAATGAGTTCGGTGAAGTCTCCGTTGATGACCAGCTGATTGGCGACCGCGCAACGCAGATCAAAACCCTGACCAACGGCTGCATCTGCTGCACCCGCTCTAACGAATTAGAGGATGCCCTGCTCGATCTGCTCGACAGTCGCGATCGCGGCGATATTGATTTCGACCGACTGGTGATTGAGTGCACCGGCATGGCCGACCCAGGCCCGATTATCCAGACCTTTTTCTCGCACGACATCCTCTGCCAACGCTATCTGCTGGACGGCGTCATCGCGCTGGTCGATGCCGTTCACGCCGACGAACAGATGAGCCAGTTCACCATCGCCCAGTCTCAAGTGGGCTATGCCGACCGCATCCTGCTGACCAAAACCGATGTCGCAGGCGAGAGTGAACAACTGCGAGAACGCCTGACCCGCATCAATGCTCGCGCGCCGATCTACACCGTGACGCACGGGGATATCGACCTTTCTCAGCTGTTCAACACCAACGGTTTTATGCTGGAAGAAAACGTCACCTCAACGCCGCGTTTTCACTTTATGGCCGACAAGCAAAACGACGTGTCGTCGATTGTGGTCGAGCTGGATTATCCGGTGGATATCAGCGACGTTTCCCGCGTGATGGAAAACCTGCTGCTGTCGTTTGCCGACAAGCTACTGCGCTACAAAGGGATGCTGTGGATCGACGGTGAGCCGAACCGTCTGCTGTTCCAGGGCGTACAGCGCTTGTATAGCGCCGACTGGGACAGAGCGTGGGGCGATGAAAAACCGCACAGCACAATGGTGTTTATTGGGATCCAACTGCCGGAAGAAGAGATTCGGGCGGGGTTTGCCGGGTTACGAAAATAGTCGAATATACTGTTTCCCTCTCCCTGTGGGAGAGGGCCAGGGTGATGGCTTCATACAGTGCATCGATCATTCCAGGTATCACAATAGATAATATTCCCTTCCGTATACTTCCAGGTTATCGACTCATAACGTAATTCGAGCGTTTCAAGATGCGTACTGCTCAGTCCATTAGACGAAAGGTATGGTGAAACTGTTGTGAGTTTTACGTTCTCAAGAATGATATTGAAATACTCTGCCTCAGCACCGGACTCCATGATTCGGTACATCTTGATTGTGGCTTTCTTCAGGGTACGGCCTTCACAGACAGCGCGATACAGGAGAGGGGGTCGTTTGATCGAACTCTTTAACTATCACAATCGGACGATGGGCGCGTGTTCCGGTGAGTTTTCCCAGGTTCGGGTCAACAGGGATGGTTACGCCATGAGAGAAGGATTTTAATTCGATAGAGCCTAAACGCCGAGGCATTATACAGCCGCCTGGAATAGGAGAACCATTTTCATCATCGAGCCATAAGTGTGCTGGAGTAGACATACAATATCCTTATTAATGTTTTAAAAAACATTACCGTTGAATTTTCACCATTTTACATAACGAGAAAATATAAAAATCATGAATACGAAGAACAAAGGCACTAACCAAATAGGAGCATCTGAAAAAAACGAGCGAAAATGACTGCGAACAAAATTGTTAGTAGGAAGGGACCATACATTGAAAATAATGATTTGAATAATCTCTTAAAAAAAACACCTAATAAGATTCATCATAAATTATCGAACCATTTTAGCAATAATATAGGCAATACCACGATCCGATATCCACTGTGATTTAAGCGCATTGGCTCGCTCAAACAATGGTTCGATCAGGAAGTACATCATTTCCAGCTCTTACGCATATAGCGCTGCGTAGTATTCAGGGTAAATAATTTGAAGACGATGTGAACTATCTGCTGCATTCTGAACAACGCCATATATACCCGCTGCCGCGATTCCTCTCAGTGTCCAACCGCCAACCAGTGTGCCGAATTCATACCAACGGCTACGGTCGATGCTGCTGCTAAAGCGAATCCGGCGTTTGTCAGCGAACTGGAAGCTATGTGAACATTCACCGCCATTAACATTTGTTTGATGTGTTCTAACTGCGCAGACGTTTTGTCTTTAAATCTTTCCTCAAAATATATTTTGAGCATTTCATAAACAACATCACCCTGTTGCAAAAGATGCATCACACCTTATGTAAACCGGACATCTTCTGTCTTTTGTCTCTGACAAACATCCTGGTATTCATCGGCAAGCATGACGTGTAATACCGTACTCGCTTTGCGCCAGCACCTATTATCTCAATCTGGTTTGATACCGCCTTATGTACACCTGTTACTGCCTGGTCAAGCTTCAATGCGAGAATGTTATTGGACTGCAAATAACGGATAATGTCATCCCTGTAATACATGGTCACGCCTTGCCATTCATTACATCCGGGAAAAAGTGTATGCATGCTCTGGTGTTGAGTAAATGGAGATTCAGCGTTCTCTTTGAGAGAAGGATCAGAATTTGCGTAGATAAAAGATCGGTTCAAGCAACGCAAAAATCACAATCGCCTTACACAGAAATTTTCCTTTCCCATGGCAATATAAAACAAAGAGGCAGCAAGCATTAGTGCCATCAATACCCATGCACCAGGAATAATTGAGTATATTTTAATCTTTAAAATGTAAATTTACGTTATTATCTGTGACAATAGAAACATTTTTGGAAACTATTAGAACCTTAATTAATTCACTTCCAATCATTATTCCTGCCCCGTTCAGTTTAGGTTTAGCCTGAAAATTAAACTTCGCCTAAACGCTAAAATGTTACCTGTTGACGTCGCAATGAAACAACGTCACCACAACACTATCAAAGCATAAAAATAACAAAAACAGCATAAAACAGTGACTACAATCACATTTGCAGTCGTAAACATCGCTTGCTAAGGTGTCCTCAGATTAATTTGATGACAAGGCGTACACCATGAAAAAGCTTAATATCCTTCTCCTTTCCGTTTTGACTGCCGTATCGGGCTCTGCCCTCGCGATGGGCGGTAGCATTGAGCAAGGTAAAAAC